>NZ_BTGR01000002.1:0-488518 GCF_036985525.1 Croceitalea sp. MTPC6
GATGATACAAATTCGGTCTTTTCCATTTGGGACACAAATAATGAGGAAGTCAAAAAGACTATGGTACATAATGGCACCTTTATTTTGGATTATGATTTTGACAATAAAAACAGTTTAAATTTCACTTCAAACCTATCTTTTAACCCCAATCAGGAATGGGACAGCAGACTCAATACAGATATAAGGAATGGTCAAAATCAAATCGACTCTACCTTTGTCACTGATAATCTTATTGGAGCAGATAACACTAATTTAGCCTTTGACCTCTCATATATTAAAAAATTAAATAAGGAAGGTTCGCAATTATCTTTTAATGGACATTTTACAAATTTTGATGGACAGTTTCTGCAAAGAATAGATTCACGCTATTTTGATGCGAATGAAAGCTTTATACGAGATTTTGGATTTACTACTGATGCGGACCAGAATATTAAAATTTTTACTGGACAAGTGGACTTTGCCACACCCTTGGGCAGTGCTTCCTTTGAATCGGGATTAAAATATTCTTCCATAGACTCAGAAAACTCTATTGATTATTTAAACTTTTCTGGGAGCAGTGATGTAGTGGATACTTCTTTATCTGATGACTTTCTTTATGATGAAAAAGTTTATGCAGGATATTTAAGCGTGGTAAAAAACTGGGAAAAATGGTCAATGAAATTAGGCTTGCGTGGAGAACTTACAGATTCACAAGGCACATCACTTACTTTAAACCAAACTAATACCCAAGACTTTTTTGAAGTTTTTCCATCGCTGTATTTACTATACACAGCTTCAGAAAAACACAGCTTTTCGCTTGATTATGGAAGAAAAGTGGATAGACCTCGCTATAATGATTTAAACCCTTTTAGGAATTTTATTAATGAAAATGATTTTGAACAGGGTAATCAAGGACTAATACCGAGCTTTTCAAATAACTTCAACTTAAACTATACCTACAATAGTGAGTTTTTTGTGGATGCATACTACAGAAACAATGGAAGGATAATAGGTGACTATGTTTTTCAAGACAATACCAATTTGACCTTAAGAGAGTTAAAACAGAATGCCACTGAAAGTGTGTCCTATGGTCTGGACTTAACTTTTAGCAAAGGAATTGTTGACCCATGGTATGTGTATGCATATACGTCGCTTTTTTACGAAGACAATACTTTTTTGGCAGAAGAAAGTGGAAATCAAGAATTTACTGTTGATGTTGATGGTATATATGTTTATTTGGCAAACTACTTAACGCTATCAAAGGATGGTACTTTCTCTGGAGAACTGGCCTTAACTTATTTCTCTAATTTTATATTTGGATCTTATATTTCTGATGAACAGCTGAACCTTACATTGGGTCTTAGAAAGAGTCTATGGGATAATAAAGCTGTAATATCAATTGCTGCCGAAGATATTTTAGAAAAATATGTGCCTACTTACACGTCACAATATCTAAATCAAGATAATTTTTACCGTAGAAGACCAGAAACTCAATTCATTAGAGTAGGATTTACATATAATTTCGGAAACTTTAGACTACAGGATAACGAAAGGGGAATTGACAAAAAAGAAAGGGAAAGGCTCGAAGAACAATAAACTTATAATTGCCCACCTCCGACAAGTATGCCACAGACCCCCAGACTTATCAAAAGATAAACTCCGGTTAGGATAAAGAAAATTTTAGCCGCTTTTTTCTTCTGTTTAACAAGTAAGATTATTCCAATTATTAAAAATAAAAGAGCTGGGCCAAACATGATTAAGAAAATCAATATTATAAGCCCGTCTAAATTACCTGGTTCTAAAAACATAGTTTCTAAGATTTAATGCAATCTAAAATTAGCCATCATTATTCCACACGTTCCTAAGCTGATTAATAGATAAACCCCAGTCAGAATAAAAAAAATCGAAGATTTTTTTTTATCCTTTCCTCTATAATGCATACCAAGCATTAAGAATAGAAGTGCTGGACCAAATAATAAGAGTAAGATGATAATCATAACGGTTCGTTTTGTAATTCTTTCAACCGTCCAATTTTATCATCACGATAGAATAGATTCATGGTTTCAAAAGGAATAATCTTATAATCCTTGTTTACAATATGTACACATGATTTTTTAATGGCTCTAACGTCAAAATTATGTGCATCTATAAACTGCATGATTATAATTCGGAATAAATTGTCATAGCCTAATTCTGGAGCGTCAATTTCTGGTAAGCAGCACATAATACTATTTAGGTTTTCAGAAGCTTTTTCCACAGAATTCCCAGTGCTGAACAACTCAATCATTTTACCATGTAAAGCCTCATCCTGCTCATAAATAATGGTGTTTTTGCCATCATTTAGCAAATCATCTGGATTAATGTAACGAGTTAAAGGACTTGCTTCATCACCCAATTTTAGAGCGTAGGCCATTACCAATGCATCTGGATTACAGGGAACGGGAATTAAATCATCGGGTTCAAAAATTGGGGACTGCTCCAAAATTTTCCTACGAACCTCTGTTAGTGTAATCCTATTTTCATTAACTTCAAAATTCTCTAACCTCCCAGCTACCTGTGTGGGTTGAAAAGTAACACCGCGAACGCACTTTTGCTTAAGGGCAAAATCAATCGTTTTGCCCATTTCATGGTCATTTAAGCCTTTTTGTAGAGTGACCACTAAAGTTGTGGAGAGATTTAATTGGTTTAAATGCGCTAAAGCTTTCAAGCGAATATCTGCTAAATCTGCACCGCGTAATGTTTGGAGCACCGTATTGTCCAACGAATCGAACTGAAGATAGATTTCAAAATCAGGAGCATAGCTTGCCAATCTTTTGGCAAAATTAAAATCTTTGGCAATTTCAATGCCGTTGGTATTTACCATTAAGTGTCTAATGGGGAGTGTTTTGGCGTAATCTAAAACCTCAAAAAATTGTGGATGTATCGTTGGTTCCCCACCACTAAGCTGCACCACATCTGGCTCACCTTCATTCTTAACGATAACGTCCAGCATTTTTTTAATTTCCTCTAGTGTCCTGTGGCGACCATAGGTAGGAGAAGACCCCGCATAACATGTAGGGCAGGTGAGGTTACATCTGTCTGTCATTTCAATTACAGTTAGGCAAGAATGCTGTTCATGATCAGGGCACAAGCCACAGTCATAAGGACAACCGTGATGTGTTTTGGTATTGAAAGTTTTTGGATATTCTGAGGCTTTATTGTAGTTTCTTATGTTTTTGTAGTATTCAATATCATCTGCTATCAACACTTTACTTTTTCCATGCTCCTTGCAGTTTTTGAGCATGTATACCTTCTCATTTTCAAAGACGATTTTGGCATCTACTCGCCGAAGACATTCTGGACAAAGACTTAATGTAAAATCATAATACGTGTAACTTCTTTCCGGCATATAAAAGTCCTCTTTTTAAGGTTTTTGAGTAGTATGCCAAACAAATTAAGCATAAATATTGGATGCTGCTTAAACCAATAATCAAAAAGGTATTTGGTTTTATGAACTCAATACAAAAACGAAATAGGAAGTATGAAAGCATAAAAATCTTAAAAAGCATTCCACTTTCAAGAGCCTTCCTTTTCTTATAAAGCTTTAAGATACAAATGAAAAGAATGATTAGAAAAGTGACTTCATATAGCGCAATAGGGTGTCTATAAATACCATCACCTAAATCCATTCCCAAAAAAAATGAGGTTTCTTCTCCATACGTAAACTCTTTAATTCCAGCTAGAAAACAGCCAATTCTACCAACTAGAACCCCTAAAATAATAGGAAGGGTAAACAAATCCCCAGAAGACTGTTTTTCTCCTATTATTTTCTTGGCAAGCTCCACCCCTAAGAGCCCACCAAAAAGACCTCCCATTATAGTTTTATTATTTAAAATATGAAGCCAGCCTTGTTGATAATGTAGCTCTGGATTTTCCAAAAATGCAATTAATCTGGAAAATAACAAGGCACCAAACACCGCTCCAATGAGTATGGACAGGCGGTTGTTGGAAGAGATGCTATCGCCACTTATTCTGCGAAGTACAACATAATATCTAAACCCAATAAAAAACGCAAGATATTCCAGTATAAGGTGAACGTTAATTTTTACACCGAAAATAATAGGTTCAAAGGGCAGCATAGTTATGTGGTATTCACAACGAATATAGCTTCATTTGCTATTTTATCAGCTTATTAGGATGTCGTAAATTTGCCCCATGCCAAAAATAGGAGACATACAGCTTCCTGAATTTCCCTTACTTCTTGCACCTATGGAAGATGTAAGCGACCCTCCCTTTCGTGCGCTGTGCAAAGAACAGGGTGCCGATGTAGTGTATACCGAGTTCATTTCTTCTGAAGGATTGATTCGTGATGCCGCTAAAAGTGTTATGAAGTTGGACATTTATGAAAAAGAGCGTCCGGTAGGGATTCAGATTTTTGGTGCTAACCTAGATTCCATGTTGCAATCTGTAGAGATTGTAGAAAAATCAGGACCGGATATAATTGATATTAATTTTGGTTGCCCAGTAAAGAAGGTGGTCTCTAAAGGAGCTGGAGCGGGGATTTTAAAGGATATCGATTTAATGGTTTCGCTTACTAAAGCAATGGTGGAGCATACCAAGCTCCCTGTAACTGTCAAAACGCGATTGGGATGGGATGATGACTCCATTAAAATTGTTGAGGTTGCCGAACGTTTGCAGGATGTGGGGTGTAAGGCCATTGCCATACATGGGCGCACAAGAGCCCAGATGTACAAAGGAAGTGCAAACTGGAAACCAATTGCAGAGGTGAAAAACAACCAAAGAATGCATATACCAGTATTTGGCAATGGAGATGTGGATTCCCCAGAAGCTGCTATGAGAATGCGTGACGATTATGGCTTGGATGGCGCAATGATAGGTAGGGCAAGCATTGGTTATCCGTGGTTTTTTAAGGAAGTAAAACATTATTTTAGAACAGGCACCCACTTGGCTCCACCAACTATGTTAGAGCGTGTTGAAGCAGCTAGAAGACATTTACAAATGTCCATTGATTGGAAGGGTGAAAAACTTGGAGTTTTTGAAACACGAAGGCATTATACCAATTACTTTAAAGGCATTCCTAACTTTAAAGAATACCGAATGAAAATGGTCACTAGTGATGAAGCTACCGATGTGTTTGCCGCTTTTGATGAAGTTTTGGAAAAATTTGGGGATTATGAATTTGCTTAACCAATTATAGCTCCACCAATTTTTTACTGATTCTACTGCTTGCAATTCTTGAAGAAATCAAACCTAAGACCACAATTGTAGCTAAGACTACTAGCACATTTGCAAAACTATACTCTACAGGATAAGCTAGTGATGGAGTGATTTTTAACCATTCGAACGCTAGTTGGGAACCAATTAGAATGGAACCAATTAGGACTCCAATTAATCCACCAATAGTAGTTACAGATACCCCTTGTACAAAATAGATTCGTCGAAGTTCTTTAATTGTTGTCCCTAAAGCAAAGAAGGTTTTGGAGTTTTGTTGTTTGTCCAAAATCATCATTATGATTGCACCAACAACATTGAACAAGGCAATGATTAAAACCAAAGTAAAAATTAAATATGTAGCAAGATTTTCAGTATTCAGCATTTTATAAAGTGTACCATTTAGTTCACGCCGAGTTAGAACAATTGCTTTTTCACCAAGGGCATTTTTTATATTTAAACGAGCATCTTCCAATGGAATACTTCCATTAAGTTTAAAATTAACTCCAGAGACTTTAGTGCTGTCTTTTTCCAAAAGCCCTTGTACTAAATGGAGCTGTGCAATCACATATTTTTTGTCTAAACCCTCTTCAATAGCATAAACCCCGCTTATAACTAGGGGCAAATCATTGTATAGTTTTGTATTCAAGGATTGAGGCGAGAATGAACCCTTTCCTGGTTTTGGCGCAAGAACCTGTAATGGGGTTCTATAATTTTTCATAGGAACTCCAAGGGAATTATAAATGCCAATGCCCAACACTGCATTATATTCTGTTACGCCCCAATTCCCAAAGTATAAAGTACTATCAATCCCTGTAACTGAGCGGTAGTTTTCATCAACTCCTTTTATATAAGCTAAATCACCTTTTTCACGAAAAGTGAGATACACGCGCTCCTCTATTTCTTTAGAATAGTTTGCTATTCCTTCTAATTGTGATAGTGATTTTTCATTTTCCGGGGAAATAGAAAAAAACTTTCCAGTAGTAGGAATTGCTTTTAAATCGGGGTCAAAAGTGTTAGTAAATTGAAGGCTAAATGTTTTTAATCCTGCAAAAGCGGAAAGCACAACAAAAAGAGCAGCAGAGCCTATTACAATTACTAAAAATGTGATAAAGTTGATGATATTCACCGCGCTTTGGCTACTTTTAGAACGCAAATACCGCTTGGCGATGTAAAAAGAAAAGTTCAATTTTAAGATTTCTTTCGTTTATCAAGCAAATCTCTGTTCTCGATGGGGTTTTCATCACCTTCTAAGGATTTTTCAATCCCATCAATATAATCAAGGGAATCGTCCAAATAAAAATTCAAATGGGGAACACGACGCAGCTGATTTTTTGTTCGCTGCGCCAGTTCATGTTTTATGAGTGGCTCATTGGATTTCATACCTTCCAACAGTTCAGCGGCCTTATCATTGGGAAAAATACTCACATATACCTTTGCTATAGATAAATCTGAGGTAATATAAACTTTTGAGACGGAAATTATAGTGCCTTTTAAGCCACCATCAGTAGCTGCCCTTTGTAGCACTTCTGCCATATCTTTTTGAATAATTCCTGCTATTTTTTTCTGGCGCTGTGTTTCCATAACTGCAAAAATAAGCTAATAATGCTATCTTAGCCGAGAAATGGAAAAGATAGAACACATAGGAATAGCGGTTAAAGATTTAGATGCCTCTAATCAATTATTTGAGAAGCTTTTTGGAGTTTCCCATTACAAAATAGAAGAAGTAGCATCGGAAGGAGTACGGACCTCTTTTTTTAAATCTGGACCAAATAAAATTGAACTACTTGAAGCAACCAATGAGAATAGTCCAATAGCTAAGTTTTTAGAGCGAAGAGGAGAAGGAGTGCACCATATTGCATTTGCTGTTGAAGATATTAAACAAGAAATAGAACGATTAAAAAATGAAGGGTTTACAGTTTTGAATGAAGAGCCCAAAAAAGGCGCGGACAATAAGCTGGTCGCTTTTCTGCACCCTAAAACCACAAACGGAGTATTGGTAGAGCTTTGCCAAGAAATCAATAAAAATGAAGGGCAAGAAAATGTTGGTGTATAGAAAAATATATCCTAATTTTGCTGCCCTAGAAAATGGGTCCTATAGCTCAGTTGGTTAGAGTAGCTGACTCATAATCAGTTGGTCCCTGGTTCGAGCCCAGGTGGGACCACGCCTTTAAACACGGGGCTTCCGAGATTTCGGTTGCCCCTTGTTTTTTCTTCGGTACAACATAAGTACAACAATCGCTGCCGTATTCTCAAAAATGTGTTTATATCATTAAATTTTTTATTGTATTTCTACTGATTTTATAAATTATTAATAGGCTAAAATCATCTAATTTTTATTTTTTTGGTGTTTTTTCATAGCAAAAGGGAGCATATAGATTAAGTTTTGCCGAAAAGAATTCTTATTGCAATCTTTTCCTACTAAACAATTTGAAATACAAAAAGTTGGCCTCTTTTTGCAACATATGTTGTCATACCTTTTCTTGTAAAAAGTGGTGTTTGTTGGGTACTTGAGAAGAAATTCTAAAACAAGTACTATGAAAACAACGATTGAACAGCAGTTGGACAGGATTGAGCAAAAGCTCTCCTTCAGCAAAAAGATTTTGACCCTTAAAGAACTTTCCAATTACACGGGTTTCTCACAGAGCATGATCTACAAACTGACCTCGAAACGAAGAATCCCATTTTCCAAACCCACGGGACGCTCCCTTTTTTTTGACAGGCAACGTATCGATGAATGGCTTTTGGAGAATACCACCAAAACGGATAAGGAACTCGAACGCGAGATGGACAGAAAGCTCTATCAAGGAAGCAGAAGGTTTTAAAGTTGGGGAAGATGGAGAGAAGGAAAAAACTCAAATGCGAAGAAGCCCGTAACATTTCGGTACTGGAAGTACTCGAAAAGTTCGGCCATAGTCCCCAAAGGGAGAATACAAAAGAAGCTTGGTACCTCAGTCCGCTGCGCTCCGAGCACCAAGCCTCTTTTAAGGTTTCCAAAAACCTGAACAGATGGTACGACCATGGTATCGGTAAGGGAGGTAATGTGATAGACCTGGTCTGTCTGATGGCGAATGTAGATGTAAAGCAAGCACTCAAAATTTTATCGAGAGAACATTTTAAAATTTCAATGCCTCCACTTCCCATAAATGTAATGTACGAAAAGAAGGGAATCGAGATTTTGGACATCAAGAAAATCAACCATCCAGCATTAATTGAGTATTTAATGGAAAGATATATTCCATTACACCTTGCGAGACAATATTGTAAAGAAGTCATCTACAAAATAGATGGAAGGAGTCATTTCTCCATAGGACTTGAAAACCGTTCGGGAGGATGGGAGCTTCGGAATAAATATTTTAAAAATTCAGCTAGCCCCAAGGATGTTACCTTTTTAAAGAATGGAAAGAAAAAGTTGATTGTTACCGAAGGGATGTTCGATATGTTGTCCCTTTTGGAGCTTAACCCAAGCCTTGAGAAGACCCATGATATTTTGGTGATGAACTCCACGGCCTTTACCAAAAGAACTATACCTATCATTAAGGAATATACAACGGCACAGCTGTTCTTGGATAATGATGATACGGGCAAAAAAGCAACAACGGAGCTTATGGCAAACACCAAGAATGGTATTGACGAATCCCATTTATATAAGGCACATAAGGATGTAAATGTATTCAGGGCTGGTTTGGGAGACCGACGGTTTCGTTCTGCAATTCAAGATGTGTCTTTGTGCACACAAAGACCACCTTGCTTTTCTCCCAAAGGTCGAAAAGGGAAAAGGCCATGAAGGAGGCCTTGGTAAAATTTAGGTGCACCCATAAGGAGAAACTGCTGATGAGAAAAAAAGCGGAAAGCACGGGATTGACCTTGAGCGAGTATTGCAGAAGTACGGCATTAAGACAAAAGCTTTTTAGAAGATTGACCGATGATGAAGTGGAACAATACAAGACCTTGGCAATGTACCATAACAATTTTAGGCTGCTCTCCAATATGTTCAGCAAACGAAATCCGAACTTATCGATGGAGGCAAAAAAACTGTGCGCTACGATAAGGAAACATTTAGAGAGGTTCCGGCCATGATAGGCCTGGGCAAATCCATATCCCACACCAAGGCATCACTTGGTTATGGCTGGAACCAAGAGAAGGATGCCAAGGTGGTATTAAGACAGTACATTGTCGGGTTGGACCCGAAGGAAATCACCAAGGAGTTCCAAATGGTGCAGGCCATGAACAAAAGGTGCAAAAAGAACACCTTTAGTTTCGTGCTCAGTCCTGCAATAACCGATAGGGACAAACTGGGTTTTCATAAACTGAAATACTTATCACAAGCCTTTCTAAAGGAAATGAGGCTGGAAGAGCACCAAGCGATTGGTTTTCTACATCAAGACAAGGCACACCTCCACATCCATATTTATGTGAACCGAATCGATTTCAACGGCAAGGCATATAAGGACAACTACATTGGAAAAAAGGCGCAGCGGGCAGCGGAGAAGGTTGCCCTGACCGCGGGGTTGACCACTGCTAAACAGATACAGGAAGAAAAGAACAGAAACTCAGTTACTACAAAAACTAGTATTAAACTAGCCCATGACTGGGTCATGCTCACCAAAAGGCCAACTTCTTTTGAAGTGTACATTGCAAAAATGAGAGAGAAGGACATCAAGGTCATTCCTTCTTTCAATAGCCAAAAAGAACTACAGGGTTTTCGGTTCCAGTATGGTAATGATAATTTTAAAGGAAGTGAAATATCCAGATTGTTGTCGTTCAAAAACCTAGGAAACCAAATAGAGGAAAATGAACAGGAAAATATGAACACCCCTAAGAAGAAAAAAAGGAAAGGCTTAAAGGCTTCTTGACAAGGAAAATTATAAAATTTACTATCATCTTATAGTTTAGGACAAATGGATTATTTCACTTGAATACTGATTTTGGGCACTTCTTTATCTTTAAAGAAAAAATTTATGAAAGCACTTAATTCCATTGCTCTATTATTATTTTGTTCTACTCTTTTTGCACAACACAGGATAGCGTATTTAACTAACCAATCCGGAAACTTTGATATTTATATCATTGATGAATATGGAAAAAACCAAAAACAACTTACTATAAACAAAGGCTGGGATTGGTCGCCTAAATGGAATGAGAAAATTCAAGCCATCATTCACAACTCTAATGATACCCTCAACAAGTTTTCAATCAAGGCAGTTGATAAAGATGGAAAGCAAGTTGAGCTCGACACCAAGGGTATGGAAGAGTTTATCCTTTCCCCAGATGGAACCAAAGCACTCTACACCTTAAAAGATAATAAGAACAGATACATTGGTTTGTTTGACCCAAAAAAAGAAACCAACAATCTTTTAGTTTCAAATCCTTCCTATAATGGCAGACCAGATTGGTCACCCGATGGCAAACATTTTAGTTTCATTTCCGATAGGGATGGTAACAATGAACTATATGTTTTTGATTTGGCTTCTGGCAAATCAAAGAGATTGACCAATTCAGAGAAAAGTGAAAAATACACCTCGTGGATGCCAGATTCCAAAACCATAGTTTATACCTACCATTATTCAGATGAAAGAGATAATGAGCACAACGATATTTTTTCCATTGGTATTGAATCACAGAAGAAGCACCAAATAACAAATGACAAGAAATTCTATCAAGAAATTGATGTTTCGCCAAATGGGAAAAAAATAGTATTCCACGCCAAAAGAAATGGTAAAGACCATTTATATACCATAGACATAAATGGTAAAAATGAAAAGCAATTGACCACGGCTGATGCTTACCACGGTGAACCTGAATGGATACCGTCGAATTAATGTTTAAAATTGCTGATTATTAAATCAAGATACGTTTTAGCAGTACACGACTTAGAAAAATCCGCTAAATTCTATTCAGAAGTGTTGGGTTTTGATGTTTATAAGATTGGTGACCCAGGATGGCGTTTTGCAGAACGAGATGGTTGTATGTTGATGCTTGGTGAATGCAAAGACGCCATCCCACCTTCTGAATTGGGCGACCACTCTTATTTCGCCTACATTGAGGTTGACAATATCGATGCCATCTACAATGAATTTTCATCTAAAGGTGCTCAAATTAGGCACGCACCGGAAGACAAACCCTGGGGAATGCGTGAGTTCCCCTTAAAAACCATTGATGGACATAGAATAACTTTTGGACAAGAACTAAAATGAAACAAGAACAATCTCTCACCTTATTCAAAACACTTTTTTCAATAGTATTAGTGATTACGCTATTAAGTTGTAATAATACCAAAGAAAGCAAGGAAAGAGTGCCGGATTATGCTGGAACAGTTCAGATAGACTCTGGCTACGTGAAATCAGGCAATGCGACGTTATTTTACAAGTCCATTGGGCAAGGTGAGCCCATTGTTGTTTTGCACGGTGGTCCTGGTGGTTACTTCAATCACGATTATCTTTATTTAAAAGATTTGGGCAAAAACCATAGAATGATATTCTTTGACCAAAGAGGAACGGGAAAATCCGAGTGCAATATTAACGAATCTGAAATCAATATAGCTCAATTCGTCAATGATATAAGTGTCTTATCTGACAGTCTGAAATTAGAAAAATTTAATTTGTTAGGCGTTTCTTGGGGTGGGTTATTAAGTATGATGTACACAATAGAAAATCCTAAAAGGGTTGATAAAATAGTTCTCATCGGTACAGCTGGTCTGGAAGAAGCTTTTCTTGCAGATTTAAACAAAGGCATTAGTGAAAGATTAAATCAGGATGATTTTAATCAATTTCAAGCTTTAGAAAAATCCATAACGGATGACAACATTACTAAAATTAAAGATAAGCAAGGCAAATTATTATATAAGGCCTATGTTAAAGATTCAACCATCTTAAAAAAGTTTAATTCTAATATTGATGTAAGAACAGCAAAGTTACAAACCAAGGTAAATGTTATGGTTTGGAAAGAATTAAGAGATAAAGATTTTAATTTCTACCCTGAATTGACAG
The DNA here is from genome assembly GCF_036985525.1 of Croceitalea sp. MTPC6. Taxonomy (NCBI): domain Bacteria; kingdom Pseudomonadati; phylum Bacteroidota; class Flavobacteriia; order Flavobacteriales; family Flavobacteriaceae; genus Croceitalea; species Croceitalea sp. MTPC6. Next base: position 12,180 of record NZ_BTGR01000002.1, read on the forward strand.
CTCTGAAGAATCAATTATTGGTCATACACGGTAAATATGACCCGATACCAACGAAATATTCACAAAAAATAGTCGATGAAATGCCTAACGCCCGAATGGTCTTATTGGATAGTATTGGGCATATGCCTCACATTGAAGTCAATGCATTGACACTTAAAATGACTAACGAATTCTTCAATGACAAAACTATTAATAACATAAACTAATTGATTTGTTTTAATTTTTCATTTTAATACTTTCAATATAATCTTATAGCAAGATTGTCATTTTAATATTAATAATAAAACCCTATCAAATAATGGTTCCAAAAAATAAAGCTGGTAGTTAAAAGCGCCAATCTAATTATTGATTTGGTCAGCTTCTCCTTAAATTTTAATCTTTAGTTTCAATATTTTTAATAATCTTATCGGAAACAAAAGGCTTAAAAACCAATAAGTAGAATTAAACAGCGCATACATTTTTTTAATTTTACAATCATTTTAGTTCATTTTTTATTTAATTCTGGTTGCAGTAAAACGGGCAAACTTTTCTATCCAAGTCTTTCCATTGTTATAAGACCTGTCCATTTTAAATTTATAAGAGTCTTTTTGAATGTCATAGTATTCAAAGCGTTCCAAGAAACCGCCTTGGTAATCATACCCTTTTCCAGTACTTATCAATTTTCCATCTTTCCATTCAGCAACAATATCCGTTAAGCCTTTATACCCTGGCATTATCCACACGATTTGGAATTTTCCAGACCCTGGATTGTAACTTCTAATACTAGTCCCCCGGAAAACGATGTTGTCATTTTCATCAAGTGTCAAATAATCATCTTGCATTGCGTAACCGTCCAATATGTATTTAACCTGAGATTTTGCCCTACCCTTTTTAAAGCTGCCATCAGTACGTATATCAACCGACTCAATTGCCCATTCGCCAATAAAAAAATCAATTTTCTTAAGTCCTTCAGATTGGGCAAATACCATTGAAGAGGAAAAAAGAATAACAAAAAGTCTCAGTAAGGTCTTTATGTGTTTCATATTCTAAAATTGTTTGAGGCTCAAAAATAGAGTAGTTAGATAATGATGCCCCATTTAAGTAAGAGGGTTTAATGTCATCTTATAAGTTGAAATAAAGCTTTGCGCAATGGGACAAAAAGCAGCTACAAAAAACACGATGTTTGTTAGCTATGAAAATATTTCCATTAGCAGTTACACTTGCAAGTACATTATCAATATTCGGTCAAAACCCAATTGATAAATTTGTCTTTGTCTCAAAGCAAACAGGGTACAGTCAGATTTATACTTTCAATAATGGTAACATTAAACAGCTAACGTTTAAGGACGATAATAGAAGGCCCAAACTATCGCCAGATGGCAAAACCATTGCCTTTGAATCAGAAAGAGACGGAAAGTATCAAATCTATACCATTGAGATAGACGGCAGCAATGAGCAGAATTTCTCGAACAACAATTTCAATGAAGGCGGTGGAAACTGGTCACCCGATGGTAAAAGTCTGGTATTTTATTCGAACAGGGAAGGAAATGGTGACGATGAAATTTTCATTCAGAATTTAAAGACCGGAAAGGTTGAACAGCTTACGGATAATGATTATGACGACTGGCGGCCATCATTTTCAAAAGACGGAAAATATGTAGTATATAGTGGTGAAAAAAATGGAAACGAAGAAGTCTTTAAGATAGACGTTAAGACTAAAAAAGTCACTCAACTCACCCAAGCCAAAGGACGTGACGGTTGGGCTACGTTCAATAAAAAAGGGGATAAAATTCTCTTTCATTCAGAGCGGACAGGTCGTTCTGAAATCTGGGAAATGAACCGCGATGGTACTAATCAAAAACAACTGACCAACTTTAGTGGTGATGGTTTTAAACCGTGTTACGTCTATGATAAAAAAGGGGTCAAGGGTATTCTCTATGCTTCAGAAGAGAAGAATCATAATGATTGGGACATCATTTACCTAGACTATCAATCAAGACAAATAAGAAAAATTGTTGATTCGTCCTCTAGGGATTACGAACCACACTTTTACTCATTTTAAAATAAATAATTATGAAGAAAAAAATGATTTTCAAAGTTCTATTTTGGTTACAATTAGGGCTACTTTGCCTGATTCTTTTGGCATCAGCCATTGGTAAGTTTTTTAAGATTGAAGCACATCTCGAAAATGCAGCTAATTGGGGCTTCCCTTATTTCATTATGTATTCAATTGCTTTATATGAATTGCTGATAGTGTTTCTACTATTCAAAAACATAAAAATGGGATTGTTTATGCTGGCACTCTTAATGCTTGGGGCAATAATTACGCATTTTGTAAATGATGAAAACCATTTTATTATAGTAAACCTTGTCATATTGGGAATAACTGTAGGTTTATTTTTTACCAATAAGACATTACAAAAGTTGAAGCCTGTAAATTAAACTATTATGCTAAACACACAGAATAAAGCATCCTTGAATTTATGGATTGTAGTACTCTCTGGCTGCTTTCTAAACAGGTTGACCTATCAGTTTTTACCCGATTACTCAGGCCCTATAACAGCTACTATACTAATCATACTTTGTACAGTGCTTATCAAAAGTTCAAAACAGCAATGGTCTGAGTATGGCCTTTTAAAGCCGAAAAAACCGCTAAGACTGCTTTGGAAAGTACTCTTGGTTATGGTTCTTACTATTGCAGCGGGTGTATTGGCCAGTAAGGTATTCGGTTCTTTGTTTGATAGCAACGCAATTGCCCAGACTAGGTTTGAAGGTATGGAAGGTAACATTCCAATGTTCGTGATGTGGGTCGTCATTGGGTGGGTCGTTGGTGGCTTTTTTGAAGAAATGATTTTTAGGGGATTTCTACTCAATAATTTTGAAAAACTTTTTGACCGTAGTAAGTGGGCAACAGTCTTGGCCATTATTGCACAGGCATTTCTATTTGGGCTGGTCCATTTCTACAACAGGGGAATCGTTGGCGGTCTTACCATCTTTACGGTTGCCATTGTTCTGGGTATTCTTTACATAAGGTTTGGCAGGAATCTTTGGCCTTTGATTATTGCTCACGGTATCATAGATACACTTTCATTTTTAGAAGATTTTATGGGGGCATAATTTTTAAACAATAGGTGATGTTGAACAACATAAAGATGAATGTAACTAAAACGGCTAAAGATGGGATAGTAAATCAAGAGACTATTTTCCATTTCAAACAAAGCGGTAAAACAGTAGACGCTAGCTATTTTGGTGGAAAAATTAAAAAGGGATATCTAGTAGGTTTACTAGAAGATTCTATTTTAAAATTTAGTTATTGCCAGCTTAGAATAACAGGTGAAACAGACCACGGTATATCAAAATGCAGGCTTTCGAAAGATCCCAATACAAGCAAAATAATGATGACTGAAAGCTTTAAAATGCAAACAGAAAACTCAAATGATACTGGCACTAATGTTTTTATGGAAATCTAGATGTACTAATTATACTTGGTTAAGAATCAATCTTTCTTAGAATACTTATCAATATATTGTTTTGGTGTTATTCCTGTGTATTTTTTAAAGACCCTGTAGAAAGAACTATTACTTTTAAAACCAGCCTTTTCCCCAATGGCAAAAAGTGTTAGGTTGTTATTTTCATTTGACAAAAGTGTAGTTTTTAGCTCTTCAATTCTGAACCTATTTACATAATCGAAGAAATTCATCTTTTTTTGGGAATTAATGGCAGCTGATATATCGTGAAGGGAAATATCTATGAACTTAGCCACATCTGGAAGCTTTAGGTCTTGGTTCCGATAGAGTTTTTCAGCATTCATACACGAATCAAGCTTTTCTATAATGGATTTGTGATACTGCTCTTTCTCTAAATCATTTTCTTGATTCTCTTCTGTTGAGGGCTGTATGTTTTGACTGTCACTAGTTGACAGACCGCTTGCGGTGAAATACAGCTGAAGAAACAGAATAAGTAACACAAACAACAACAACGAATATGCGAAAGCAGCATTTCCTCTTAGACCGTAGTTATCAAAAAAGAAATAGCTGATGCAATTTAAAAATGCAAAAGCCGTAATTAACAGATAGAGCGCCTGAAGCCTCTTGTTTTTATACAATAACGCATAATCTGATTCTGTTTCGGCCATTTCTTTATGCCGCTTTTTCAATACGTTGAATCCAAGCAAAGTGTATAAGCCGATATGAAATACATATAAATAAAGCCTAAAGTCACCCAAACCTGGTTCAGGGTTGGCAAAATATTGTTGTAAGATTTCTATTTTATCTGCCCTGGACTCGATGTAAAAAGGCATAAGTCTCATATAGATGGGTGGCACTAACCAAAAGTGCAACAAATCCAACCAGGATACTTTAGACTTTACTTGTAAATAAAACAACGGCCCAATGGCAAAAAGTAAGGGCCCTGTTAACCACATTAAGTGTGGATAGTCGAGATATAGCGCATTAAGCTCAAAAAAAGCGAAAAACACGCATAGCGAAACAATTAATAATGAAAGTGGAAGATACAACCGCTTCTTTTCCCTAATTGCTCTAACTAGGTAGTATAATCCTATGTTGCCAGCACTAAATGAAGCAAAAAGTAGAAGTATATTGTATAAATCGAATTTCAAATCTAATAATTATGTAAATTAATAAAATTTGCTTGTAGTAACTGTTTTATAATTAGTTTATAATTTTATCGGTCAAATGATAGTGTATTCAAGAAAAGTGTGTCAGTATTTTAAAAAATAAGCCCCAAAGCAATTAACATATTACAATGAGGCTTTGATAAGGATTATTAGGGGAATTATCATTAGCTATCATCTTTGCCTTGACCAAATATTATTTTATTATTGTCTATATCTACAATCACAAATTCATTCATGCTATAATCCGTGGAATTCAGTTGCTCTGCAAAAGCAACACCTTTCTTTAAATACTCTTCATAAACGGTTATAACATCATGGCAAAAAATACAAATCGAGGCATTTTCCAAATCTTTTATTTTTTCTTCTAAAGTCAAGTTTATGGTGATTCCATCTCTTTTTAACACAGCATAACTTGCTGGTATTTCCCATTTAAAAGAGCAAGTAAAACCCAATTTTGTGGTATAGTAGATAATGCTGTTTTCAACATTTGAAACTGGAAGAATTGTAGCTTGATGGGATAAAAGTTGTTTCATTTTTGAAGGTTAGTCATGGTGCGTCTTTCCATATTTCTTAAGTGCCATACCAACATCTAATATAGGTACTCGCAGATTATCCTTATTTAACTTCTGACCTTCATAAATGTCCAAATTATAAATGTCGTAATGCTCTTGGTTTAGATCTAGCATAATCACGTCAAAAGTGAAAGCTGTTTCAGAATTTGCTATAAACCAATGAACGTTATCTTTATCATCCGAAATGGTCGAACACTCACTTGGTTTTATAATTTTATCTACTGTTTTATTAATTATTAGATGATTGTCTTGCTTTTCTAGAGTGTTATAGTTCCTAAGATGCATTTCACCTGACAAAATCAGGTGCGAAGAAGTCATATTACTATGCCCATGTGGAATTATTGCACGGCCTTTTTTCATTCCAAATATCTTTTTGATATAGGTCGTATTCTCAGGTAGCCCCTCTAATCTAGGAAACATAACATATTTGTTTCCTGTTCCTAAATCTGGAAAGTCGAAATTCTTAAACAACTTTTCAGTATCAATAAATTTCAAAATCTCTTCTAGCTCAATGCTTCGAAAAAGTTCCGATACCAAAAATTGCCACTCTACTTGTGTAATTGTTTCGGTCTTTAAATCATTACAATATTCATTAAGAAGAATCGCCCAGTGCTTGACAAGTGGCGAGATAGTTTTCCCAGTTGCCTCAGTCTTGAAAATGGATTCTAATAGAGCAAAGCTCATAATTGAAGCCATTAGCTTTTTTGAAAATGTGCGTCTCTTCATTGCATAAAAGTAGCCATACATGTTTCGTTATTTAAAATGAGACTTGAAAAATTTAATACCAACTTATAAGAAAGGATAAGTTTCAGGAATTTTTCTTTAACTGCTTAGCGTTATGTTTTGGATTAATAACACCAATTTAATAGAAATAAGACTAAATTTTTTTCTGATATTCTTAATGTCAAAAACTTTGGTTAAAGAGATAAGCTTTTATAATCTAATAGAATTCTTTATCTAAAAAGAGTATAATTAAGCTCAACAAATTCTAAGATTTGGATATATGGTTCGCTTTGGCTGAAGTAAAACTTCCATTGCATTATCTAGATGAGAGCTGTCCAAAGCCTTAAGATAGGTTTGTGTAATCACTAAATTTTGATGTCCCATTGATTCACTTATAATATCAGTGGGCACACCTTTTTGTTTTAGGCAATTTGCATAACTATGTCTTGCCACATAACTGCTCATAGGTTTCCCTACAATTCCGCATAGCTTTCCAATTTCTTTTAGTTCTTTATTATAGCGTTGAATGGTTTTATGTTTCCTGTTTTCTAATTGTGCTGGGGTATATTCGGCATTAACAATTAAAGGGAATACATAAGGCAATCCATTATCATTTTCTTTATAGTAGTCCAAAATTTCCTTTATGGGAGGTAGAATTTTAATGATAAAATTACTTCGCGTTTTTGACCTAGTATAGTAGATTCTATTATTACTAATGTCCGCCCAACGAAGCTTCATCATATCAGCGAAGTTCATTCCTCGAGTGTAAAAGCTAAACACAAAATAATTTCTGCTATTAATTAAAAAAGGATGGTCGGTAAGGTCTAGATTAACAATGCGAAAAACTTCTTGCATGGTTAATGCACGTTTAAAGCCGCTACTTTTAAACCGTGAAATTTTATATTTTTTAAAAGGATAGTATTTTTCTTTAACAAGACCTCTGTTTATTCCCTGATTATATATAGCTCTGATTGAGCGCATGCGCACACCGATACCTCCATCGGTTCCCCCTCTTGTGCGCAGATAAACTTCATATTTGTGTAAAAGCCTAGGAGTAAGTTCGCGAAAGCTAAGCCGTGTATGTTTATGAAATGACTTAAAAGAATGATACGTACAAGTATTTGCCCTAGCGGTACCGGTTCTCCCAGCATCTAGTTGTTCTCCGATGATTTCCTCCCAGAACCTGAAAAAATTATGGCTCTCGGGATTATTGATAATACGGAACTGTTTTTCAAAATCTTCTAAGGTAAAATCTGGATCATCTATCTGCAGTTCGGATAAAATTCGAAGTGCTCTATCTCTCAGGTTTAAAAGAAGGCGGTTAAATTGGATATAGTTGGGGTTGCGTTTGTTGAAATTACCCAGTTCTTTGTTCCAATTATCTTTATTGACATTATACAGTGTCTTGAAATATTTTGTACGCCTATGCATGGTAACCCGAAGGTAAATTGGGTGGGTGCCATCTGCCAATATCGTTTTTCTTAAGACTGTTTTTACGCTTGCCATAGATTAAAAAATGAGTACAACTATAGTACAACAACTGGTTAATTAAAGTTAAGTAAAATGCAAAGCGTTGCCAAGAAAATTTTCATAAAATACTGAAAATCAGTAAGAAAGAAGGATATTGAAACCAAATGAAAAGCAATTTTTTTGCGCTCATAATCAGTTGGTCCCTGGTTCGAGCCCAGGTGGGACCACGAAAGTGGATAAAAAGTCTTAGCGAAAGCTAGGGCTTTTTTGTTTTACAACTTTAAAATAGACTTAATTAGGAATTAACCCCTTAAAGCTTAGCAACAGCATTATCCAAGTCTGGTAAAGCCCCTACAATTGCATCGGTAACCTCTTGGCTGATTTCAGAAGAATATTGTGTGTAAACGGTATAACCTACAACCATGCAGCCAATGATAAGAGACCAAATTAAGATTCTCGTCGGAAGTAATTTATCAGAGGTTTTCATTTAATTATAGTTAAGTTAGTTAACTAAAGTAATTCAAAAAATTTAGATTAACAAATCCTTAACAAATATAAAGAACTGCTAACAAGCCTACTAAAGAAGCCAAAGACCTTATTTTTAATTATTTCGGGCTTGATTGTAGCATGGAGAAACAGGTCTTTAAACCAATGCATATGATGTGCTAATTACATGGCACGCACTGTACCATTGCTAAAGAAGCAATAAGTCCGCTCTTGTATTTCTAACCAAATTTTTAGAAGGTCTCTACAACAATAACACCGTTTGCGGCTCTTGAACCATAAATTGCGGCATTAGATAAATCTAGAACAGATATTTTCTTTACCACCGATACATCTATCAATTGGTCTAAAGAGGTGAAAGATTGCCCCACGATATAATCATTCAAAATATATAATGGCTCAGCAACAGGGGTATTCACGGAGTTTGCAGTACCCCTTAAAACAGGGGTGTTCCCTCTTAAAATAACCCCCGGAACTTTTCTAATCATATTTAACAGCGAAACCTGAGTATTTCCTACGCCCTCACGCTCAGCTTTATAGACATTCACAGAGTCGTTTGTAGACTTGCATGAAACAAACGCAAATAATATAAAAAGAACAAGTATTTTTTTCATGATTTCATTTTTATTAAATGTACAAAAAAGTTGCTAAATAGTTGAAAATTAGTGAGCTATTTAAATAGAATTGTAACCGCACCGATAGCTGTAACTATCAAAATAAAAACACGGTATTGCTTTTCATTTATCAGTTTTACCAATCTTATTCCAGTAAAAAGACCTAATAATATTGCTGGAACCAGTTTTAAATTTATGGTTAGCGTTTCAACAGAAATTGTTTCCCAAACAAATAAATGAAAAGGGAGTTTAAAAAGATTGGTAATTAAAAATAGCCAAGCGGCTGTTCCCACAAATTCGTTTTTTTGTAAACGCATCGCCAGAAAGAAAAGATTGGTAAAAGCGCCTGCAAGATTACCTATCATAGTGCATATCCCAGCTAAAATGCCTGTGCTGCCAGCAAATGCCCAATGATTAGGAACTGATTTGGATTTTCGCCTTTCCCAGAAAACAAGAATCCCCAGACTGATTAATATCACGATGACCATTCCTATTTTAAATTGCTTTTCAGGCAAATCCTTGCCTAGAAAAACACCAATTAGGATACCAGATAACATCCAAGGTAAAAACTTGATAATATACTTCCACTGAGTGTGTCTATTGTAGTATATGACAGCGAATACATCTCCCACTAAAAGCAAGGGCATAATTAAGCCTGTTGATTGCTTTGCACCAAAGGCAATAGCCATTAAGGTTACATTGAAAATGGAAAGCCCTTTGAGACCAGCTTTTGAAATTCCTAAAAGAAAGGAAGCTATTGCTGCTAACACCCACCCTAAAAGAGAAATTTCAATATCCATGCTGTAATAGTAATTTCCAATGTTGTTAGTAGGGGCGCAGTTGAGGTTGAGCGAATCAAAAGTAAAACTATTCTAAAAAACTATATCTTTAAAAATCAACCAATACCAAATTATGGATTTACAAACCCTAGACTATGTACTCATTTTTGGGTTCTTTGCAATTGTACTTTTTATAGGCATTTACGTTTCAAAAAAATCAGGAAAAAGCTCTTCGGAATATTTTTTATCGGGTAGGACAATGCCTTGGTGGCTTTTAGGTGTTTCAATGGTTGCTACCACCTTCTCTACGGACACCCCTAATTTTGTGACCAATTTAGTTAGACTAAATGGGGTTTCTGGCAACTGGGAATGGTGGGCATTTTTGATTACGGGTTTACTTACTGTATTTATTTATGCTAAGCTTTGGAGAAAATCTGGTGTTAATACGGATATTGAATTTTATGAATTAAGGTTTGGTGGAGCTCCAGCAAGATTTCTAAGAAAATTTAGAGCTGTTTATTTGGGGGTAGTTTTCAACATTTTTGCCATGGCGGGTGTTACGCTTGCGGCTATAAAAATAGGAGGTATTATGTTGGGCTTAGAGCCATGGCAAACGGTAATAAGCGCAGGTTTAGTCACCGTAGTTTTTAGTGCTTTAGGTGGTTTTAAAGGTGTAGTTTACACAGATTTCCTATTATTTTTTGTTGCAATGGGGGGTGCCATAGGGGCTGCGGTATACTTGGTAAATATTCCTGAAGTTGGAGGTATAGAAGCATTGGTCACCAATGAAAATGTAACAGATAAATTATCTATACTACCAGATTTTGGAAATAAAGAAGCCATTATTACTTTACTGGTAATTCCTTTAGCGGTGCAATGGTGGAGTTCATGGTTTCCGGGTTCTGAACCAGGAGGAGGAGGCTACATTGCACAACGGATGCTAGCGGCAAAAGATGAAAACCACGCAATTGGAGCCACTTTCTTTTTCAATATCATGCACTATGCGCTACGTCCATGGCCTTGGATTTTGGTGGCATTGGCATCATTAGTGGTTTTTCCAGATTTAGCTAGCATACAAGAAGCGTTTCCCAACGTGACCGAAGACAAACTAGGCCATGATTTGGCATATCCAGCGATGTTAGCAAAACTGCCAAGCGGATTATTGGGATTGGTGCTCGCATCATTGGTAGCAGCTTATATGAGCACTATATCAACACACCTTAATTGGGGCTCTTCGTATATCGTTAATGATTTTTATAAGCAACAAAAGAAAAAAGCATCGGAAAAAGAACTAGTATCTGTTGGAAGAATTTCTACAGTTGCACTAATGGTTTTTAGTGCACTTTTTGCACTAGTTCTAAAAGATGCCAAACAGTTATTTGATATTATAATCTTATTCGGAGCAGGTACAGGACTAATTTTTATTTTACGGTGGTTTTGGTGGCGTATAAATGCTTGGAGTGAAATTTCTGCTATGTTCTCTTCAGGGATTATTTCAATTTTATTAAAGCTAACACCTATTGGAGCATATTTTTTTGGAATTGACGACGGATTATTCCCGAGCTGGTTGCAAATACCAACAGCAGTATTTTTAACGACAGTTGTTTGGGTAACAACCACTTTTCTTACAAAACCTGAAAGCAAAGAAGTGCTTCAAAGTTTTTATAGAAAAATACAGCCAGGTGGTCCTGGATGGGCCAAAATTGTTAATGAAGCGAAAGAAGACGGTGTTGAGATAGCAAGCTCGAATGAAAAATGGAGTGTGCCATCTGGTATTGGCGCAATGCTATTGGGAGTTGTTTTAATTTACACTATTATGTTTGCAACCGGGTATTGGATATATGGAGAAACTAAATTAGCCTTGGTTCTTACTGGTGTAGCTCTTGTAGCTGGCTTTTTACTTATACGCGCTTGGGGCAAGATGAAAGAAAACATTTTATAACCAGAAACGATGAAAAACAGGATACTATCGGTTGATATTTTTAGGGGAATGACCATTGTTTTAATGATTTTGGTAAATACTCCTGGAACATGGTCAAATGTATATTCACCTTTCTTACATGCTAAATGGCACGGTTATACACCAACGGACTTAGTTTTCCCGTTCTTTCTTTTTATCGTTGGGACATCTATTGTCTTTGCATATCAAAATAAAACAATCAATTCGGGCACTTATAAAAAAATTACTATAAGAAGTCTAAAGTTGATAGGCTTGGGTCTGTTTTTGGGAGCTTTCACATTAAGTTTTCCATTTATAAAAGAGTTTTCCGAGATTCGATTCCCTGGAGTTTTGCAAAGAATAGGCGTAGTTTTCTTTTTTGTAGCAATTCTCTTTATAAACTTGGATTGGAAAAAACTTATCGGAGTTTCTGTACTACTTTTAATAGGGTATTGGTTGTTAATGACATTGGTTCCAGTTAACGGAATAGAATCCACATTGGACCGTGCTCCAAATAATTTTGCAAATTGGTTAGATGTAAAAGTATTTGGAACCCACAACTACAAGCCAGACTATGACCCTGAAGGATTGTTGAGTACAATACCATCAATTGTAAGCTCTTTATTGGGCATATTCACTGGACTTATTTTAACTTCAAAACAAAAGAAAAAAGCAACGATTCTTTTTGGTTTAGGAGGCTCTTTGTTATTGTTGGGTCATTTATGGGATTTCGTTTTTCCAATAAACAAAGCACTTTGGACCAGTAGTTTTGTATTGGTAACGGCAGGTTGGGCAAATGTGGTTTTGGCTTTAATCTACTATTTAACCGATAGTAAGAAAATCAAATTTGGCAGTATCTTTAGATATGCTGGTGCAAATGCGATTGTACTATACTTTTTGTCAAGTTTTATTAGTAAAATAATGGGTATGATTAAGGTTGGAGAAACCTCATTGCATGGTTGGTTATTCCAAAACGTATATGTAAAGGATTTTATGTCTTTAGAACTTTCTTCTTTGCTTTATGGACTAAGTGTTGTTGCCTTTTATTGCTTGTTGGCCTATGTGCTATATAAACGCAAGATTTTTATAAAGGTTTAATCTTTCAAGTCCATTAATCTAGCTACATACTTCCCAATAACATCAAACTCTAAATTTACCGTTGCTCCCTTTTCATAGGTATTGAATCTTGTATGCTCATAAGTGTAGGGTATGATGGCCACACTAAAAGAATCTTTTTTTGAATCCACAACAGTGAGACTAGTCCCATCAATGGTTATAGAGCCTTTTTCTATGGTTACATTATTTAGGCTTACATCATAGGTAAAGGTAAAAATCCAACTACCATCTTTTTCTTCAACGCTTTGGCAAGTTGCTGTCTGATCTACGTGCCCTTGTACAATATGGCCATCTAAACGAGCCCCTAAAACCATGGCTCGTTCCAGATTCACTTTATCTCCAATCTTTAATTCTCCAAGGCTTGTTTTGGCTAAGGTTTCTTGAATGGCAGTAACAGTATAGGTATCATTTTCAATAGCCACAACTGTTAGGCAAACCCCGTTATGAGCAACACTTTGGTCTATTTTAAGCTCTGCAGTTAGTTTGGAGCTTATTGTGATATGAAGGTTCTCGCCTTCTTTCTCTAAGTGTTTTACCTCTCCTAAAGTCTCAATAATACCTGTGAACATGTCTTTATATAAATTACCTAGCTTTGTAGTGTAAAAGTAGCTATTCGAACACAGATTTTATGGAAGGAAGAAAAAAAATACGCTTGGGCATTTCGGTTGGGGATTTAAATGGAATAGGTTGTGAAGTAGCGTTAAAAACTTTTGAAGACAATAGGATGCTGGATTTTTGCACACCTGTTTTGTTTGCTTCCAACAAAACGATATCCCATCAAAAACAGACACTGAATATTGAAATGAGCTTTAATGGAATCCACGATGCCAGTAAAGCTATAGATGGAAAAATCAATGTGGTGAATGTTTGGAAAGAAACACCAAAAACTGAATTTGGAAAAGCCACTGAAGAAGGAGGAAAATACGCAATTAAATCGCTTAGAGCAGCTGTTGATGCATTAAAAAACAACAGTATTGATGTGTTGGTTACCGCACCAATAAACAAAAACAATATTCAAGCTGAGGATTTTAAATTTCCTGGACATACGGATTATTTGGCCCAAGAACTCAATGGGGAGAGCCTCATGTTTATGGTAACGGACGAGCTTAGGGTAGGGCTATTAACTGATCATATAGCCGTAAAGGATGTTGCTAATGCCATTACTTCAAAACTAATCAAGGATAAAGTGATGACCATGTCCAAATCGCTCCAAATGGATTTTGGTATCCGACGGCCCAAAATAGCAATGCTCGGGATAAATCCACATAGTGGGGATAACGGTACAATTGGAGAGGAAGATGAGAAAATTATGAAGCCAATAATCCAAAAAATGTTTAATGAAGGCAGTCTGGTTTATGGTCCTTATTCGGCAGATAGTTTTTTTGGCTCAAACGGACATCAGAAATTTGATGCTATTTTGGCAGCTTACCATGATCAAGGACTCATCCCCTTTAAAACACTTTCTTTTGGTAAGGGAGTAAATTTTACGGCTGGTCTATCTAAAGTTAGGACCTCTCCAGACCATGGTACGGCTTACGAAATTGCAGGTCAGGGAAAGGCAGATGAAAGCTCTTTTAAAGAAGCTGTTTTTGCAGCAATACGCATCTTCAGAAATAGAAAAGAGTATGAAGAGTTGACGAAAAACCCCCTTCAAAAACAAAAAGTAAAACGCTCTGCGTAAAAGAGCATTATATTTTTAGCTAAAGATTGGCTTTTTGCAAATAAATAGTATCTTTGCACCCGCCTTATGGGCTGGTACACAAACCTTACGAGTTAAAAAGATGGAGTTGAAGGAGTTTTTTATTCCTTTTTCAGGATTGAAGTTAGGAAAACACGAGTTTGAGTACACGATTGACAACAAGTTCTTTGAATCTTTTGGCTATCAAGAGTTTAACGCTGTAGCAATTGACTTAAAAGCTGCTTTGAACAAGATGAACACCATGATGGAATTGGACATCAAAGCATCTGGTAGCGTAAATGTCGATTGTGATTTAACCAGTGAACCCTACAATCAAGAAATTAGTTCTGATTTACAGTTGGTGGTTAAGTTTGGGGAGGAGTATAATGATGAAGATGATGAGATTTTGATATTGCCCCATGGGGAACATCAATTTAATATTGCTCAATATGTTTATGAAATGCTGGTTTTGGCAGTTCCGCAAAAAAGAGTGCACCCAGGCGTGCTCGACGGAACTTTAAAATCTGAAGCATTGGACATGCTAGAAGAGTTAGAACCAAAAGAAACAAAGAAAGAAAAAGAAGATATAGACCCTAGGTGGAACGTATTAAAAAAATTATTAACGGATAAATAGGCAACGATGGCACATCCTAAAAGAAAAATATCAAAAACTAGAAGAGACAAGAGACGTACGCATTATAAAGCGGTTGCTCCTACAATTGCTAAGGACTCTTCAACTGGAGAAATGCACTTATACCACAGAGCTCACTGGCACGAAGGTAAATTGTATTACAGAGGTCAAGTTTTAGTTGATAAAACAGAAGAAGAAACAGCGGCTTAATTTGTCGTTTTAAGAGATTTATTAACTCCTGACTTTTATGTTGGGAGTTTTTTTATGGGTTTAATTGATTTTTTAAAAGCGACCAGTTTTGGCATAAAAAGTCGCGAAAAATCACTATTTTTCACCACTTTTTGGTCAATTTTTATCTTTTTTGACAAAAAACGGACACTAGCATGACAAAAAAAACAGCAGCGATTACCGCTGTAGGAGCATATGTTCCAGACTTCATTCTTACCAATGAACTATTGGAAACAATGGTGGATACCAATGATGAATGGATTACCAGCAGAACCGGTATAAAAGAGAGAAGAATCTTAAAGAAAGAAGGCGAAGGAACCTCTTATCTTGCCATAAAAGCTGCAGAAGATTTAATTCAAAAAACAAATCTTGACCCATCAGAAATCGATTTGGTCCTAGTGGCAACCGCTACGCCGGATATGATGGTAGCATCAACAGCAGCTTACGTAGCTTCCAAAGTAGGGGCAACCAATGCATTTTCATATGATTTGCAAGCCGCATGTTCCAGTTTTTTATACGGCATGTCAACGGCTTCCAGTTACATTGAATCTGGTCGTTACAAGAAAGTTTTATTAATTGGAGCAGATAAAATGTCGTCCATTATTGATTACACGGATAGAACTACGTGTATCATTTTTGGTGATGGCGCAGGAGCCGTACTTTTTGAGCCTAATGATGAGGGATTAGGGCTGAAAGATGAATATTTAAGATCAGATGGAATTGGTAGAAATTTCTTGAAAATGGATGCAGGGGGTTCAATTTTACCTGCTTCTGAGGAGACGGTAAAGAACAAACAGCATTATGTTTTTCAAGATGGTAAGTCGGTATTCAAATTTGCAGTTTCCAATATGGCAGATGTTTCTGCTAAAATCATGGAGCGGAATAACCTTTCACATGATGATGTAAATTGGTTAGTTCCCCATCAAGCAAATAAAAGAATTATTGATGCTACTGCAAATAGAATGGGAGTGGCTGAAGATAAGGTCATGATGAATATTCATCGTTATGGAAATACTACTTCTGCTACTTTACCACTTTTATTAGCAGACTATGAGGACCAACTAAAAAAAGGGGACAACCTTGTTTTTGCTGCATTTGGAGGCGGATTTACTTGGGGGTCAATTTATTTAAGGTGGGCATATAACTAATATAGAATAACTAAATCAAATTCAATGGATATTAAAGAAATTCAAAGCTTGATCAAGTTTGTGGCCAAATCTGGCGCAAGTGAAGTGAAGTTGGAAATGGAGGATATTAAGATTACTATCCGTACTGGTGATCAATCCAACTCTCCAGAGACAACAATTGTTCAGCAAATACCTATGGCACAAGCCCCTGTTGCTGCTGCCCCTGCTCCTGCTGCCCCTACAGAAGCTGCTGCCCCTGCTCCAGCCGCAGAAACTTCAGAAGATGACTCTAAATACATCACTATCAAATCTCCTATAATAGGTACTTTTTATAGGAAGCCTGCACCAGACAAACCAAACTTTGTTGAGGTTGGTAAAGAAATACAAAAAGGGGATGTACTTTGTGTTATTGAAGCTATGAAGCTTTTCAATGATATTGAATCTGAGGTTTCAGGAAAAATCGTTAAAATTTTAGTCGATGATTCCTCACCGGTAGAATTTGACCAACCATTATTCTTGGTTGACCCATCATAATTTTAAGTTTAGAAGTTTGAAGTTTAAAGTTTAAAGCAAATGCTTTTAAACAAATAAACTGCTAAACCGTAAACTCTTAAACTAAAAGAACATGTTCAAAAAAATATTGATTGCCAATAGGGGAGAAATCGCACTTCGCGTTATACGAACGTGCAAAGAGATGGGCATTAAAACTGTTGCTGTTTACTCCAAAGCTGATGAGGAAAGTTTGCATGTGCGCTTTGCGGATGAAGCGGTTTGTATAGGTCCAGCTCCCAGTAGTGAATCATACTTGAAAATTCCAAATATTATAGCTGCCGCTGAAATCACCAATGCGGATGCTATTCACCCTGGTTATGGGTTTCTTTCAGAGAATTCTAAATTCTCTAAGATTTGTGCAGAGCACCAAATTAAATTTATTGGGGCTTCAGGCGAACAGATAGATAGAATGGGAGATAAAGCTACTGCAAAGGAAACCATGAAAAAAGCAGGAGTTCCCTGCGTACCAGGCTCAGACGGACTTCTTAAAGATGTGAAGGACGCCAAAAAGACGGCTAAAAAAATGGGCTACCCTGTAATGATAAAAGCTACCGCTGGTGGCGGTGGAAAAGGTATGCGTGCTGTATGGAGCGAAGATGAGATGGAAGAGCTATACAATAGTGCTGTCCAAGAAGCATCTGCTGCTTTTGGTAATGGAGCAATGTATATGGAAAAACTTATCGAAGAGCCACGCCATATAGAAATTCAAGTGGTCGGTGACCAATATGGAAAAGCTTGTCACCTTTCGGAACGTGACTGTTCTGTTCAAAGAAGGCATCAGAAACTAACAGAAGAGACACCATCTCCCTTTATGACAGATAAATTAAGGGATGCCATGGGTAAAGCTGCAATAAAAGCTGCAGAATATATAAAGTACGAAGGAGCGGGGACAGTAGAATTTTTAGTGGATAAGCACCGAAAGTTCTATTTTATGGAAATGAATACCCGTATTCAAGTAGAGCATCCAATTACAGAACAGGTAGTGGACTATGATTTGATTCGTGAGCAGATTTTAGTGGCGGCTGGAGTACCAATTTCAGGTAAAAATTATATTCCCAAGCTGCATTCTATTGAGTGTAGGGTCAATGCAGAAGACCCATACAACAACTTTAGACCTTCTCCTGGCAAAATAACTACATTGCATACCCCTGGGGGGCATGGTATTCGTTTGGACACACATGTTTACGGAGGTTATATTATACCACCTAACTATGATTCTATGGTGGCCAAATTAATTACCACGGCACAAACTCGTGAAGAAGCCATTAATAAAATGAGACGTGCTTTAGATGAATTTGTGATAGAAGGGGTTAAGACTACGATACCATTTCATAGACAATTGATGGATCATCCAGATTATTTAGCTGGCAACTACACTACTAAGTTCATGGAAGATTTTGAAATGGATGAAAAATATGATTACTAAAATAAACCCCGATTTATCGGGGTTTATGTTTTTATGGAATTAAGTTATTGGGAATATAAAACATGGCTCTCCAACATTGATTTCACCATTGTTGGGAGTGGTATTGTGGGTTTGACCACAGCTCTTCAATTAAGGAAAAGATTCCCTAAAGCCAAAATCCTAATAATAGAAAAGGGAATACTCCCCCAAGGAGCGAGTACTAAGAATGCCGGCTTTGCATGTTTTGGAAGTGCTTCTGAATTACTTTCTGATTTAAAAGCCCATAACAAAGAAGAAGTCCTAAGACTTGTACAACAACGTTGGAAAGGTATTCAAGAGCTTAGAGGACTAATAGGAGATAGAACTCTTAATTTTGAACAAAATGGTGGCCATGAACTGTTTCTAGAAAAGGATAAAGCATTATTTTACACTTGTTGTGATAAACTACCAATGCTAAATAAGCTCTTGCTTTCTGTTTTTAAAGAAGAAGCATTTAATATTACAGAAAACAAATTTGGGTTCAAGGGAGTAAACAATTCTTTTATTACTCAAAAATTCGAAGGTCAAATAGACACTGGTGCTATGATGGAAGGTCTTTTAAGATTAGCCAAAAAAGAGGGAGTAGCAATTTTAAATGGAGTAAGCGTTAACGATTTTAGGAATGATAAAGAAGAAGTTATAGTTAAGACCAACCAGTTAGAATTTAAAACTCAAAAGCTTTTTATAACCACAAATGGTTTTGTTTCGCAACTTTTAAATGAGAATGTAAAGCCAGCAAGAGCCCAAGTTTTAGTAACAAAACCGATTCCAAACCTAGAGATTAAAGGCACTTTTCATTTTGATGAAGGATACTATTACTTTAGAAATGTTGACAATCGTATTCTTTTCGGTGGTGGCAGAAATTTGGATTATAAAGCTGAAGAAACGGATGAATTTGGAAAAACTGCATTGGTCCAAAATGAATTAATAAGATTGTTAAACGAAGTAATTTTACCTGACACAAACTTTGAACTGGATAGAAGCTGGAGTGGAATTATGGGGATAGGAAACAAAAAGAAACCAATTATAAAACAAGTTTCTGATAATGTATTTTGTGGGGTTCGTTTGGGCGGGATGGGTATTGCGATTGGAAGTTTGGTAGGAAAAGAATTAGCAGCGTTAGCATAAATGAAAAAACAAGTATATCAATTTTGCGAGCAATATATTTTTGACAGATTTGAACGAATAAAAAATAACATTCAAGAAGTTCAAAATTCGTTAAGCTCAGAAACTAAAAGTAGTGCTGGAGACAAACATGAAACTGGGCGGGCAATGCTCCAATTGGAAAGAGAGAAATTGGGGCAGCAACTATTAGAGGCTGAAAAGACTTTAGAATTACTTCAAAAAGTAAGTGTTACTAAGACTTCATCTTCTGCATCTTTAGGCAGTTTGGTGAGTACTACAAATGGCACATATTACATTGCAATTTCAGCAGGGAAGTTTGAAAATATGGGTGATGTTATTTACTGTATTTCGGCAAACACGCCAATAGGAAAATTGCTAATGGGGCAATCACAAGGAGATACATTTGTGTTTAATGGAAATGAACATAAAATACTGGAAATCAATTAGTAATAGTCAACTTCATTTAACTTTTTCTTAAAATTTAGTGCTATTTTCTTTCTTATATTTAAATCTAATCAATAAACAAAATAACATGACAACACAGGAAGTAGCAAACAAACTGGTATCTCTTTGTAGAGAAAATAAGTATGAGGACGCCTATAATTTATATGCAGATGATGCGGTAAGCATTGAAATGGACGGTATGCCCGGTGAAAAAGTAACTAAGGGCAAAGAAAATATTTGGAATGGATACCTTAAATGGGCAGAAGGTATAGAAGAAATGCACGGAGGATCTGTGGGGGAGCCAGTTGTTGCAGCTAACCATTTTGTAGTTCCAATGTCCATGGACGCCACCTTTAAAAATCAAGGCAGATGGGCGTTTGATGAATTGTGTATGTATGAGGTTGAAAACGGAAAAATTAAAAAAGCCCAATATTTTTATGAAGTCCCAACAATGGGTTAATCTAAACTTGGCTTTTGCCGATTTGCTTTTTTTGAAGCAGCAGCTTTTTTAGATTTTAATCGCTTTTCAATTGAAGATTTAGAAGGCTTAGTAGGTTTCCTTCTTTTAGGAATGTGCAAAGCCTTTTTTAGTACTTCAAAGAAACGTTTTATTACTAGCGCTTTATTTTTATGTTGACTTCTGGCTTCATCACATTGGAGAACTAAAGTTCCATCTTTAGCAAGGCGGTTTTTTAGTTTAAAAAACAACCGTTCTTTTTCAATTTCAGAAAAACCTTCAGAATTTAAAATATCAAAACTGAGCTCAACTTTTGAAGAGACCTTATTAACATGCTGGCCACCGGCACCGCTACTGCGAACAGCTTTAAACTTAAGCTCCTTTAAGATGACTTCTTTTTGCAAAAGATAGTTTTACACAAAGATAACCAAGACAATAGGTTAATTTTTTTGATAGCTTAAAGCCATTAAATTAAATTCTGAATTATTCTCTGTATTGCCACTGTCATTTAGGGACTGGTTGGCATAGCTAGACCTGTAGGTAGGGCAGCCCCTCTCTTCTCCACCCCATTGTGTGGCCTCGATTACAATGGTAGAGATGTTTTTTGTTTCTAATTTAAAACGGTAGGAACCCATAGAATCTGGTAATTTTCCTTCAATGGAGTATTCATCCAAAAGAATTCCGCTTCCAATTTCTTCTCTATCTGCATTGAAAGCAGTCCACTTTCCAGATTCATCCACCCTAGTTGTGTCGTTATCTTCACAAGATGTCCCTTCTTTTGCCTGTCTGCCTTCCCTTGGGTCCATTTGCCCAACCTGTATTGTTACATTGTTTACAGGACTGCTAAAATTGATAATCAATTGTTCGCTGGCCTTAACTATTTCACCTTGATATTCGTAATAATAATCAATCTGTTCCCATCTACCTCCGGCTACACCAAAACCATCATCAGTAAAACGATTTTCATAAACTACCCTTCCATTAGAACCATCTATTTTTTTAGCGGTAAGCGTAACATCGTCATTCCAAGATTGGCTTCCCTCACCATCATTTGTTAAAATATCTGGGCTAGCAGTCAATTCTATTGTTCCAGAATTTTCACCACTATTGGAATCCTCAGAATTGGTGTCTTCATCTGAATTAGTGGAATCTTCCGTAGGACTTTCTTCATCAACATCGTTTTCTGTAGAGCATGAGATTTGAAACAGAAATAAGCATATAAAAAAGGGCAAGATTAACATTTTCATTTTAATAGCATTTTGGGGTTCTAAAAAGCTAACGGAGAAAAAAAAGAAAATGGTATTACTATTTAGCAGTTTTCGACAAAATACTACTTCGATTTAATGTTGATTCTTTTATTTACCAATTGTAGTGAGAGATTAAGATAAACTCTGGCATGAGCTTTAAGTGTATGAAGGTTTTTAAAGAATACAGTTTGCCCATTTTCAGCTACTGCCTCAATTAAATAGTAACCACCTTTAAAATGATTGTTGATCACATAAACTTCAAAGCCAGAATCTTTTGAAATTTGTAATTCATGTGGATAGATTAATATTGATGCTTCAACCTCTAAATATTCTTTAAGAAGGGAGATGGGCAATTCGTTTACTTGACCAAAAAGTGAGGCAATATATTTTTCTTTTGGTTTTTGGTACAAATGCTCAATAGTGTCGTAGGCTGTCATTTTACCATCCCTTAAAATAAGTATGCTGTCTGCAAAAGATAGTACATCCTCGGGGTCATGGGTGGCATTTAGAATGGTAATTCCCTTTTCTTTTAAATAAGGAAAAAGAATATGTCTAAGCTGGGTTTTTTTGAATTGGTCTATATTGCTAAAGGGTTCATCTAGAAGAAGTACTTCTGGCTCTTGAGCCAAGGCACGCGCTAGTGCCACTCTTTGTTTTTGACCGCCGCTAAGATTTTTAACCTTAACCTTTGCAAAATCTGTCATTTCAATAACTTCTAAAAGCTCGTTAATGCGATTTTGATGATTTTCTTGGTCAAAAGCAGAAAGGAACTCGGCAATATTTTCAGCAACTGATGTAAATGGCATTAGATCAAAATCCTGAGCTACATATTTCATATATTTTTCACCTGGGACCAGATTAAAATTAGGCCCCAATACTTTTTGATCATTCCAGAAAATCTCTCCAGAATCTAAATGAAGCAGCCCATAAATTGCTTTAAGTAACGTGCTTTTTCCCGAGCCACTTTCGCCCATAACAGAAAGATGACTTCCCTTTTCCAGTGAAAAAGAAATTTGCTCAAGAACCTTAGTGTCTTGGTAAGAAAAAGAGATGTCTTTTATACTTAGCATGTACGTTTAAAAAAGTAAAATCCGCTTCTAAAGAAACGGATTTTAAACAACTATTATTTTAACAAAGAAACCTAGTCTTTAAACTCTTTTAGCACTGCTTGGTTAGGCAATTCGTCAAAGCCCATATTAAACAGGGTAAAACCAAAAATATCAGCATATTGTTCTATGGTTTTACTTACCGGGGTGCCTGCACCATGACCTGCATTGGTTTCAATACGAATTAAAGTAGGATTGGTGCCTGCTTGCTTCTCTTGAAGTTCCGCAGCAAACTTAAAACTATGTGCTGGAACCACACGGTCATCGTGATCACCTGTTGTAACCAAGGTTGCTGGATATTCAACTCCTTCTTTTACATTATGTACTGGGGAATAACCCTTTAAATATTCAAACATTTCTTGGCTTTCTTCCGCTGTTCCATAATCATAGGCCCATCCAGCACCTGCAGTAAATGTATGGTAACGTAACATGTCTAAAACCCCTACAGCTGGTAATGCCACTTGCATTAAATCTGGACGTTGCGTCATGGTAGCGCCAACTAGTAGACCACCATTAGAACCACCACGAATAGCCAAATATTCTTTAGATGTATACTTGTTTGCAATTAAATACTCTGCAGCGGCTATAAAGTCATCAAACACATTTTGCTTTTGTGTTTTTGTCCCAGCATTATGCCATTTTTTGCCATATTCTCCACCACCTCTAAGGTTTGGTACGGCATAAACTCCACCCTGTTCCATCCAAACAGCATTTACAATACTAAAAGAAGGCGTAAGGCTAATATTAAACCCACCATAACCATATAAAATTGTAGGGTTCTTTCCGTTAAGCTCAACCCCTTTTTTATGGGTAATGATCATGGGCACTTTTGTGCCATCTTTTGATTCATAAAAAACTTGTGTCGACTCATAATTTGCTGGATTAAAATCGATATCTGGTTTCCAATATCGCTCGTATTCCCCAGTTTCCACATTGTATTTGTAAGATGAACCGGGCGTATTATAATTGGTGAACGAAAAGTAGAATTCTTTATCCTCTTTCTTTCCTCCAAATCCGCCAGCACTACCAATCCCCGGTAGTTTTACCTCACGAATCAGTTTTCCTTCAAAATCGTATTGCAACACTTTAGAAATTGCATCTACCATATATTCAGCAAAAAAATAACCTCCACCAGAGCCAGCAGTCAATACGTTTTCGGTTTCTGGAATAAAATCTTTCCAATTGTCTGAATTAGGATTGGAAGCATCTGTAACCACAATTTTTTTGTTGGGTGCATCCATATTGGTCACCAACCAAAGTTTAGAGCCTTCGTTTTCCATGACGTAAGTGTCAGAATCTGTATGGTCCAAAACAGTAACCAAGTCTCCATCTGTAGAAAGGTCTTTCAAGAATAGTTTGTTGCCAGAAGTTGAGGTAGAAGCTGTAATTATCAAATATCTTTCATCTTCAGTTAGGTAGCCACCAACATAACGATGTTTTTCTTCTGGGGTTCCTCCAAATATTAATTTATCTTCTGACTGTGGGGTGCCAATTTTATGATAATATAATTTGTGTTGATCAGTTTTGGCAGAAAGCTCACTGCCTTTAGGTTTGTCATAACTAGAATAGTAAAATCCTTCTGTTCCTTTCCAAGAGATTCCACTGAATTTAATATCCACTAAGGTATCTTCTACCTGTTCCATGGTCTTGGCATTAATTACGATGGCTTTTCTCCAATCGCTACCACCTTCAGAAATTAAGTAGCCGGCTAAAGAACCATCTTTTGTAAAGCTAAGTCCGGCAAGAGAAGTAGTTCCATCTTCGGAAAAGGTGTTGGGGTCTAGAAATACCTCTTCATCGCCATCTCCTTTTTTTCGGTAAACCACATATTGGTTTTGTAACCCATTATTTTTATAGAAGTAGGTATACTCGCCTTCTTTAAATGGAGAACCTAGTTTTTCATAGTTCCAAAGTTTTTCGAGGCGATTCTTTAAATCTTCACGGAATGGAATACTATCTAAGTACCCAAAAGTGGTTTTGTTTTGGGTTTCTACCCATGATTCTGTTTCTGGACTTCTATCGTCTTCAAGCCAACGATATGGATCGCTTACTTCAGTTCCAAAATACGTGTCTACAGTATCAACTTTTTGAGTGGTAGGATAGTTCACAACGATAGGGTCTCTCTTTTTTTTAGTTTCGCAAGATGCCAAAAGCACTATAGCGAATAGGAAGGTGATTTTTCTCATTTTTTGGTGGATTTAATCTTCCGAAAATACCATAAATGAATTGAAATTTAGAGAAAAGCGAAAAGGCTTAACTTTTTTTAACTATTAGGCGAACATTAAATCCTGTGGCTTAAAAAAAGTGAAAGGAGAGCTAAGCAAATACATCATAATGCACTACTTTTTCTTCAAACTCTAAAAGAAAATTATCGTCCTCAGGATAATATTTTGCTTTTTCAAAATCATCTCCAGCAAAATTTTTAATGACTTCTAGATTTTCCCAAAAAGTAATTAATGTAAAATGACCAATATTACGTTCAACACGCTTTAGAAAAGTAAGCGATACAAAACCCTTGGTTTTTTGGTAATCTGGCACAGCAACTTTTTTAAGAAATTCAGTGTAATCATTGAATTTTTTAGCTGAAGTTTCCCCGTGCCATATACGAGCTGTCATATTACACCAATTTATTTTCTACCAAATATTCTGCTATCTGTACCGCATTGGTAGCGGCTCCTTTTCTTAAATTATCAGAAACAATCCACATGTTTAAAGTGTTTCGTTGGGTTTCATCACGACGAATACGTCCTACAAAAACATCATCTTTGTCATGCGCGTAAATGGGCATAGGGTAGGTATTGGTATCTGGATTATCTTGAACCACAACCCCAGGTGTTTCGCTCAATAATTTACGAACTTCTGAAAGCTCAAAATCATTATGGAACTCCACATTTACGGACTCAGAATGCCCGCCAGCTGTTGGAATGCGAACGGCAGTGGCACTAACAGAAAAAGTCCTGTCATCCAATATTTTTTGTGGCTCACGAGCCAGTTTCATTTCTTCTTTGGTATAGCCGTTTTCCAAAAACACGTCGCAATGGGGCAGTGCATTTCTGTTGATGGGGTACGGATAGGCCATTTCGCCTTGTACCCCGGCCATTTCATTTTCCAGTTGCTTAACCGCTTTTACACCAGTACCAGAAACTGACTGATAGGTAGAAATAACCACACGTTTCATTTGATATTTTTTGTGCAGTGGATTTAATGCCATTACCAATTGTATGGTAGAGCAATTAGGGTTGGCAATAATTTTATCGGTTGCTGTTAATTCTTGAGCATTTATTTCTGGAACCACCAATTTTTTGGTCGGGTCCATACGCCAAGCAGATGAGTTATCTACCACGGTAGTTCCTAATTCTGCAAATTTTGGAGCCCATTCTACTGAAGTGTCACCGCCGGCTGAAAAGATAGCAATATCCGGTTTGGCAGCAACCGCCGTTTCTAAGCCAATAATAGTAAAATCTTCACCCTTATAAGACAGTTTCTTGCCCACAGAACGTTCTGAAGCAACCAATAACAATTCTGTAATTGGAAAATTACGTTCTGCCAATACTTTTAACATGACCTCACCAACCATTCCAGTGGCGCCTACAACTGCTACTTTCATTCTAATCTAAGTTTGAGCAAACAAAGGTAATTCTGAATTTTAGATTGGCAAGCAAATGAGATAATAAATATTAAAATATAACAAAATGTTTTATTTGCAACAACAAGTATTTCTTAACATTGCACATAAACTTTTGTTTTACAGCGTAGTAATTAGCTGAATTTTATTCAATGTTAAACCCAACTCTCACCCCAAAACTCTCGTGTTCCCCGTCTCGAAAGCTATTGTATACATCTACTCGCCAATTGCCATTGAACATTTTGTCCATTCCAATCCCCAATTCGGCATAGTGGCCACCTGCTTCGGTGTATAGGTAACGAATGCCTGCAACGGGTCTATAATTAAGCTCATCGTAGATAAAGTAAAAGGGACGGAAATAATGTTCATAGTGTGCCTGAACATAAAAGTCTGCAGTACTGTTTTGATAGTACTCCAATAATTGAAACTGGTCGATATCATAGTCTCCGTAAACGGTTTCCTTGCCTTTAAAATGGTTGAAATCCACAAAGGTCAAGTTGTCTTGGGACAAGAAATCCCCAACTTCAACAAATGCCTTTCCAAAGCTATAATCACCAATTTCAAAATCATCCTGAACACTAAAAGCCAGTTTTTGATACGATACGTCTCCACCAAGAATGTCGTCAGTGGCATTTGCATACGAAAGGGTCAACGCTGGGTATTTTCCTTTGGACACCAGTTGCCCCCTTTGTCTTTCTAAGCGATGACCTAGTTGCCATCTTAGTTTTGCATCAAAAAGCACAGCAGTATTTTTCGCGAAAGCGGTATTATCCAATTCTAGGTTTTCGGGGGCGTTTGGCGTAAAATCCTCATCGTTTTCATATTTTTCAAGATTGGTTAACGGGTTTCGCTCGTTCCAGCTTACGGATGTCGTAAAAAGAAAATTCTTTAATGGTGAAAACGTATGACCTAATTCTACATAAGTACGTTCATAAATTTTTAGGAAGTTTTCGCTTAAAGCGAAAGTTGACAAGGTGTTGTTAAAAGCACTTAGTGTACTCTCATTGTACAATTGTTCTATGGCTCGCCCTCCAGAGAGTTCCAATAACCCAAAGTTTTTTGGGCTGTAATAGTATTGAGATTTTAACTGCGCTTGAAATCGCTCGTTTCCGAATCCGTATCTAAGATTCGGATTCAAGCTTAAAAATCGACCATTCTCATAGTTTTGGGTAAACTTTACTTGTGGATTAAATACAAACCCTTCTACCGTATTTGCAGGAAACAGTTCAAAGACATTTGGAATGTACCAAACTTGGTTTTTCTCTTGATTCTCAAATAATACACCTCTGAAAAGAACCTGTGGGACACTAATCTTATTCGTTCCTTTTTTTTGAGGCACATCTTCATTTTGTGCCTGTGTTATTTGTGTAAAAAGAATACAAACTAAAACGGCATATACATTATTGCGATACTTTTTAATTGCTTTCATAAGAATTCGATTTAATAATTGACTCCGCAAAGGAATGACGGATTCGAGGGGTAAGGAAGCGTTTTGTGTTGAACGGACATATAATCTTGTAAACTGCAATTGTACGTTCACCACGCTATATTGCAGTTCAAAAGATTCTAATAGGACTAACTCTATTTATTTTAAATATTTGTCGTTCAGTCAATTATTAATATTTTGTCACATAAATAGATTTGGAAAAATTGAAAAAAGAAATCATACTCATATTGACATTTTACATTGTAATGGGCATTTTACAATACGCCACGTCAGCCATTGATATTGGGAAGTGGCTCGGGCTTTCCTGGGTATTCTTAAACTATGTACTCAAAGCAGTGTTGACCATTCCGTTATTATGGCTCTACTTTAAAAAACTGAACGAATACCCCATTTGGAAAATAGGATTGTTACACCTAGTTACTATGCCTCTTTTTATATACGTCTGGATTGTTATATACTATGCACTCTGTGATAGTTTTGGTCTTTTTAGGTTACGCGGTTCCCGGGAAGTATGGGATGTGTACTTGACCATACTTTTCTATAGCATTCAGTTTGGTTTTTTTCACCTCTATATGTATTCCAAAAAGTTGAAGAAACAGGAATTGCTATCGGCAGAACTGAGCAAACTCAATGCGCAGAGCGAACTATCTGCATTAAAGGCACAGCTCAATCCTCATTTTTTATATAACGTGTTCAATACGATTAATTCGGCGATACCCGCAACGGCAAAAAATGCGCGGAATATGGTCAATGAACTGTCCGATTTGTTCCGATATCAATTAAAGGTTTCTCGTGAAGATATGGTTGCCGTAAAAGAAGAACTGGAATTTGCCCAGAAATACCTCGATTTGGAAAAAGAGCGTTTCGGCGAACGCCTTCAATATGAAATTGATATTGAAAAAGGTTTAGAGGATGTTTTGATACCTCCTATGATTATCCAACCCCTTGTCGAAAATTCTATAAAGCACGGAATCTCGCCCCAAATAAAAGGTGGACTTATAAAAGTTGAAGTGAGCCGTCTTAATGAGAACTTGAATTTTACGATTTGTGATACGGGCAGGGGAATCGATGGACAAAAACATTCGAAATTATTGAAAAAAGGTGTCGGACTTTCAAACACCAACGAACGACTTATAAAACTATATGGAAAAGGACTTGAATTGAACAATAATGAGCCTTCGGGACTTTGCGTTTCATTTTCGATTCCAATAAATACAGCATTAGAACAACAATGAAAAAAGTAATTATCGTAGATGACGAAGCCCCAGCTCGAAAGTTGATTAAAGAATTTTTGGAATCCCACAAAGACTTGGTCATCATCGAGGAATGTAACAACGGGGTCGATGCCGTAAAGGCCATCAATACCTTTAAACCGGATTTGGTCTTTTTGGACATTCAGATGCCAGGATTTACAGGTTTTGAGGTCTTACAGCGACTGAATGAAATGCCCCAGATTATATTTTCCACTGCCTATGACCAGTATGCTTTCAAGGCATTTGAAGTACACGCCGTGGATTATCTGCTCAAACCTTTTAAGCAGGAACGCTTTGACGAGGCCATTGAAAAGATTATGACCAACGATAAGAGCTATCTCAATCAAATACAAACTTTGGTCAATGGCTTGAACGAACAGGAAACCCATCTGACCAATATTTTGGTATCGGTACGGAATAAACTCATCAATATTCCCGTAAACGATATCATCTATATTCAGGCTGATGGCAACTATGCGAAACTGATTCTTGAAAAAAGCTCGCATTTAACTAGCTACGGTTTATCAAAGTTGGAAGAAAAGCTAAACCCGCAACAGTTCATCAGGGTACATCGCTCCACGGTCATCAATATCAATAATGTAAAGGAAGCATACAGTTACCCTTCGAGTTATGAGCTTATAATGACCAGTGGCGATATAGTCAAGGTTAGTAGAAGCTACTTGGACAATATCAGGAAACTCATAGTCTAGTTTTTACTAAAGTGATGATTATTTATTCTTTTTGTTTTCAAACAATAAATCTAAAGGTTTGATTTTGTGTTAAATAACTAAACTCGTAGCTCGTTTGTAAAATTGGTTATAATAGCATAAATGATTTATATTTCTTTTATGTGCGTAATTAAGATAGCACATCAAATAAGGTTCCTGCGACGCAGGAATTAAAAAAGCAACCGCCAACTTGTTAGCGAAACAAATTGGCGGTTTTTAAGTTGAACGTGGTGCAGCGGTATGTTCCTGAACCAGATTCAGAAATTAAGTTGTATTACTTTTTTAAAGCATCGCGAATTTCGATTAGCAACTCTTCTTGAGTCGGTCCTGCAGGTTCTGCTGGAGCTTCCTCTTCTTTTTTCTTCATTTTGTTAACTCCTTTTACGACCATGAACATTACAAAGGCAACAATAATAAAGTCAATCACATTAGTTAAAAACTCTCCGTAAAGTACAGCGACCTCACCTACTTTTTCTCCGGCGTCGTTCATAGCTCCTTCTTTTATAACATATTTTAGGTCATTAAAGTTTGCATCAAATAACAATCCAATAAGTGGAGAAACAATTCCACCTGTGAAAGAAGCCACTACTTTATTAAAAGCAGCACCCATTACGAAACCTACGGCAATATCTACCAGGTTTCCTTTCATTGCAAATTCTTTGAATTCTTTAAGCATCGTATTTATAGTTTATGTGGTTAATAGAGCTACAAAGTAGTTAAAAAAATGCTTGTTGTCAATTTGTGGTGACTAAAAGCTAGTCAATTACTGTTCGTTTAACCCTTTGAGAGATAGCAGTCAATATTTCGTAAGAAATGGTATTTGCTGCATTTGCAAAGTTCTCCGCAGATGAATTTTCTCCGAAAATGAGCACTTCATCACCCTCTTTGCAATCAATTCCAGTGATATCAATCATAATCATATCCATACACACATTCCCAATAATAGGCGCTTTTTCACCCTTTACAGAAACAAAACTTTTCCCATTACCATATTGTCTAGAGATGCCATCTGCGTGACCAATTGGTAAGGTAGCAGTAGTTCTATAACCATCTGATTTATAACCGCGATTATAACCTACACTTTCACCTGGCTCAATTTTATGGATTTGAGAAATAATAGTTTTTAAAGAAGCTACCGGCTTTAGTTTAGCATCAATTTCTGGATGGTTTCCATATCCGTAAAGTCCAATACCACTACGAACCATTTCAAATTGCGCCTCTGGATAATTTATGATACCAGAGGTGTTGAGCATATGTCGAATTGGGGCATAACCTAATTTTTTGCTCAGTTGGGTAGCTGTTTTCTTGAAATTTTCAATTTGGTTGAGGCTAAACTCTTGCTCGTTTTCGTCTTCAGAAGCCGCAAGATGGGAGAATACAGATGCAATTCTAACCTCACTCCTGTTTTTTAGCTGTTCTAAGATATAATCGACATCATTTTCCCAAAATCCAAGTCGGTTAAGACCGGTATTGAATTTTAAATGAACTGGATAATTGATTTGTCCTTTTTCTTGAGCGGTTTTTAGAAAAGACTTTAAAATTCTTGGAGAATATAGGCTTGGCTCCAAACAACGGTCGATAAGTTCTCCAAAATTTGTAGGTTGGGGATGCAACACTAAGATTGGTGATTTTATTCCTGCATCTCTTAATAAAACACCTTCTTTTACATATGCGACGGCAAAATAATCAACGGCTAAACTTTCCAGTTTTTTTGCCACGGTTACCATATCGCTCCCATAAGCGAAGGCTTTTACAACCGCCAAGAATTTAGTTTCTTTTTTGAGCTTAGCTTTAAGAAAATTGAAATTATGTTCCAGTGCGGAAAGGTCAATTTCTAGGGTAGTTTCGCCAATATTACCCATTGGCCGCTTTTTTCTTAGAAGTAATTTCTTCGGCATCAACATCCATCTGACTCACTTTTTCTTTGAGCATAGCTTTATAAAAAGCCGCACGGCTGAGTGGCTCATATTCTTCAGATTCTCCCAATAAAACCAATTTATCATTATCAGCTTTTCGAAAACTGTAGTTGGCAAGATTTCCTGTTCTAGTACATACTGCATGTACTTTGGTCACATATTCTGCAGTGGCCATTAAAGCTGGCATAGGACCAAAAGGATTTCCTTTAAAATCCATATCCAATCCAGCAACAACAACACGAACCCCGCGATTAGCTAAATCATTGCATACGGTAACAATTTCATCATCAAAGAATTGAGCTTCATCTATCCCCACTACTTGGCAATTATCAGCCAGTAAACGAATGTTTGCTGCTGCAGGGACGGGCGTAGAACGTATTTCATTGGCATCATGCGAGACTACCATTTCCTCATTATATCGCGTATCCACTTGTGGTTTAAAAATCTCTACACGTTGTTTGGCAAACTGGGCGCGTTTAAGCCTTCGAATCAATTCCTCGGTCTTTCCAGAAAACATGGAACCGCAGATGACTTCTATCCATCCAAACTGTTCTTTATGGTTTACTGTGTTTTCGAGAAACATATTGTACTTTTAAACGAAAATAAGAGGTTTATTCGTTCTTGTTACAGAAGCAGTAAAATTACTAAAAAAATATGCCTCAACTTTACAATAAAATTTAACCTTTTGTTCTAAAAGGGGCATAGATTTTGGTAGTACATTTATATAGTTAAAGATTAATTGGATGAAACGACAGATAAGGGAACAATTGATAAAGCTGTCTACTGATATTATAACTTCTCGTGAAGACAGGGAACTTGCCGAGTTGTATGAAGTAGCTAAAGAGTTATATGAAAAGTTAGCGGTTTTAAAGTTTATAGATGAAAAGCTAAGTGATGTTGAGGTGGATGTTTCTAAAAACGTGCTTGCGTCTCGTTTTGAAAAGTTAGCTAGCTCTGTGATGAGCGGGAATACAGGAGTTCCTGAAAACAACCCTCATGAAGAGGATATTATAACACATCCCGGTATGGATACCATAAAGGATATGGTTTCTGAAATGCCAACCGAGGCAATAGAACATATATTTGGAGATTTCATTGCAAAGCCAGAAACGATGAAGAACGAAAAAGAAATTCTTGCGCCTGAATCAAAGTTGGAAAATAAGACCCCAAAGGCAAAATCTTTAAATGATAAACTGACCAAAGAACTTCAAATAGGTCTAAATGATAAATTGGCTTTTGTAAAACACCTTTTCCGTGATAATGTGGAAGATTACAATCGTGTGCTTTCACAATTGAATACTATTGATACAGAAGAGCGTTCCATTGCTTTTATCAATAATATGGTGAAGCCAGAGTACAATAACTGGGAAGGAAAAAATGAGTATGAAACTCGCTTTATGTCGCTCATAGAGCGCAAGTTCGCCTAATTCTTCAAATTGTAGTACATTTAGTTGAACCAACTAAATATATTCTCATGGTAAAAAAGATTATCTATTGGGTCTCAACTGGAATGTTGACGCTCATTATGTTTTTTTCCGTCTACAACTACTTTTTCAATAATGCTGCTATAGTGGCTTTCTTTGAAAATATGGGCTATCCCACCTACCTGATTTATCCTTTGGCAATTGCAAAGATTTTAGGCTTAGTAGCTGTTTGGGGCAATTTTTCCAAATGGTTAAAAGAATGGGCCTATGCCGGTTTTTTCTTTAATACGCTTTTGGCGTTTTTTGCACATTATATGTTAAGTGATGGAGAGCATATGGGCGCAGTTATAGCTTTTATTGCAGTTTTGGCATCTTATTTTACAGGAAAAGAAGTAAGACCTTAACTTTGCTCGATAATCGAGATTTATTTATTTCGAGGTTTGTCTCGTTTTTTAAGAATTTTCAAACGGAATGTCTCATGGGTTTGCCCTGAGGCTGTTTACTCATTATGGGGAAGTTATATTTGGTGCCTACACCAATCGGTAATTTAGAGGATATTACACTAAGGGCGATAAAGGTCTTAAAGGAAGTAGATCTTATTCTTGCCGAAGACACACGCACCAGCGGAAAATTGTTACAGCATTTTGAAATTGGTACACCCACGCAAAGCCATCACATGCATAATGAGCATAGAAGTATTGAAAAGCTCATAGAAAAATTAAAAAGTGGCACTATCCTAGCCTTGATTTCTGATGCAGGGACTCCTGCTATTTCCGACCCTGGTTTTTTGTTGACAAGAGCTTGTGTAGAAAATAACATTGAAGTTGAATGTTTACCTGGAGCTACTGCTTTTGTACCTGCTTTGGTAAACAGTGGATTGCCGAATGACCGTTTTGTTTTTGAAGGATTCCTGCCCCTAAAGAAGGGAAGACAAACCAGATTGGAGTTTTTGGCCGAAGAAACCAGAACGATGGTTTTTTACGAATCACCACATAAATTATTGAAGACTTTAGGGCAATTTTCTGAATATTTTGGAGCAGACAGACCAGTCTCCATATCTCGTGAATTAACCAAATTATATGAGGAAACAGTGCGTGGGACAGTGGCTGAGGTTTTGGAACACTACACCCAAAAGCCACCTAAAGGAGAATTGGTTATTATCGTTGGCGGAAAGAAATAATGGAGCAACTTCTTACCCAAATAAGAGCTTGTGAAGTTTGTACAGCACATTTGCCTTTAGGACCAAGACCTATAGTTGCTGCTCACCCTGATGCTAAAATTATAATTATTGGTCAAGCACCGGGAACCAAAGTTCATGAAACAGGAGTGCCTTGGGACGACCCAAGTGGAAGGCAATTACGCAAATGGCTGGGTGTTTCTGATGAAGTCTTTTATGACGAAACTAAAATAGCTTTAGTACCTATGGGCTTCTGCTACCCTGGTAAGGGAAAAGGCGGGGATTTGTCCCCACGAAAAGAATGTGCTCCTTTATGGCATCAACAATTATGGGATAGTATGCCGAATTTGGAGCTAATAATTCTAATTGGCACTTATGCTCAAAGCTATTACCTAAAAGGAGAAATGGAAAAGAACCTGACAGAAACTGTTAGAGCTTACCGTAACTATTTGCCTAAGTATTTTCCATTACCACATCCATCTCCGCGGAACCGCTTTTGGTTAAGTAAAAACCCTTGGTTTGAGAGTGAGGTTTTGCCAGAATTGAAAAAAAGAATAAAACTCTAGTAAGTCTTAGTACCTACTCCCATCATGCTTTCCTTTTTCCCAGCCATATTTTCCTAAATATTGGTCACCACTTTCAACAGCTCCATCTTCTATTTCGGTTCCCATGCTATCGTTCCAACGGTTTAGATAACCAAAAAGTGAAATTACACCGAGCATCTCAACAATTTCACCATCATTCCAATATTCGTGTAAACGTTTTTTAATATCGGCATTTACAGTATTAGGTACTTGAGAAGCAGCTAATGAAAAATCCAAAGCGGCACGTTCTGCTTCAGAAAAAGCATCATGTGTTCTATATTCCCAAATATTATCCAATTGTTCTTGCTCGGCACCATAGCGTTCCGCAGCACGTATCGCATGGGCCTGGCAATAGCGACAACCAGTAGCATTGCTGCTAACCCAAGCAATCATTCGTTTTAAAGCTGAGGTTACGCGACCTTCATTGGCCATTACTGCTTTGTTCAAATTAATAAAAGCTTTGGATATTGCAGGTCTATGCTGCATGGTCAAAACAGAATTAGGACAAAAGCCCAAAGTTTCATTAAAGAATTCTGCTAATTCTTTGGTTTCCTTATCGTGATTTGGATCCAGGGGATTTACTAAGGCCATTATGTGTTTGTTTGGTAGAGTTAGTGTATTTTTAATTTTTACAAGAAACATAAAAATTATGGGTACGACAAATCATATTACCACCAAATGGAAAGGTCAAATGGCCTTTGAAAGTAATAATCCATCAGGACTGAATTTAACCATAGATGCAGGACCAGAGGATGGTGGTAAAGGCGAAGGTTATAGACCAAAGGCATTAATGTTGTCCGGATTAGCTGGTTGCTCAGGTTTGGATGTTGCTTCCCTTATTAAAAAAATGAAGTTGGAGGTTGATGAATTCCGAATTGAAACCATTGCAAACCTTACTGACGAACACCCAAAATATTATGATTCTGTCGTGATTGAGTATCATTTTCATGGCTCAAATTTGAAAGAGGAAAAACTTCAAAAAGCAGTGGATATGTCGGTAGAAAAGTATTGTGGAGTCATGGAGATGTTTAGACGCTTTGCGGAACTGGAGATTAAGGTTTTGTTTCACAGCTAAAGTTCAAGCTCAAGATTCAAATTCAAAAGAAAAGCAGTATGGACAGAAAATTTGACCTTGAAGACAGATTGGTAAGTTTTGCTGCTGAAGTTGCTGTTTTTTGTAAAGATTTACCATCCGATATGACAGGGGAATATTATGGAAATCAACTATTGCGTTCTGGAGGAAGTTCTGCTTTAAACTTTGGCGAAGCCCAGGGAACTAATACTAAAAGGGACTATATAAATAAAGCTTCAATTTCTTTAAAAGAATTAAAAGAATCACGAGTTAACCTAAAGATTTTAAGCAAAATAAACTATAGATCAGTTGATGTCAGAAATCAATTATTGAATGAAGTAGAGCAATTAATCAAGATTATTGCAACGGTAATTAAAAATAAAAATAATTGAGGTTGAACTTCATTCTTGCTCTTGAACTTAAATAATGCGCTGGACCATAAAACCCAAACCGGAACAAAACGATATTGACCGATTAAGCACTGAGCTAAAGGTTGATGTTTTGGTTGCGCAATTACTTTTGCAACGTGGGATTTCCACATATGAGGATGCAAAAAAATTCTTTCGTCCGGAGCTTTCCGATTTACATGACCCATTTTTAATGAAAGACATGGATATTGCTGTTTCAAGAATAGAAAAGGCAATTGAGGCAGGGCTAAATATATTGGTTTATGGGGATTATGATGTAGACGGCACTACAGCGGTGGCTTTACTATCTTCCTATTTATTGGAAACCTACCCCAATGTGGCTACGTATATTCCTGACCGGTATGATGAGGGTTATGGGGTCTCGTTAAAAGGAATTGATTTTGCAGAAGACAATGGTTTCTCGTTGATTATTGCTCTGGATTGTGGGGTTAAGGCGATTGACCAAGTAAATTATGCCAAAGAAAAAGGAATCGATTTTATTATCTGCGACCACCACCGTCCTGGAGAAAAATTACCAGATGCAGTCGCTATTTTAGACCCAAAAAGAGTTGATTGCGAATACCCTTATGACGAACTTTGTGGTTGTGGAGTTGGTTTTAAATTGATACAGGCCCTAGCATCAAAAAAAGAGCAGACAATAGACGATTTAATCCCCTATCTAGATTTGGTGGCTACTGCAATTGGAGCAGATATTGTTCCCATAACTGGCGAGAATCGGATTTTGGCCTATTTTGGAATGCAGGTTATAAATTCTAATCCTAGAATTGGGTTTAAAGCTATTATCAACCAAATTAAGAAAAAGGAGCTTACCATAACGGATGTTGTTTTTATCATTGCCCCAAGAATAAATGCTGCTGGGCGAATGAAACATGGCCAGCATGCAGTCAATTTATTGACAGAAACCAATTTGGAACAAGCTGAAACTTTTGCCAGTGAAATAGAACAATTTAATACAGATAGGAGAAGTTTGGACCAAGATATTACGGAAGCAGCTTTAAAGCAGATAAAAGAAAACAAAGAAGAAAAACGCTTTACCTCTGTTGTTTATGATGAAACATGGCATAAAGGAGTCATAGGTATTGTAGCTTCACGTCTCACAGAAACCTATTATCGCCCAACGCTTGTTTTTACCAGAAGTGGTGATAAGTTAGCAGCTTCTGCACGTTCTGTAAAAGGCTTTGATGTGTATAATGCTTTGCAAAGTTGTGCTGATTGTTTAGAACAGTTTGGGGGGCATAAATATGCTGCTGGATTGACACTTTTAGAAACGCAATATGAAAATTTTAAAACACAGTTTGAGAAAGTAGTTTCTGAAACTATTGACCCACAATTATTAACTCCAGAACTTATCGTTGATACCCAAATAGAGCTGAATCAAATTACTCCAAAATTAATGCGGATAATCAAACAATTTGCTCCATTTGGACCGGGGAATATGACCCCTACCTTTATGGCAGAACATGTTCAAGATACAGGGTATGGAAAAGGAGTTGGAGAGGATGAGAAGCATCTCAAAGTAACAGTGACTCAAAAAGGCTCAAAACCTATTGGTGCCATAGGCTTTAATCTAGGAAAAAAAATAGGACAGGTGAAAATCAAAAATCGTTTTGATATTGCTTTTACTTTAGATGAAAATGAATGGCAAGGCAATGTAAACCTACAGCTAAAACTTAAAGACCTCCGATAGTTTGTAATGGATCCCTACGCAGCTTTACGTTTTAAAGAATTCAATATTTTTTTGGGAGTCCGTTTTGCAATGGTTTTTGCCTGGTCCATGCAATTTATTGTCATTGAGTGGCAAGTTTATTCCTTAACCAAAGACCCACTTTCTTTAGGTATTATTGGCTTAATGGAAATAATTCCTGCAGTTAGCATCGCATTATTTGCTGGGCATATCGTGGACCAAAGTGAAAAACGAAATCTTTTGGTCAAATGTATTCTTGGTTTTTCTGTGGTCAGCTTAGGCCTTTTTTTCATCACGCTTCCAACAGTAGAGGCAAGCTATGCTCAAAAGACCATTCTTTATAGTATTTATGGATTGGTTTTTCTGGGAGGCTTGGTACGAGCCTTTATTGGGCCAACAATTTTTTCGTTGATTGCTTTGATTGTTCCTAAAAAAATATATCCAAATGCGGCAACTTGGAGCAGTTCCACTTGGCAAATGGCTTCTGTTTTGGGACCAGCTTTTGCGGGATTTTCCATTAGTTGGATTGGAGTGCATTGGTCCATGTGCGTTATTTTTGGGTTTGCTGTGCTTGCCTTGTTGTTTCTCTTTCGCATATCAAAGAAACCCATTTTAAATCCAAAAATTGGAGAGCCTGTTCTCCAGAGCTTAAAGGATGGGTTAAAGTTCGTTTTTAATAGTAAAGCCGTTTTTGGTGCACTAACCTTAGATATGATTGCTGTTCTCTTTGGCGGAGCGGTAGCGCTATTGCCCATTTACGCACAGGATATTCTACATGTAGGTTCTGAAGGTTTTGGAATTCTACGAGCAGCTCCTGCAGTTGGAGCATCTATTACGATGTTGGGCTCGACAAGATTTCCATTACATAAGTATGCAGGGAAGAAGTTATTGTGGGCAGTATTTGCATTCGGAATTTGTATTATAGTCTTTGGTATTTCTACCTCTTTTTGGATCTCTGTTATTGCTTTATTTTTAAGCGGTGCAGTGGATGGAGTTTCCATGATCATTAGGCAAACGATTTTACAACTAAAAACTCCGGATGAAATGCGTGGTAGGGTAGCTTCCGTTAACTCAATATTTGTGGGATCTTCAAATGAATTAGGTGCTTTTGAAAGCGGCCTGGCAGCAAAACTTTTGGGAACGGTTACCGCAGTGGTGTTTGGCGGATGTATGACCCTGTTAACAGTTGGAACAATCGCTTTGGTTTCACCTACATTTAGAAAGCTTGATTTATCAAAAGATGTAGAGGAGCATGAAAATGAGACTTAGGAACATCATTAACACAAAAAAGCCCTTCTTTGGGGAGAAGGGCTAATCTTTTAATGTAGGTTTTAAAAAGATTTGGGTCGTTGCTCTGCCTCAAATAGGTTAGTATGGATTTGGGAACTGCTCTGAAACTAACAACACTGTAAATGTATGGCACGATTGCCAAGTTTCTAAATTATTGTTGTGAATTGGCTAAAATATGTTGTAGGAAAAAGATTACAATATATTTATATTATTGATGAGTCTTTTGGAGTGTACTTTCTCAATTCAAGTTTCTCACCATCAAATTCGGCATAGGTAAAATAAGAAATCCAATCTCCTAAGTTGGTATAAAGCGATTTTTCGCCAAGCTTAATCTCTAGTGGAAGGTGTCTATGTCCAAAGATAAAATGGTCATAATGTTTTGACTCCAATTTACGTTTGCAGTATTGTACCAACCATTCTTTGTCTTCCCCTAAAAACTCAGCATCTTCTTCACCAGAAATCATTTTATTGCTTACGGACATATACTGTCCTAAACGAACTCCCCAATCTGGATGTAACCATCGAAACAACCACTTACTCAGAGGGTTTATAAAAACCTTCTTCATACGCTTAAAGCCTTTATCACCCGGACCTAGACCATCGCCATGACCAATAAAAAAAGAAGTGTCATTAATTTTAAGTTGTTGTGGTTTATGGAAAACAGGAATGTTAAGCTCTTCCTCAAAATAACCGTTCATCCATAGGTCATGATTGCCCACAAAATAAGTAATGGCTATTCCTGAATCCGAAAGCTCTGCCAATTTACCAAGTGTGCGTGTAAATCCTTTAGGGACAACTTTTTTATACTCAAACCAGAAATCAAACAAGTCCCCCATTAAATAAATGGCTGCGGCATCATCTTTAATACTATCTAACCAAGCCACAAACTTTTTTTCTCTTGGCAAACTCTCTTTATTTGTAGGAGCACCTAGATGATTGTCGCTGGCGAAGTAGACTTTTTTGCCTTTTGGTACGGTAAGGGTATTCATTTAACGCAAAGATAGCTATTGCTTCTTAACGTTTAAATCTTCTTCTATTTCTTGCTCTCTGAAATATATAAATAGCAATTACGAGCAAGGCTACTATTGGGAGCACTAAATCGCTATTGAGGACGGAAAGTATATCCATTTTGTTTTATTGTTAGTAATAACATTACTGTAAGACGCATTAATTACTACAAAATAACAACGGATTTTGTGTGCGTTTATTTTTTCTTTAAGAATAATGCAACGATTGCAGAAGTAACTGTTCCCATTCCTAAAGCACCAAATGCTGATTGAATAAGGTAGCTTTTGAAGCTGAAAAATGTTTCAGCATTTTTTTGACTCAGACCTTTACTTTCAACTGCATAAGCGATAGCGTTTTTAAAGTAATCTGGAGTTATAAATTCGTGTGTTAGGTATTGTGAAAGTGGACTTAAAATAGCAACTACTACACTTACGATTATACCAGAAGCAACACCTTGAAACCAAGTCATTTTACCCCCTAAATCTTTATCTCGTTTTTCACGGATGGCAAATACAAATATTACAATTGCTATTATAGCAAAGAAGTTGGTGTAGATAGCATGCTTCTCTATATGAGTATCATGCCAACCTAGAGCTTTTTCCAATACCATCCATAACAAGGCTGCAATAGTAAAAATGATACCCCATTTTATTTCGGTTACGAACTTTTTCATGTTTGGAAAATTCTATTTTTTAAATTTTGCTAAGGCTGCTTTGGTAGCTTTGGATAATGCCAGTTTACCTGACTTTTTTGCTCTTTCAATTAAAAGTTCAGACCAGTGCTCCGTACCTTCCCAAAGCGCTTTTTTCATTATAGTTAGTGCTTCAGGGTTGTATGATGCTAGCTTTAAACTAAAATCTTCAAGTTCCTTATCAAGATCTTTAATGGAATCAAATACTTTTGAGAAGAGTCCTTTTTCTTTTGCCCAATATGCGTTTTTCCATTCGGTAGGGGCAAATGCCAGTTCTGCAAGTCCATCTTTGCCAATCTTTCTTTCTACTACTGGAGCAATTACCAAAGGAGCGATACCAATGGAAATTTCGGATAATTTAATTGATGCTGCTTCCGTAGCAAAAACATAATCACATGCCGAAGCTAGTCCAACCCCTCCACCAACAGCTTTTCCTTGAACACGCCCAATAATGGGCTTATCACATTTACGCATCGCATTGATAACATTGGCGAAACCGCTAAAAAAGGCCTTCCCATCTTCTAAATTGGAGATGGCCACTAATTCATCAAACGAGGCACCGGCACAAAATGCTCTATCGCCTTCAGATTTTAATACAATAATAGAAACCTTGTCATTTGTTGAAAGTTGATTTATTTCGTTTGTTAATCGCTGCAATAGTTCAGAAACAAAAGAATTACTTGCAGGGTGTCCAAATTCTACTGTTGCAATTTGGTTGTTGATATTAGTATAAAGACTTCCATTTTGCCTATCTGTACCCATAGCTGATTTAGTTATTCTTTATTAAAATTACTGGTTTTGTAAGAGGGGACGAAATTTTCGCCTAAACTTAAAAACCAAAGCTCCACCACGGATTGCCATCCATACCACAAAGGCAATCCAAATGGCATAAAAACCTAGCCCAAAATATCTTCCTATGTATAGAGATGGGATAAAGCCTAAAAAAGTAGCAGATAATAGTACGTTTCTTAAATATTTCATTTCTCCCAAACCTTTAAATAGACCATCGAAAACAAAGGCCAAAGTATTCATGGGAAGTCCTAAAATCACCATAAAAAAGATACCATAAAAGGTTTGGAGTACAATTTCTTCATTTGAAAATATTCTGCCTAGAGGATAATAGAAAATGAATCCTACCGCCATCAAAACAAAGCTTACCACCATTCCGTATTTTATAATCTTTTTGGCTAGCCTCCATAACCCATTATAGTCCTTTTCGCCCAGTAATTTACCACCCATACTATTTCCTGCTGCACCATAGCCATCTATAAAAAATGCGGAAAACAACCATAGGTTAATAGCTATGGTGTGAGCACCTATATAGCGATCCCCTAGGGCAGTGGCTTCACGAACGGCAATAATCAATGCAGCATTTAGTGCTAATGCACGAATAAATAAATTCAAACTCATAAAAACGAGTTTTTTTAGCTCTTTGTTCAGTGGAAAACGAAGTTTTAAACTAATATCTGTTTTTGCCTTAAGTAAGAAAAATACCAGAATTGCCATGACACCTTGGGAGATTAAACTTGCCCAAGCAGCACCTTCTAGGTACATAGCGGGGATAAAACCTTCTATTCCGTAAACAAAAATAAAATCAAGAACAATGTTCAGGGCAGCGCCAATAATGGCAATAAGCATAGGATAATACGTGTTTTGGAGTCCGCGAAAGATACCAAAAACTGCAAAAGTGAACAGAGTCAATGGAAAACCCCATACACGAATGGAATAATAGGAAACACAGTATTCCAGAATCTTACCGGATGCCTCAAAAAGCTTAAAGATATCCTCAACAATAAAAATGGTAGAAAATAGAATTATTAGACTCAAAAGAATATTAAAAAAGATAGCCTGAGCAGGTAAGTCAGAAACTTCATTTATTCTACCTGCGCCTAAATACTGTGATATAATTGCCGAAATAGCGCTCCTAGTCTGTCCTAAAACCCAAATTAACATTGATAGAAAAGAGCCGACGATACCTGCTGCTGCCAAAGACTCTAATCCATCAATTGGGATATTGCCCACTATCGCGGTGTCTGTTATGGAAAGGATAGGTTCTGCAATTCCAGAAATAGTTGCAGGAATCGCAAGATTGTTAATGGTCTTTAAGTTAACTGAGGTCTTCAAATTGGCCGCAAGTTACAGCACCAATTCGTAACAGTGAAAAGGATATTCACTTTGTTTTGGGAAAAAGATATCCCCTAGTTTTTGATATCCCCGAGCTTCATAGAATTTTTGATTTCGTTTGTTTTGGGAAAATGTATCTAACCTAACAGAGGCAAAGTTTTTTTGTGTTGAGTAGCTTTCAGCAAAATCCATTAATTGTCTAGCATAGCCCTTACCTTGAAAATCTGGGTGTACAGCCAACCTATGAATGTAACTGTTGTTCCCATTTTTGGTGAGCCATTTTACAGGTAGGTATTCATCATCCATATGTGTAGAAATAACTATGGTACCTATAACCTTATTTTTATGAGTCAGTACATAAAGTTCCTTACGTTCTATATCATTTAAAAAGGCTTTTTTGGAAGGATAATGTTCATTCCACTGGTAAATTCCATTGGCAACCATAAATGCAGCACAAACCTTAGTGATGGATAGGATATCGTCTAAATCGGATATCTTTGCACGTCGTATCATCAAATGACTTGGATTAAGTTGTAAATTTATAGTATAATCTTAATAACCTGACCATGAATAATATATTGGTTCCTTTAGGCACATCTCCAGATTCAAATGAAACATTACAATACGCAGTAGACTTTGCTGCTGATTTTGGAGCAAATATTTATATAATGGATGTTTTCACCGTTACTTCAGGAACGGGAAGTCTTGGAAATGTTCAACAAAAGGTGGCGGAA
Organism: Croceitalea sp. MTPC6; assembly: GCF_036985525.1. Classification (NCBI taxonomy): domain Bacteria; kingdom Pseudomonadati; phylum Bacteroidota; class Flavobacteriia; order Flavobacteriales; family Flavobacteriaceae; genus Croceitalea; species Croceitalea sp. MTPC6. The sequence continues at coordinate 55,736 of NZ_BTGR01000002.1, forward strand.
AGCAGTAGGGAGAATATTAAAGAAATAGTAGCTAAAATAGATACAAAAGGACTTGACGTAAAGATAGCTTCTTACAATGGAGATATTCTTGATGGCCTTTTTGAAATAAAAAAAGAACTTGGAATAGACTTAATTATTATTGCTCCTAGAAGTAATGATATTAATGAAGAGTACTATTTGGGAAACACCTCTGGAAGGATTATAAAGCAAACGAACATCCCAACACTTGTAGTGCCAAAAGGAACTGCCTACAAACCTATAAAAAGTATTCTAACAGCTTTTAAATCCGGTATTCTAAAGCGAAGCAAAATTATACATCCGTTGGTTAGTATAATGAACAAGCACCAGTCTGAGGTTAATTTGCTATTGGTTAAAACGCCTGGATATTCGGAAGAAGATTTAAAAGTAAATACTGCCCTTTTAGATATTAGTAAAAACTTGACAATCACTCAAAACGCAACCACTTATTTAGGCGTTTTGGAGCATTTTCAAACGAAACAGCCAGACTTGCTTTGTGTTTTTAGAAAAAAGCGCGGTTTTTTTAAGAAACTTTGGGAAAAAAGTACAGTACTTAAATCAGAGTTTTATGCTCCAGTGCCTGTTTTGGTACTTAGCGTAAAAAAAGATTAAGTAAAAGAAGTTCCAATTTTGATTCCAATTTAAAATGTATTTCCTTTGTCGGCAATGGGGGATTAGCTCAGCTGGCTAGAGCGCTTGCCTGGCAGGCAAGAGGTCACCGGTTCGAATCCGGTATTCTCCACCAGTAAATATAAGGCTTCAAGAGTTTTTGACTTTTGAAGCTTTTTTTATTTGCACGCGTTTTGCACGCAAACTGGGTTTTAATTTAACCTCATTATTTTTTGATACAAACTGGTCCGTTTTGATGTTTTTTCACTCCTTGCAGTGTATTTTGAAAAAGTATCACATCTATTACATTCTTTTACTTCTTATTAGCTTTAGGAATCTAAGTTCCAAAAAAGCATTTTTAGTTAATAAATATGACTGTTTTACAATCTTCAGGTGAAGCAACCATTTTAAATTATCTCATCTTGATATTAGTATTAACCTTGAATTAAAGTAAGAAAAAGACTATATTTTAATTTTTTCACATATATTTAAAACTATAAGCTCATGAAATCAATTATGAAAAATACCATTGTTCTTTTGCTATTATTATTTGTTTTTATGTTCTCTTGCAGTAGCGATGATTTAAACAACACATTGCCCGAATGTTCAGAACAAGAACAACAAGCTCTTGTAGATAGGTCAGTCATCGCAACTTTCACCGACGTTAGGGGGATGATAGTTAACGACGATGGTTGTCCCGAAATATTTGCATTAACTGGTGGCCCCATGGTAGAAGGAAGAAACGTCGATAGACTTTTTGCATGCAACCTTCCCGATTCATACAAAAGTAATGGGCTTGAGGTAGTCTTTAGCGGTGACCTATACGAAACATTTGATACAGAGAACATCTGTGCACAAATATTTTTATTAACCCGAATAGATACCCCATGAAAAAAATTACTCTATCAATTTTTATTGTTTTAATCGCCGTACAATTGTCAATTGGTCAGGACTTTCGATATGATGGTTTTGCCGTTGACGAAAATCAAAAAAAGCAACTGAGTGAAATGCTGTCGGAGTACGATCTGATAGAAATGAACTTAAAACAATTCAACACTTTCCTAACTAAAGAAAGCAATGAAAAGGACATGAGCATTGCACTTCCAAGCGGTAAGTCATTCTACTTTTCATTGTACAAAAAGGATATACGTGGTAGTAACTACAAAAGTTCGGTAATCTCTGAGCATGGTATTAATGAGAAAGTGTATGATTTGGAAGAAACCTATACTTACAGGGGCAATTTAACCGAGGGTGGATTCGTCCGTTTAACAGTGAAAGAGAATTTTATTTATGGCCTAATTGATGATAAAAATGGCTCATATATTATCGACCAATTGAAATATGTTCTAGACAATCCATCTATACCAGACGACCAAGTTATTATTTATCGTAGCGATAGTGTATATAGTGATAATGGTATTTGCTTTACTGAGGATAAAAAAGGAAAGGATGTCCCTCCTATGTATTCTAAAGCCCCCAATGGCCTCAAGTCATCAGTTCCGACTACTTGCGAGATACTAGAAGTGGCAACAGATGCTGATTATGAATACTTTTTAGAGCATGGAGGGAATGCAATGACTCGAATTTTAGGCGAATTCAACAACATACAAGGTGTGTATGAAACAACTTTTGATTTGGATTTGGTTGTTGTTTTCCAAAACGTCTGGACATCTTCGAACGATCCTTATACCAGTACAAATTTCGCTCAAATAAACGCTGAAATTGAAACGGCTTGGCAAAATTCTTTTAGCAATAGAAATTTCGATGTTATACAAATGTTCACAGGGAAGAATTTAGGAGGTCTTTTAGGCCGTGCAAATGATATTGGAAACGTATGCCAAGATGATTATGCAAATAATTATACTGTAGACGTAAACCTAAATAATTCATATACTGTGGCTCACGAATTAGGTCATAACTTAGGAGGCACCCATCCGCCATTAGGTGAACCTACTTCCTTTTGCGCGGGAAACGATAACCAACGAACGGTAATGTGCCAAGGAACCAATATTGCAAGAATTGTATTCTCTCCATTTTCGACAAATCAAATTACTAACTACATAAATGCTAATTCCGATTGTCTGAATGATTTTGAGGGTAACTATTCAATCAATGGACCAACGAATTTTTGCCCTTCAGGATTTTTTGAAATTAATAACTTCCCACAGAATGGCACGGTAACTTGGTCCGTTTCCCCTTCAAATTCATTAAGTTTTACACAAGGCGATCCTACAACAACTTTCGCAAGAATCGGAAGTTTTTCTGGTTTTGCAACCATTACTGCGGATGTAGAGGTTTCTTGCTCAAACATTATAATTACAAAAAACGTAAATGTGACGGAAGCTCCAATAGACAATGTTTCGTTTACCAATAGCGCCGACGGCGAGGAATATCTTTGTACTAGTCATTATGGCAATATGTACCAAATTTATCCGAATATTTCAGGGGCAACATATCAATATAGGCTAAGAAGGTATCCAAATCTAAATGTAGTCTACACATCTACCACGGGACAATTCAATACGGGAACTATAAATTATATTCCACCACAGGGATTTTATGAGTTTCAGGTAAGGAGTACCAATGCCTGCGGAACGGGTCCATGGACAGGCTGGGAAGTTGAATACATAGATTGCAGTCAGGGCTTTAGAAGCTCCGGGTCAACTATGGTCTATCCCAATCCGACCAGTACCCGATTGTACTTTAAAAGGAGTGGCGACAATTCAGCATCAACCAAACAAAAAGAACCCTTTAGGGCTGAACTTTATGACCTCAGTGGAATTTTGGTAGAAGAATACGATTACGATGACTTGAATGCGGAGTCAAGTATGGAAGTTTTCAAATTCAAAAAAGGCAACTATTTCCTTAAAATTATCGCTAGGGAAGTTGAGGATACTCATCAAATAATAATCGAATAGGTTGTTACAAATTGCTTTCAAAAGCCCAGATTAATTCTGGGCTTTCTTTATTTTAATTTAGAAAGGAATTTATTTCAAGTTTTGTAAAAAGAACGATTTTTAGAGCAGTTTTTTCCCAAAAAATGTTTGGCTTCATGCCAGAGGCATTAAAACTTGAAACATTCAAACACAAAAATCTACCTCTTCTAAAGCACCAGTTTTCAAATTCCCCTGGTCTTAATTGTTGATAACCCCGTTTTCTTCCACTAAACCATCTATTTGGCCATATAGAGAATAGGTTCATTTGGTATCAAATAAAACCAAATAAATCTAAGGGTTCATCAATGCTATTTAATCTGAACTGCTTTGATATAAAAAACTGTTTATCAGATATATGTGAATAAAACTATCTATTCCATCATACTTTCGTTCCGCCTTCTTTTTATCTTTATCCAAAGAATTCTTCAAAAGAAAACAAAAGCGCTTTTGTTCATTTCAAATCTCCTAAAAGAAACAAAATGGACAATTTTTTGATACTTGAACGGCTCGACCGTTTGGAACGGCTTATGATAGCCAACAAAGAGGTGCTGACCTTTGATGAGGCCTGTGACTACACTGGTATATCAAGAAGCTATCTGTACAAGCTTACCGCTGCGGGGCATATCCCGCACTCCAAGCCCAATGGGAAACTGATCTTCTTCGAAAGGGAAAAGATAGTCCGTTGGCTGCTGCAGAACCAACGTAAGCCATTGCCGGAATGCGAAACGATCGGGGATTCGAATCCCTAGTCGGATTCATCTTTAAATTATTTGTGGATTCGCCAAAAGTGGAAGTAATCACAAAATTTCAAAAAGCACCAATATGGAAACAGTACCATACATAAGGGTCGGGACCACTTTTTACAAGCTGGTCAGGATTCCGACCATATCAGGACATTTCAACGAGCAGCTGGTCCCTTGGAACGAGCACATCATAAAACAGGACCATGGCAAGGACTATCTGGGCAAGGTGCCCAAATATGACGGTTTCGCCTGTATTCCGTGCCATATGGATTTTAAAAAGGAACACCATGGTTTCTACAATACCTATTCCCCTTTGGCACATGAACCCAAAGAGGGAACCATCAAAAGGACACGGGCCTTTTTGAAGCATATCTTCGGAAACCAGCTGGAACTGGGACTGGACTATCTGAAACTCCTTTACCAAAGACCGGTGCAGGTGCTCCCCATCCTCTGTCTGGTATCCGCCGAAAGGAACACCGGGAAAAGCACCTTCCTCAAATGGCTCAAGGAAATCTTTGGGAACAACCTGACCTACCTGACCAATGACAGCTTTGCAAGCCAGTTCAATGCGGACTGGGCCAACAAACTGCTGATTTGCGTGGACGAGGTACTGTTCAATAAGGAGGAGCTCACGGAGCGCATCAAATACCTGAGCACGACCAACCGCAACAAACTGGAGGCCAAGGGAAAGGACAAACGGGAAGTGGAGTTTTTCGGCAAGTTCATCCTTTGTAGCAACAACGAGGACAGTTTTATCAAGATCGATGCCCATGAGACCCGGTTCTGGGTGAGAAAGATACCTTCCCTGAAGAAAGAGGACACCGATTTCTTGGACCAACTGGCCCAGGAAGTTCCCGCTTTTTTGCATTTCCTTTCAAAAAGGGAATACAGCACCAAGCAAAGAACACGAATGTGGTTCACGCCCAAACAGGTTTATACCCCTGCCCTAAAGAAACTGGTGAACAATAATCGGAACCGGGTGGAGAAGGAACTGGCCAGTCTATTGCTCAGTGCCATGGAAAAGTTCGAGATGGACTCTGTGGACCTTTGTCCCATCGATGCCCTGCACATGCTCAACCGCACACGGGTCAAGACCGACCTTACCCAATTGAGGCGGTTGCTGAAAAATGATTGGAAGCTGGACAACCAGCCCAATTCCAACAAGTACCAAAAGATTACCATCTGGAATACCGGCGATATCAACACCGAGGACGCGAAGGGAAGGTACTTTACCATAAAAAAGAATTTTTTGGTCCAAAATTTTGATGATTTGATGACAGATTGATCTAAGCCCAGTGTTTATAAGGGTTCAGGCTGTCATCACTTTGTCATCATTCTGTCATCAAAATAAAAAATGATGACAGGTACTATGAAGAAAAAAATAAAAACGATGAAACGATGACAAAATGATGACGGGGAAACAACCAGTATTTACGGGGTCTCCCAGAGGTTTGTCATCAAATCATCAAAAATCGATTAAAAACAGAACCATGAAAGAAAAGAGATTGGACTGCGAAAAAGCCCGCAACATTGACATCGTTTCCACGCTGGCCAATTTGGGGCACTTTCCAGTCCGGAAAACGGAAAAAGAAGCTTGGTTCCTCAGCCCGTTGCGGAGCGAGACCCAAGCCTCTTTCAAGGTATCGTTGAAAGAGAACTATTGGATAGACTTCGGAACCTTTGAGGGGGGCAGTACCATAGACCTGATCATGAAAATGGAAAACTGTTCCGTAAAGGAGGCATTGGAAAGATTGTCCGGGAACATGGACCATTTTTCTTTTCACCGGCGGCAGAATCCAACCAAGACAGAACACAGGGCCGACCCGATCGAGATCATCCAGGAAAAGGAAATCGAACACCGGGCCCTGCAAAACTATCTGAGCTCCAGAAAGATCTCGATCACAACAGCCAGAAAGCTGTGCAAGGAAATCCATTATAAAATCAGTGGTCGGTCATACTTTGCCATCGGACTCCAAAACAGGTCGGGAGGCTGGGAACTGCGAAACAGCTATTGGAAAGGGTCCACATCGCCAAAGGATGTTTCAATGATCAAGAACGATTCCAAAAATTTGGCCATTACCGAAGGCATGTTCGATATGCTCACCCTAATGGAGCTGATACCAGAAATTGAGAACAGCAATGACCTTTTGGTATTGAACACCACGGCCTTTGTAAAACGGATGATCATTGAAATAGGGGATTATAAAGAAGTAATGCTATTTCTTGATAGGGACAAAACGGGACTGGGGATGACGGAACTTTTATTGGAAAAGTGCCCGAACAGCAGGGATATGTCCTTTCTCTATGAGGGATTCAAGGATATCAATGAATGGAAGGTAAAAAGCGCGAAGGATGAAGTTCGGCAACGAATTCAAGATGTGTCATTGTCATGACAAATCTTGCTTTTGCTCCCGAAGGTCGCAAAAGTTGATGGGAAAATGAAGAAAGAGTTCGTCCAGTTCCGGTGCTCGGTCTACGAGAAGAAACTGCTGAAGGTCAAGGCCCGAAAGAGCGGTCTTTCCATCAGTGAATACTGCCGCCGTGCCGCCTTCGATGACCGTATCGTGGAGCGCATGACGGACGAACAGATAGAGGCCTATAAGTTGTTGGTGAAATACCAACGAAATTTTAGGCTGATCACCAACATGTTCCGGAAGCGGAACCCCAGATTGGCCGAGGAAACGGCCCAACTGGCCAAAGAGATACGACAACACCTTTTAAATTTCAGGAAATGATAGGCATGGGCAAATCCATATCGCACACATCGGCCTCCATGAGCTACGGGATGAACCAGGAGAAAGGATCGGAGATCATCCATAGCCAACATCTGGCAGGGGAGACCCCACGGGAGATCACCGAGGAGTTCAAGGTCATCCAAGAGCAGAACGAGCTGTGCCGGAAGAACACGCTCAGCTTTGTGCTCAGTCCCACCATCGAGGACGGCAGGAAACTGGAAAACGAACGGCTCAAGGAAATGACCGAACGGTTCCTTAAAGAAATGAACCTCAAGCAGCACCAGGCCGTCGCCTTTGTCCATAGGGACAGGGAACATGTACATGTCCATCTGTATGCCAACCGGATAAACTTTCAGGGCAAGGCCTACAATGACAGTTTCATCGGAAAGCGGAGCCAGCAAGTGGCCGAGCGGGTGGCCAAACAAATGGACCTGACCACGGTACGGGAAGTACAGCAGGAAAAACTGTACCGGATGCAACATGTCCGATCGGAAATACAAAAGATCCATGAAAAGGTCATGGCGAGGGACCGGCCAAGGGATTTTGACCAGTATATCAAATCCATGGAGCAGAACAATGTAAAGGTCATCCCGAGCATCAACAGGCAGAACCAACTGCAGGGCTTCCGTTTTGAGCATAAGGGAAAGAACCTCAAGGGAAGCGAAGTGCACCGTTCGATGTCCATGGGCAGGATCGCCCGTCAAATGAACTTTGAAAGGAACATGGCACAACGAATCGCCAAGGACAAGAGCATGCAGCTTTTGGGGAAGACCGTGAATGTCCCAACAAGTCTGACCCAGACCATCATAAAGAAGACCATCAAATTGGCCATCAAGGTGGTCAGGGATACGGGAATAGGAATCTAAACACAACAACATGGCAAAACTGGATGAAATAGCGGAACTGTTGACCGAGGAGATCAACGGATTTGAGAAGAGCATCGGTCGATTGGAAAAGGTACATGAAGATTTGAAAGGCCTTCCATTAAGGCCAGATACCAGCGAGTTAAATGCTCTTCTAAAGGAGTACGGCAACAACCAAAAAAACAATATTGAGGAACAGCAAAGATTGATGGAAAGAATCCTTGGCAAAGTGGAGAAATCCATTCTGTTGCCCAGTTGGGCCATAAAACTATCATGGGGATTGTTGACCTGTGTCCTGTTGGTCCTTGGATTTTCCATCTATCAGGTATCAAGGATAGCCAAGAAAGAAGAGGCTGCTTATTTAAAAGGTCAGGAAGGTGCCATCAAACATTACGGGACATTCCTTGACGAGAGTACACAGGCAAAGGAACTCTATCAAGAATGGCTAGTGGAAAATGGCAAAAAGTAGGACAGCGCCCTAGCCTATTTTGCTATACGCTTATCTTACCGATTCGCTACAAAAATAGGCTAGGATCCATGCGCTGAAGTTGTGAGTAAGGATTTGGGACTAGGAAAGGTTAAGGCTACAGTTTAACCAACTTCTGATTATAATTGTCTAGTATATTATTGGGCAGGGACTTCAGATATATTTGAGTAGTTGATAGTCGATTATGGCCAAGCATTGAAGAAATAGCTTGTAAGGGAACGTCTTGCAGCATAGCTTGGGTTGCAAAACTATGACGAGATACATATGAAGTCAACCGCTGTTCTATCTTGCATTTTTTTGCAATTTCTTTAAGTCCTTTATTATATCTCTTTCGTGCCCATAAGACGTCTTTATATTGAAGTTCAAATGTGGCTCTTTTAATTATTGGAAATATAAACTCAGACCTCTCTTTGTCCTTAAGATAAAACGAGAGGATTTCCTTTAACTGAGGCGTGATGTTAATATCATACGGCTTTGATGTTTTTTTTCTTTGGAATTTAATTCGGTTGTCAATGATATTTTGAACCCTTAAAAAAGCCAAGTCCATAAAGGAAATACCATAAAGCATATAAGAGGCAAGGAAGTAATTTCTATAGTGAAACAGACTATCCGTTTCTTCCAGTTTTAAAAGCATAATTGATTTGATGCTTTTAATGTCAAGCGCTCTTTTTTCTGTAGGAGTAGTTTTAATCTTATAATGTGTAAAAGGATAAGCATCTCTAGAAACAACATCAGACTTAATGGCCTTGTTAAAGACCGCTTTGATTGTTCTCATATACGTCGATAGGCTGTTAACAGAATTGCCTTTGGAAAAGTGCCAGTTCTCAAATCTTTTGAGAAAATCATAATTGATTTCGTTGAATTTGATATCATTTCCATCAGCGAATTTCTCCAACACCTTAATTACCGCGTAGTATGTGTTTGCATTACCATAACGTTCAGCTGCTTTTAACTCATCGACAATATCCTCGCTAAACTTAAAAAATGAATCCAATGATGCGGTTTTTACAATCTTCTTCTTAAGCTGCAAAATGGATAAAAAGTTAAGCTCGTCCTTTTCGTTCAGCTCATTAATTATGTCGACCGCTCTGGTCTTTTCTTTTAAGAGTTGATTATTTAGTTTACTAACTGATGAAGTGCCTTTGAATGCTCTTTTAACTTTCTCGTTTTTATTATCCCAAAATTCCTTTTTTATAGATTGACCTAAGCTTATGGAAGTTGTTTTTCGAAAATGAGTTAATCGTAAAATAATCGGATAGGAGGCATCTTTTTTCTTCCTACGCGTATCTAAAGAAAGTTTTATATTGGTATTCATCCTAATCAAAGGTAAAAAAAATTTGCACGCAATTTGCACGCAAATAGCTGATTTTATCTGAATTTAAATGAATGCAAAATTAATTAACATATTGATAAACAAATTATTATGAATTTATTTGTGTTGATTTGATATGGTAATCCTCTTGCTGGCAGGCAAGAGGTCACCGGTTCGACTCCGGTATTCTCCACTAAAGCACTGTTTTTACAGTGCTTTAGAACTTTTAATACTATTGTTTTTAGTGATATTTATCATGACAAATTTCTTGAAGATATACTATGTCAAAGGATTAAACATACGCTTAAGAAGGTAAAATAAGAAGAGTGCACTAATCTTATTCCACTAAAAATATCTTTTTTATTGAAACGGGATTCCCAGAAAATGTGAATCCTTCTAAAGATATTTCATAGTTACCTGGCACATCAGAAGCAAAAAAGTCAATAGATTCTTTAATATTATCAAGTTTAACTTTTGGCATCCAAAGCAATTGGTGCCTATAATCTGGTATTTTTTTTAGCCCAGGCTCATTTTCAGGCACATATACTTGTTTAAAATATTTCTTCCTCTCTAAAGGCTTTAACATTGTAACTTTTTTCAGGTAAGGGGCATTTACGATTTGATAATTGCTTTCTAATGTTTTCACATCAATTATGCCCTGAAAAATGTGTCCTCCAATTATATACAAATCTTTCTTTATGCTTATGCTTTTTATTTTTCTTGCGTCATACTGAATGAGCTTTTCAAAATCTTGAAGTATTTGTCCATCAACTATTACAAGAGGGAGATACCCAATTTTATTTGGGGTAAAATTTCTTGATTTTAAAAACAAGGCAGACTTTCCGGTTTTATCCTTAAATATTCCAATTTCACCTATTATTTCTACCAAGGTTTCCTTAAACGTTGAAAATCTTGTATAGTCATCCAGATTATATACAATCACATCTTTTCCGTAAAATGGAATTTCCTTTTTTGCTGTTCCAATTGTATCTGGTTTAGCACTGAAATATGCATTTTCAATTTGATTATGAACGCTTCGCTCTAAAATCATTTTTTTCATTTTAGGATTTAATTTGAACTTCTCAAATGTAAAAAAGCTATAATCTGGACGGACTTCCTCATTTAGCTCTATGGTATAATTTTCCCGTTCATTTCCCAATATTTGAAACAAAGCTGTATCACTTGTATACTCCTTGTTCAAAGAGAAACTGAAATTACCTTTTTCATTTGTATTCAATACTTTTAATAGGTATTCTTCTCCCGGTAATGAAAATAAAACCTTTTGATTATTTAGTTTCAATATTGGGTTATCAGTGTAGATGGTACCGGAAAACAAATTTCCCCTCATTTCTGGTAAAACCATATTAGTAGAAGATAACCCAGCATGGGCTAGAGTAAGTGTTTTTTTAAAAGATAGAGAGGTGGTTCTTTCAAAATTGTGCAAACTATCATATTTTCTGACAGAAATTGAAAAACTGCCGAGTGACGACTCACCATCTCTGCTTCTAAGAAGCATAGTGGCCTTTTCCCTTTTTGACAATGTGTCCTTCACTAAGGACAGTTCAAGTTTGTTTTTATTTCCAGTTGACACCAATTCCCTCCCACTTTCTCCTTTAAAATTTATCGATTCAATATTAGTTGCCGTGCTATCCGTTTCAAAATCGGAAAGAAAAGGTTTTTGAGAATTTGTATATGGATTTAGAATACTGATGTCGTCTTGAAAAAAATACTTTTCACCCCAATTAAGCATCCATTGTGTATATCCTACAAGCTTATAATTTCCTGATGGAACAGATACAGGAATAAAAAAATCTCCCTGACCACTACCATCCTCTAAAGCAATCTTTTGTCTAAAAACAACCGATTTGTCCTCGCCTATCAGCTCTACATATGCTATCTTACTGATATTACTGGTTGTACCGGTTCTCTTATTTAAACAATATACACTGTAATATAAATACTCGCCAACGAAAAGCAGCGGAGCGTTGTAATGTATAAAAACACCTTCTTTTCCTATGTAAGAATACATATTTGAATCTCTACTTTCCGCTACAGATTGTCCATAGGTATAATTGACTACTAGAGAAACTAACAATATGGCTACACTATTTTTTAACATATTTAAGAATTAATCTAACCAGAAATCAGGTTTAATATTGGTGCCAAACAAGGTACAATCCACACAATTTGTCTTTACAAGTAAGTAGATTGTCTGGCTTTCGTCCAAAGGGTCCGTAGATAAAAATCTCCATTTGCCCGATGTTATTAATGTAAAAAGCTCTGAATCGAACCTACTAACCCTTCTTTCATCTCCACAGGGACGACGCAGTGGGTCATCTTGGGTAAAAATATCGTTAAAACTAAAGAAAAGCCTTTTAGAAGTGACCGAAGTAGCTTCAAAATAGCCCAACACTTTTTCTTCAGGATTATTATCAGGACGGATGTTCCCTTCTATAAACCCAGGCTGTGTTTGAGTAAATATGCTCTCTATTGTAGAAAATTCCTGTAAAGTGTTATAAAAAGCATTGGCCTCCCTTGATTGGGTAAATTGTTTTACCAAAATACTGTACCTACTGGAAATTATTGGATCATCTTTAGCGATGAACCTCACTTGGAAATCGCTGACCCTATTTTGCGAAAAACTCTGTGTGTCTGTTATGGAGATAACGTTAGAACCCAACGTGTCGTAGCAAAAGAACTCATCTCTGTCCTTAACGACAAGTTCAAGCATTGGAGGGTCTTCTGAAACCACTACTAATTGTTCAAATGTTTTGAACAAAGAAACAATTCTATAGGTCTCTTCATATTCGTATCTATAAAATCCGGCCTCCTGACCTTGACTTATGGCATTAACCAATATGGCTACACCATCAATCCCCAACTCATTAGTAGTCCTTACTGCTTCCAGCTGCTCAATTTCAGCAACGGGCGGAAGCGATACTGAAGCAGAAGAATAGGATACTCCATCACGGGTCTGTACATTTAATTTATACTCGCGACCACTAACCGCACCAAAATCTATACTTGACACATATATGCCTGCCTGTAGTTCCTGAAATTGATATACAACTCCCGTATCATCAACTACACTTACATTAGCACCACTTTCTTGAACCTCTTCTTCTCCTGATAAAAATGTACGTGATAAAAGTATTTCTTGCGTTTTAATTTCGTCGGTTATACTTGCGTCAATTACTAAAATATTTTCAAATTCTTCCGCCTCAAATTCAAAAGGTTCAGTACAGTTGATGGTAAATAAAAGTACTAAAACCATGGATGAACCTTTTTTAAGATATCTAAGCAAAACCTTTCTCATTTCTTAAAATCTAAAATTATAGGTAATGGCAGGCACCGGTATTGAAAAAATGGAACTCTTAACAGCTTTTACCTGACCATTGTTCGTTACAAAAAAAACGGAGAAAGGATTGTTTCTTCCAAGAACGTTATAAACGGAAAATGTCCAAAAACTATGGGCAAACTTTTTGATTTTGTGGTTACCCTCCACATTAAGACCAAGATCTAGTCTATAAAAATCAGGGATTCTAAAGCTATTACGGTCACTAAACACTGAAAATTGGGCGCCATTGAAGTTAAAACTACCTACAGGAATGGTTACTGGCCTTCCAGTTTGGTATACAAAGTTAGTGGAAAGACTAAATCTTCTAGTAAGCTTATAGTTTGCCACTAAGCTTATATCGTGAGGCCTATCAAAATTAGATGGAAAAAACTCTCCGTTATTTATGCGTTCTTCCGAAAATGGGCTATCAAATCGAATAAATGAACGTGAATAGGTATATCCCAGCCATCCATTTAATTTTCCATTATTTTTACGAATAAGAAATTCCGCTCCATAAGATTTTCCATCTCCTTGTATAACTTCTGTTTCAATATTTTCATTTAGTAAAAGCTGTGCTCCTGTCTTGAAATCCAAAATATCATCGCTCCTTTTATAATATCCCTCAAGACTTAACTCGTAGGTATCCCCATCAAAATTTTTATAGAATCCCAATGAAAATTGGTTACCTCTTTGAGGTCTAATGTTCAAATCGGAAAGCTTCCATGTATCTATAGGCGAAACAGTTGTATTATTGGTAAGCCTATGTATGTATTGAATCATATTGTTATAGCTAACCTTTACAGAGAAATCAGGGGTAAGTAAATATCTAGCGCCTAGCCGAAACTCTGGACCACCATAGGTTTTTATAACCTCATTTTTCTCATATGTCAAGGTATCGATAACAGTTCCTTCATTTCTTGGACTTCCTTCCGTGAATACTCTCTGTGATGCTTCTCCCAATGCAGCAAAAAAGGAATATCTTATACCCGCATCTAGTGAAAGTTTCTCTGTTACATCATAATTTCCTGATAGAAATATACCTGATTCCAATGCCTTTTCACTATCAATATCAAAAGGTTCAACAATAGAACCGCTTCCTAATGGTGAAATACTCCCTGGTGAAACATTGTATAACTTACTTTCCAAGCCATAGTTTAATTTCAACTTTGTATTGTACTGGTAGTTCATTTTTAATTTTGCAGTTGTTTCCATGATTGAATAATCTAAATTAAAATCATCATCCGAATCACTGTCAAATTCAATATCGAACTTGTATTCACTATTTGACAACACTAAATTTGCTCTACTTTTTTTGCTAAACTGATGATCCCAGCTAAATGAAAAAAGCCTATTGGCATATATATACAGCGAATCCGAAGAGATGCTAAAATCATCTCTGCTGTAATATGCCGTAGCCTTAATGTCATTTTTTTCGTCAATATTATGTCTGTAACTTGCCATAACGTCGTAGAAAGAAGCTTGACTATTGTTCAAGGATTCTTCATCAAGTGATCTTAATATCCAATCTGCGTATGCCCCCCTTCCTCCAATCAGCAGAGAAGACTTTTCCTTTAAAACAGGAATTTCCAGCAATAAATTTCCTGTGACCGGACCTATTGATGCCTCTCCAGCAAAGTTTTCAGTGTTTCCATTCTTTGTTTTGATATCAAAAACAGAGGACAACCTTCCGCCATATTCGGAGGGGATATTACCTTTATAGATGTTTAATGCCCCAATTGCGAACGGGTTCAATGCTGAAAAAATACCGAAAAAGTGTTGTGGGTTATAAATAACCGCATCATCAAAAAGGATTAGATTTTGATCTACATTACCTCCTCTTACATTAAAACCGGTTGCACCCTCTCCAGCAGTAGAAATTCCAGGGAGAGCTGTTGCTACTTTCAACACATCCCTTTCCCCTAGGACCAATGGAATGTTCTTTGATTCTTCAATATCTATCTCTTCAGTGCCCGTGCTGGTATCTTTAACGTTCTTATTTACCTCAGCCGTTACTGTTACTCCATCAAGTTGCTCTAGGCTTTCCTCAAGTTCCATATTGAGAACACCATTATTGTACATAATGACTCTTTTCTCCATATTTTCTATTCCTAATGCTTTTACTTGGAGTATACTGGCACCGGCGAACAATTCAATCTCATAGAATCCTTCTTCATTGGTTACTGTACCACGGTTTTGATTCTTTACTACTAAGGCCAAGTTGGGAATAGGCTCTCCAGTGTCCACTCTTGTTACAAAACCTGATAATTTATAGTTCCTTTGTATTTTATTTTTATTCTCTTTTCCAATCCTATGGGTCTCTATTTTTTTTCTTCCAACAGATATCAAATCATCATAAAAAACAGGGGGTGTCTCTTTCCTTATTTCTTTATCTGTACTAACCATTTTGCGCTTCCTTCCAAAAAAGCCTTCGGGTAATTCATTATAAATACTGTTGTTTTTGGTAAGTATCACCCTATTTGTGTCAATTAAAAAGTAATTGATATTGGTGCCTTCAAAAATGTCTTTTAAAAGTAAATCCAATTTTACGTCCTTATATTCACCGGAAATAAGTTTGTCATCAAACCATTCGGCAATATAATAGAACTCATATTCAGTTAAATTTTCCAACCTTTCCAAAACATTTACTCTTGACAAGTCTTCAAAGGATATTGAAATCGTAGCAGTGCTTACTTGGGCTTTAGCATAAAAGCTGAATATAAATGTCAAAAACAGTATTCTAAAAAGCTTCATAGTCAAAAAGAGTTGTTTTGATCTTGTTGAAATGAAAACAAGTTCTCTAATGCAAACTTCATGAATGTATCTACATCGGTTTTTCTTACTTCAGCATACTTCTTGTAGTAATTCTTAATAGCTTTTTTGTGATTGGGGAAAGCCAATATCCATTCCCTTTTGGAATCAACGGGATAGAACATATTGTCATATAATACGAAGTAATTGATGTTTTGTTTAAACTCTTGATATACTTCATATACTTTCTTGGCTCCCCGCTTATCTACTTTCTTTTTTCTATACTTTTTAACAAGTAGGGATGTGCCTTTTTTAGAGATAATTTCGCAAAACCCTAAAGTTGTTGAAGCCCCATTGATAGTATTGTCTGCTTTAATGAAAGAATGTCCCTTTATGGAAAAACCCTTCGTCTTTGCACGCTCTAGTTTTACCAGCAAGCCATTTGTCTTATTTTTAGGTGTAATTAACAGCATATCGTTAAACAAATCATACTTTATTTTTTGCCCATAGTATGTTTGCCCATCATATGTTACGTTGCCTAAACTTAGTTCCGGAGAATTAAAAAACTGGTGTTTATCGTTTATGATTGTAAACTCATCAGTATAAATTGAACCATTGTATAACCCAGAGTTTTCAATACCTATCTTTTCATCAAACCAATTATAAACAAGGGATACATCCCTATCCTGTTGCGAATACAGAAAATTAAATTGTAACAGTACTATTACAATGATATAATGTGTTTGGAATAATCTTGAAAACATTTTTTGATTGTATATATGCATATTAAAGATAGCACTTAGATTACTACTAATAAGGTATCCCCAGATTGATTTGTGTTAAATTTTTCTCTTTTGAGATAATATTTTCCAATGAATTAAACACCTTTTTACCCTGTATCATTATGAAGAACAAAATTGTTTGACAAATAGTTGCTTGTAGGTATGAGTCAAGAGACCAATTCTGGTTTTATGGATAAAATCGAAATCCAATACAAAAAAGTGACTTTCTTAAACTTCTGGTGTCCAATAGAGTACAACATTAAATCGACAACGATATGAACGACACAATTATCAATGTTTTACTCGGCATATTTTTGGGCTTGGCCATATTTGCATTTTTCTTCACCGTATATTTAATTGCTCCTTTGGTACAAGAATCTATTAAAAAGAGAAAGCTTCCCTCAAAAAGGATATTTAAGCTCAACTGTTTGCGCAATCGATACTGATTTTTGACTTATTTATAAAAAGTAATTAAAATCTTCACAGGGTACTTTTCTTAAAAGATTGGTGATATTTTTGTCATCAAAATTCATACTATGTTGAAAGATAAAGTTGCTTATATCACAGGAGGGAGTAAAGGAATAGGACTTGGTGTAGCCAAATGCCTTTTGGAAGAGGGGATGAAGGTTGCGATTAGTGGAAGAACCAAAGAAACTGTTGAACAAGCTGCTACTTCCTTAGGATATGAAAATCGTGTTTTGCCATTACTGTCCGACGTTAGTATTCTGCAGAATGAAGAAGAAGCAATAAAAGCTATCTTAAATAGATGGGGACGTTTAGATGTTATTTTGGCCAATGCCGGAGTAGGACATTTTGCACCAGTGGATGAAATGACCGAGATTGCATGGAAACAAATGATAGACACTAACCTTACTGGGGTTTTTTACACGCTAAAAGCATCGGTAGAAGCATTAAAGACTTCCGAAGGATATTATATGACCTTAGCCAGTTTAGCTGGCACTAATTTCTTTGCTTCAGGAGCGGGTTACAATGCCACTAAATTTGGTGTTGTAGGTTTCACGCAAGCTGCAATGCTCGACTTAAGAAAATATGGGATTAAGGTAACTACAATTATGCCAGGCTCAGTATCTACCCATTTTAATGATAATGAGCCATCGGAAAAGGATGCTTGGAAAATTCAACCTGAGGACATTGGGAAATTAGTCATTGATTTATTGAAAATGCACCCAAGAACTCTACCTAGTAAGATAGAAGTTAGACCCACTCGGCCAGATTTAAAGTAATTAATCATCTTTCTCAATAAAAGGAATGCTTGAATTAAAAATCTCCTCTACTAACTTGTAAAGTTGCATCTTAAATTCTGAAAGTACTTGAGCGTCTATGGTATGGTTTTTAGTACCTCTCGGAGATGGTTTGGTCGCAAAACGATAAATCCCTACACTTGATTTTTTTATTGGGATTATTCCCGCCTCTAAACGACTTTTGTACTCTTTTTCCTGATACATTAGTGCATAGCATAATAACTGGAACGCTTTGTTGTATTTCTTGTCCTCTATTAAGGAATCCCAATCTATAATTTCTACCTCACTGGATTCTACTTTGCCAGTTTTATAGTCAATAATTCTTAATTGTCCGTCTATTTCATCTACCCTATCTAACTTCCCTTTTAGGAAAACAGGAAAATTTAGACTAGGAATGGTTAGTTCTATAGCTAAACTTTGTTCTATTCCTAAAATTTTAATCTTATGTTTCTTTAGCTGTAGGAGCTCATTTTTTAAAAAATCTTCTAAGTATTTTATTATTACATTATAGGTAATCAAATTTTTCCCTTTGGTTAAATCAGATTCAGGATTAACTTTTATAAAATTATGCTCAACTATAGTTGGCACCTTTTCTTTTAGTCCTAAAAGCACCTCATTAGTTAAGGTTTGGGAGACTATTGGCCTGTATAAATCCTCAAGAGAATCATGGATAATTGTCCCAAAGGTATTATGTGCAATACTTTCTTCTACTTCTTGGGCAATGTCTATTTTAAGAATATTCTTTTTATAAAAACCTAGCGGATTTCTTATATAATTGGTAAGAGAGGTAGGAGAAAATCCATTTTTGGCCAAGGCTTTTAATTCTTCAATAAGAAGAGGGGATTTTTCAACAGACAAGTTCTTGACAGTATTTGACTTCACGGTAGGAGCTGCTATGGTATGCGTGATGTTGGCATTTACGTTTTCATCTGTTAGTAGTTGATTTATAAAACGACTTTTTTCTCCACCTTCCAAAACATCTGGTTCAGTATTGTAGATGAGATAGATGTTTTTAGCACGCTGTAAGAGACGATAAAAATGATACGTATAAATAGCATCTTTTTCCTTGTAGGTTGGCAACCCAAACTCTTGTTTTACATCATAGGGTATAAAGGAGTTATTATTTTTACCTGAGGGTAATATTCCTTCATTTACAGAGGTAATGATTACCGTATCAAAGTCTAATACTCTACTTTCAAGCATACCCATTATTTGTAGGCCATTGATAGGGTCTCCTTTAAAGTCTAATGTTTCATGACTTAGTAGCTCAAAAAATAGACTTTTTAATGATTTTGTTTCAGTAATAAAAGAATGGGCACTTAGCTGTTCTTCAATTTGATTTAAGATTTGGTAGATATGATAAAGCTGTTCCAAATCATAAGTTGAATGCTCCAAAGCAATTTTTTCTTTTAAAAGAACAACACTGTCATGAAGCAACTCCAATAAAGATGCAGCATTTAACAAGGTATTAAAAAGTCTTTGACATAATGTATTTTTGGTTGGAATCACAGCTAAAATATGTTCTGATTTTAGATAGACCCAATTGTTAATATTGATTTTGTCTTGTAGTGTTTTGGAGTAATCTACACCATTTTCAGTAAGAAGTATTGATGTATATGGGTTGGATAAAAAAGACAATATTTCTTTATAAAAAAGACCGTTTTTATTTTTATCAATGTGTAGTTGAAATAAGGACTCAAAAAAATTTGATAACGCACTATTCCTTATGGAAAGTCCCATGGTAATATTTATCTGAGTCGAACATTTGGGAATTGAGTTTAAAATAGGATTCAACAAATTTTCATCCGCTAAAACCAGAGCAGTATTTCTCAAATTGTTGGTATCGGGAGTACTTAGTTTCTTGATTAATCCTCCTACATACTTCGCTTGGGATATTGATTTGGGAACACCAACAATTTTTATTGATTTTCCTTTTAAGTAGTTTTCTGTTATTCCTTTTAATGGATTGGACTTATAATAGGGCCAGCTCTTTTTATAATGTCGTATGAAATGGGACACGGAATGGACTTTGTCTTCTAAAAAATAACCATCAATATCAAAATATATGTCAGTATTTCCTTGGGATAAGAAACTTTGAATTATTCTTGATTCAGCTTCATTCAGGGCATTAAAACCAATGAACACAAAATCTTTATTTTTAGCGTCATCTATATAGGAACCTACTCTTTTACATGCAAGGCGATACACCAAACCTTGATAACCTAGTCTTTTATTTATTAGCTGAGAATTGAATTCACTATAAATGGCAGGAAGACTGTTCCAAAATGCAATATAATTTGCTACGAGTGCAGTTTTCTTATTTTCTACGCCCCAATTTTTAAGTTTTTGAATAGACGATAGATAAGAAAACAACTCTGAATCATCGATTAAGTATCTATCAATTTCATTAAAATCCTGAAGTAAAGTTTGGCCCCATTTTAAAAAGGAATTGAAATCGTCTTTTTCTCCATTAAAAACTTTTAAATAAGATTTATAGAGTTCAAATAAAAGCTCTGTATTTGAAGCATAATTTAAGTTAGCTATCTCTGCAACAAATTCTTCAATACTATAAACCTCTGGAGAAAATATTGGTTTATCTATATGAGCAGATAGGTGTTTTTTCAAGAAAGTTGATGCTCTTTTGCTAGGGAGTACAAAAGTGAGTTTTTCTACATTTTCATATTCGAGAAGTAATTCGTTTAGTACATTTTCAAGAAAACTCTGCATTCATTAAAAATAAAAAAGCCTCAGCAATTTTGCTGAGGCTTTCCTAAAAAATTTTATCTTAAACTTATTTTACTAAGTTGATTTCTACTCTTCTGTTCTGAGTTCTACCAGCTCTAGTATTGTTTGTAGCTATCGGCTTATCTTCACCGTAACCTACAGCAGATAATCTGAATTCTTCGATTCCTTTGTCTACCAAGAAATCTTTAACTGATAATGCTCTTGATTCAGAAAGACTTTGATTTAATTTAGAACTTCCAACACTATCAGTATGTCCTTCTACCGTAAACTTAGCGTTAGGATATTCTTTTAATATTGTGATAATATCAACCATAACTGATGTTGATTCAGCTTTTATAGAAGATTTACCAGTATCAAATAATATAGTTCTAGCGTAGTCATTCAATTGCTTCTGTACTTCTTCAGTTACTTCTGGACAACCATTGTTAGCTACAGTACCTGCAACTTCTGGACATTGATCGTCTTTGTCTAGTACACCATCATTGTCAGAATCTGGCCATGGGCAACCTTTATTTTCAGCTGGCCCAGCTTCGCTTGGACAAGAATCGTCTTTGTCAGCAACACCGTCACCATCACCATCAGGACAACCAGCTAGAGCAGCAACACCAGCTTCGTTAGGACAAGCATCGTCTTTATCAGCAATGCCATCGCCGTCAGAATCAGGACATCCATTCATTTCTTTAGAACCAGCTGCATTAGGACAACTATCTTTACCGTCTTCTATCCCATCACCGTCAGAATCAGGACATCCGTTGAATGCTTCAAGACCAGCAACTTCTGGACAAGCATCGTCTTTGTCATATATACCGTCACCATCTGTATCTGTACCACCGAAACGAATATTAAGACCAGCTGAGTGCTGAAGATGTGTTACTCCATAATCTTCAAAAGCGTGCTTGTACGAAGATTGAACACTAACACCAAGGTTATCGGAAAACCAATAGTTTAAACCAATACCACCATTAACTGTACCAGCACCGATTTCGTCAACCCATGTGTAACCACCACCGATTTCAACAAAAGGGTCTAATTTAGTATTTTTGAGAATGTTGTACTTAATTGTTCCGTCAATTGCATAATGGGACAAGTCATCCACACTAACATCACCTAATTTATCTATTCTATTTAAAGAACCTCTAGCTCCAACAGAGAAACCATCACCGATGTATCTAGATACAGATACATAAGATATAGAAGGTAAAATGTTCCAGTGATCAGTTACATTAAAGAATTCATCACCGAAAGAACTTGTTTGACCCAATGCTTCAGAAAGTTGGCTTGCATTTGCAGGGTATGTGTCAATTGCGTTTACCCCAAAGCTTACCTGCCATGGATTATTCTCGTCTTGCGCTTGTAGGTTGTTAAAGCCTACTACTAGTAAGGCAACAACTAAAAATTTGCTAAGATGTTTCATGCTCAAAATTTTAAGTTTAAGTGTTTATCAGCTGCAAATGTAAGTTGTTAAGAACTATTAACAAAATCAATTACTTATTTTTTTTAACGCATTACATAGAAAAAAACATGCATTTAAACGATGTTTAGTTCTTTCCCAACCTCAATAAATGCATTTATTGCAAGATTTAAGTGCTCTTTTTTGTGTGCGGCTGAAAGCTGTACCCTTATTCTTGCTTTCCCTTTTGGGACCACAGGATAGAAAAAACCAATAACATAAATGCCTTTTTTAAGCAGCTTGTCTGCCATTTGTTGTGATAATTTGGCGTCGTATAGCATAACGGGTACTATAGCAGAGTCACCATCAATAATGTCAAAGCCTGCGACTTTCATGCCTTTTTTAAAGTATTCCGTGTTTTTTTGAAGCTTATCACGTAATGAAGTATCATTTTTTAGCATGTCAAACACCTTAATAGATGCTCCTACAATAGCTGGGGCCAACGAATTTGAAAATAAATAAGGCCTTGAGCGTTGTCTCAGGATTTCAATAATTTCCTTTTTTCCGGTTGTATAACCACCCATTGCCCCTCCAAGAGCTTTACCTAGGGTTCCAGTTATAATGTCAATTCTTTTTAAAACCCCTTTTTCTTCCAAGGTGCCTCTACCTGTTTCCCCTATAAACCCAGCTGAGTGGCACTCATCGATTAGCACCATAGCATCATATTTGTCTGCTAAATCACAGATATCATCTAATGGGGCCAAAAGACCGTCCATGGAAAATACACCATCTGTAACTATAATTTTAAACCTAGAGCCGTCTTCATTTGCTTGCTTTAGTTGTTTTTCCAAATCTGCCATATCATTATTAGCATAGCGATAACGCTTTGCTTTACACAAACGAACCCCGTCAATGATAGATGCATGGTTCAAAGAATCTGAAATGATAGCATCTTCAGCAGTTAAAAGAGGTTCAAAAACCCCTCCATTTGCATCAAAAGCAGCTGCATAGAGTATAGTATCTTCAGTGCCGTAGAATTCTGCTATTTTCTCCTCTAATTCTTTATGGATGTCTTGGGTTCCGCAAATAAAGCGAACGGATGACATTCCAAAACCATGTGAATCTAAAGTTTCTTTGGCCGCTTTTACTACTTCGGGGTGTGATGACAAGCCTAAATAATTGTTTGCGCAAAAGTTGATAACCTCTTCACCGGTCGAAATTTTTATAACAGCTCCCTGTGGGGATGTTATGACCCGTTCTTTTTTATAGAGTCCTGCTTCTTTAATTTCTTCTAACTCTTTTTGTAGGTGTTCTTTAATTTTCCCGTACATGTTTTTAATTTATATGAAAATTGGGTTTACCGTTTCGTTTATATATACAAGTATCATGTCTTTGACGACATAGTTCATTTTTTCTAAAACGCTTGCATATTCTTGCAACTGATTTATATGTATTTGGCTCTTACTACCAGTTTTATAATCTATGATGGTTACACTATTATCTTTTATTACCAAGCGATCTGGTCTTAAAAGCGTCCCATTTGGATTTAATAGTTCTTTTTCATTGTAAATTATCAACCCTTCTTGATAATATGGGTTAAGGTGGGGGTGAAAAACAACTTGCTTTAATTTTTTCTCAATCAAAGGTACATCTGTAGCTTTAATATCACCATTGTTTTTAAATGATATTATTGCTTCTTCAATATCATTTTGATAATCTACCCTAGAGAGTGCCTTATGAATCAAGTTTCCTTTTTGTATAGCTTCTTGCCTTTCCAAATCCCATAACATTTCTGCCTTTGTTACTATTTTAAAATTTGTGTTGCTTTTTTGAGAGCATATGTAAGGTATGTTTTCTTGAAGTTCAGCAGTTTCTATCTGTACCTCATTTAACAAAAAATCCCCAAAACAATATGATAACCTTGAGGCTTCCCAAAGATTAATGTCTTTAAGATAATCAATGAACAATTCACCATAGGTGCCTTTGTTGTTTCCCTCATTTGAAATTATAAATAAGGCTTTTTGAGCCCTGGTCAATGCTACATATAAAACGTTATAAGCGTCCAACTCTAGCTTGTCCAACTCATTATTATAAACTTCCTCTGTTATCTTATTATAGTTTGTAAGTTCTTTATTTGAATTGATCAATAGCTCATCAAAGCCGTCAAAAGTTTCTTGTTCTACGGATAGCCATAACTTTTTACTTCGGGGGTCCACTATTTTGGAATTGGCATAAGGAAAAATTACGACAGGGAACTCCAAACCTTTTGATTTATGAACCGTCATGACTTGAACAGCATTTAAGCTTTCAGGAGCTTTTACACTTAGTTTTTCTTTTTTATGGAACCAGAATTTTAAAAATGAAAAAATGCTTGAGTCTTCTTTCTGCGAAAAATCAAAAACCTCATCTATAAAATGAGACAAGTGCGCATCTGAATGCCCCGTTAGCTTGAAACTTGAAATAGCTTGTTCTAAAATATCATAGGTGGGACGCCTTTTTAAAGAATCAATTATAAAACCATATTCCTTATCAAGCAAAGCATCAACTGAAGTTAGGTGCTCTCTTATAAAATCATGATGGCCTTTTTCTTCTTTAAACAAGTAATCTAAAATTGAATATCCCGCTTCTTTATTTTCAGGATTATCTATGAACCGAAGTAAAGAAACCAAGAAAAGCACTTCATTATTGTTGGCCAATAAGAGTGAATCTGGAGAGATTATTGGGATTTTTTTTTCAGTAAGAAAATCTGCCAGTATAGCTCCCTTTTTATTATCCCTCACTAAAACACAAATATCTAGCAACCTATAGCCAGCGTCCAAGGCTCTTTTTAAAACCTCAAAAGTTTTTACGCAATATTGGTAGTCAGTATCGTCTAATTCTTTTTCAGTAAAAATCAACTCAACATAACCACCATTTTCTTTGTTGGCTTTTTGTTTATTTCCAATTTCAAATAGATTTCTATAAGTAGGGTTGTTCAGTTTTTTTGCTGCAAAACTGAAAAAAGTATTATTAAAATCAACAATCTCTTTTTTGCTTCTCCAATTAGTATCTAAGTTTTCAATGTGGGGAGCAATCGCAAATGGATTTGTATGTAGATTCAAAAGGTTTAAAAATTGCTCGGCCCTACCACCCCGCCATCGGTAAATGGCCTGTTTTGCATCACCAACTAAGAGTAATGACCCTTTTTCACCTTTTTCATTTTCACTTTCAATAGCATTACTAATTAAGGGAATAAGGTTTTCCCATTGCATCAAGGAAGTATCTTGAAACTCATCTATAAAATAATGTCGATATTTTTCTCCCAAACGTTCATAAATGAAAGGTATGGGTTGATTTTTAATCTCTTTTGAAATGATGGAATTAAATTCTGAAATTGGCAAAACATCATTTTCTCTTTGCAACTTGCTAACTTCTTTGGCTATTTCGTTCAGTACTGTCAACGGAACAATATTCTTGTAACAATTCTTTAAAAAACTCAGGCTATGGAAATTATCTTTTACAGTATTAAAAAGGATTAAAAACTTTGGATGAAGTTCATCTAACTTAGCTTTTATTGGCTCTGGACAATTTTTGTTATAGAGCTTATTTGAACCAAAATTCTGTTTCCAATTGGCAGTGAAATCAATATTAAAGCCATCATCTGCTATTCCTTGCATAAATTTAGGGAAGGAACTTCGTGTAAAGTCGGTAAATTCCAGTCCATGGGAATGAATTAATTCTAGCGTATGTTCTGCTGCTGCTTTAATACTATCCTCATTACGTTTAATAGTAGCTTTCAATGTTTTCTGCAGCCGCACAAAATCTTTTATACTTTTACTTGAAATGGCTTTTATATGGGAGTTATGATTTTCTTGAAAAAGTAGTTTTCCAATTTCAAAAAGGTCATAGGCAATGTTCCAACTTTTATCATCATCTATTTTTTCAAGGGAGAAATCGAGTAAAACATTTGTAAGACTATCCTCTTCACCAGCTCGGTTTAACAATCTTCCAACAGCTTCTTCAAGAAGAACATCAGTATCTAAAACAACATCAAAACCTTGAGAAATTTTTAAGTCTCGAGCAAAGGTCCTGATAATCTTATGGGTAAATTTATCAATGGTTGAAATTTCAAAAAAAGCATAATTATGTAGAAGCTCTTTTAATACCTGTTTAGATATTATGCGCAATTTTGATGGGGTTAAATGAAGCTCTTCTAGTATATCATTAAAAAGAGGGGTTTTGTCTTTTTCAAGCTTTTCCTTACTAAAAGCATGAAGACTTTCCAGAATACGCTGCTTCATCTCAGCAACAGCTTTATTGGTAAAAGTAATGGCCAACAACTCCCTGTATTTTTGTTTTGAATAAGGCGCAAGAATTAATTTTAGATAGGCCTTTGTTAGTTGATAAGTTTTACCTGAACCAGCTGAAGCATTGTATATTTTAATGGTATTGACAGACAAGTGTTTTCTACGCAAATTACACATTCTTGTAATGTTCTTAACATAAATTTTGATGAATTTTAGTGTTAAAACCCGTACTTTTGAGAGACACGAATATTAACTTAAAAACAAATAATTATGCCTTTTGAATTACCTAATTTACCATATTCATATGATGCATTAGAACCACATATTGATGCACGCACTATGGAGATTCACCATACAAAACACCATAATGGGTATACCACCAAATTAAATGGGGCTATTGCAGGAACGGGTCTCGAAGGAAAATCTATTGATGATATCCTTTCAGGACTAGACATGTCTAATGGTGCAGTAAGAAATAATGGTGGTGGATTTTATAACCATTCACTATTTTGGAGTATAATGTCACCTAATGGTGGCGGAACCCCTTCTGGGGAACTTGGTGATGCCATTAATGATGCCTTTGGTTCTTTTGATGGATTTAAAGAAAAGTTCAGTGCAGCAGCAGGAACTCGTTTTGGATCGGGTTGGGCTTGGCTTTGCGTGCACAAAGGAGGTAAAGTGGAAGTATGTTCTACTCCTAATCAAGATAATCCTATTATGCCCGGAACAAGTTGTGGTGGACACCCTATTTTAGGTTTGGATGTTTGGGAACATGCTTACTATTTAAACTACCAAAACAGAAGACCAGATTATGTGTCTGCTTTTTTCAATGTAATCAATTGGGATAAGGTTTCAGAACTGTACGCTGCGAATAAATAGAATTAAAAATCTTTTAAATTTTTAAAGCGCATCTTAAAAGGTGCGCTTTTTTTATGGTGAAACTCAAATTAGGGCAATAGAAAAGGGTGGAGAAGCCTCCACCCTTTTCGTCCCAAATCTTACCATAAACTTAACCTACTTATGCTATGGCAGGACTAAATTACTGGTATTGTGAGAAATAACAAAGAATATTTAACAATTTTTTGATTTTAAAAACTGTTGCAAGAGTATTTTTTTTAGGGGAAAAAGAGGTAAAACATTGATGTTCAAACATAAAGAAGGCGGAGATTTCTCCGCCTTCTTTCCCCAAATCTTACCATGAACTTAACCTACTTATGCTATGGTTCTCCAAATGTATGGCAGCCTCTAGTGTACACAAAAGGTTTTAGACGAGCATCACTTAATTACGTTGAAATACCGAGCAAAATTAAATGGATTATAAAAGCTGAAGAAAAGGAGTACAAGGAGATTGAATGTTGAGTAGTACAAATAAAAAAGGCGGAGAAGTCTCCACCTTTTTTGCCCCAAATCTTACCATGAACTTAACCTACTTATGCTATGGCAAGCACTAATTTACTTTTTGATTTTCCCAAAAGACCCAAAATGACGTTGAATAGTTGTTTTCATCGATGAATTGCACAAACTACACGATAAAACGCAGAAACCTAATAGGCACGTTCATTCTTACCTTCAAAAAAGTTAATGAAGGCCCTATTCACCACACGGTTACCACCTGGAGTAGGATAATTTCCCGTAAAGTACCAGTCACCAAGATTTTTGGGACATGCTTCATGGAGGTTTTCTATAGTTTGATAAATGATTTCTACTTCGGCCTTAATCGTTTCAGAACTTAACAATTCCCCAATTTTATTGGAAATTTCCTCTGCTGAAAAAGGAGCATAAAATTCTTGAACATAATTTACTACGTCTTTATCTTTAGAGTTCACTTGGTGAAGACATTTCTTGTAAATTTCTTCTATTTTGCTGGTTGTTCCATGTTCTTCATGTAATGCTTGAGCAGCCCTAAAGGCTATAAAATCTTCCAATTTGGCCATATCAATACCATAACAATCGGGATAGCGTATCTGCGGTGCGGAAGATACCACAACAATTTTTTTAGGGGAAAGTCTATCCAACATTCTTAGAATGCTCTTTTTTAAGGTAGTACCCCTCACAATACTATCATCAATAATCACCAGATTATCATCTTTACTCACAGATCCATAAGAAATATCATAGACATGTGTAACCAAATCATCCCTACTACTATCTTGGGTAATAAATGTGCGTAGTTTGGCATCTTTAATAGCTACTTTTTCAATTCTTGGGCGAACATCCAAAATAGTATGAAGTTGTTCTTTGGTAATAGATGAGCCAATATTTAGTATTTGTTCTTCTTTTTTCTTGTTTAAATACCGTTGCGCTTCCCTTACCATTCCAAAGAAAGAGGTTTCCGCAGTATTTGGTATATAGGAGAAGACGGTTTTTGCCAAATCATTGTTGACAGACTTTAAAATCTGTGGGAAAACCAATTGTCCAAGCTTTTTCCTTTCTTGATAAATTTCTTTGTCGCTTCCTCTAGAAAAGTAAATACGCTCAAAAGAACATGCTTTTCGTTCTGTAGGGATTAAAATTTGTTCAAAAGAAACAGCACCGCTCTTTTTTATGATGATGGCATGACCAGGGTCGAGTTCTCTTACATCTTCATATTTTACATTGAATACTGTCTGTATGGCCGGTCTTTCCGAAGCTACAACTACAATTTCATCATCCTTATAGTAATAGCTTGGTCTAATTCCAGCCGGATCACGCAACATAAAGGCATCTCCGTGGCCAACCAATCCGCCCATGGCATATCCACCGTCCCAGTTTTTGGCTGCTTTACGCAGCACTTTGGCTAGGTTTAAACGTTCCGCAATTTGAGGGGAAGCCTCTCTCTTGTTATAACCCTCCTTTTTTATTTGTTTGTAAATTTTGGCAACAGCATCATCCAGAAAGTGACCTATTTTTTCCATTACGGTAACAGTATCCGCCATTTCTTTTGGGTGTTGGCCCAACTCCACCAAATTCCCAAAGAGTTCATCAACATTGGTCATGTTGAAGTTTCCAGCTACTATTAAGTTACGGTGCATCCAGTTGTTTTGTCTAAGGAAAGGATGTACACTTTCAATACTGTTCTTTCCAAAAGTGCCATAGCGAACGTGACCCAAAAGTAGTTCACCGATATAAGGAATCTCTTTTTTCTGACGATTGACATCTTCCAATAAATCAGAATCTTGACTTATCGCCAGATTTATTCTATCATTTATTTGTTTGAAGATATCTTGTATGGGTTGTTGCTCTATAGACCTTACCCTGCTCATATAACGCTCACCAGGATTCATGTCCAATTTAATACTTGCAAAACCGGCCCCATCTTGCCCACGGTTATGCTGCTTTTCCATCATGAGGTACATTTTGTTTACCCCATAAAATACCGTTCCGTATTTCTCTTTATAATATTCGAGAGGTTTTAACAATCGAATCAATGAAATTCCACATTCGTGCTTAATGGCATCACTCATGTTTCTATAAAATAAAAAAGCCCCGAATATTCAGGGCGTTGGGTTATTGTAATTCAATATTAAATTGTGTCAATGCTTTAAATTGATGCAATCTACTATCGATTTCTTCTTTATTTAAAACCTTCATACGTTCTGTTCCAAACTTTTCTACACTAAAAGAGGCTAGATTGGAACCGTGTATTACGGCATTCTTCATATTCTCAAACGAACTATTTTCTGTTGATGCTAAATACCCTGCGAAACCGCCTGCAAAAGTATCACCAGCTCCCGTAGGATCAAATACTTCTTCTAAAGGCAAAGCAGGTGCAAAAAAGATATGTTGGTTATAAAAAAGTAAAGCACCATGCTCTCCTTTTTTAATGACTACATATTTTGGTCCCATGGTGTGTATTTTTTCAGCGGCTTTAACTAAGGAGTATTCTCCTGTTAATTGTCTCGCTTCCTCATCATTTATGGTTATTACATCAATTTCTTTGATTACTTCCAGCAACTCATCCAAGGTATTGTCCATCCAAAAATTCATGGTATCCAAAATGATAAGTTTTGGTCGCTTTTCCATCTGATTGATTACACTCAACTGTACACTAGGGTGTAAGTTTCCTAGCATTACCACGCCAGCATCTTTGTAATTATCCGGAACAATAGGATTAAAGTCCGCTAGTGTGTTTAATTCTGTAATAAGTGTATCACGGGTATTCATATCATTATGATATTTGCCGCTCCAGAAAAAGGTTTTCCCTCCTTTTACAATTTCAACGCCAGAAATATCTACATTTCTATCGGTAAGCAAATCCAGATATGCTTGTGGAAAATCATCACCAACTATAGAAACAATAGACGAGTCAACATCAAATTTTGAAGCTGCAAGGGCAATAAAAGTGGCTGCACCACCCAGTATTTTGTCCGTTTTTCCAAAAGGAGATTCAATGGCGTCGAAGGCTAGGGTGCCCAAAATCAATAGTTTGCCCATTCAATTAGAATTTTGCTGCAAATATATGGCGATTTTATAGAACTATTTCCTTCCAAAATCAGCAGGTATTTCACCCCATGCTTTTGTTTCCCATTTTACTATTGGTGTATTGTAAGAATTCTGCTTTAACCAGGTTTCGGCTCTTTCAATCAATTCAAAAACTACTTTGTTTTTCGCATTGGGTTTTAGCTTGGTTTTACAGGTTTTTTTTCGCACCCAACCAATTGCAATTCGCGAATCGGAATAAATAATTCGATCACTTTTCTGCTGTTTTAAAAACGCCAATCCATGAACCAGAGCTAAAAACTCACCTATATTATTGGTCCCCTGCTTAAATGGGCCTTGTTTAAACAGTTTTTTCTTGGTCTTTGTATCTACACCTTGATATTCCATTATTCCTGGGTTACCACTGGAAGCTGCATCGACTGCTATAGAGTGCATATTGGGCTCGCCAATCTTCAACAATTCTTGAGGCGTTAGTGAAGGTTTTCCCTTTTTCGTTCCTTTATATTCAAGATAATTACCATTAAAGGCCTTTTTCGCTTCGGCAAATGTGGAGAAAGATTTATACTGAGCGCCTTTTACCCCTGTAATTTGTGCCTTGCAATCTTCCCAAGATTCGAAAATACCAGGGTGCTTTCCTTCCCATACTACGTAGAATTTTTGCTTCTTAGCCATGCTAATCTAATAGTTTCTCAATTACTTTAGGGAAATGCTCGTATTCCAATGCATGTACCTTCTCGGCGATAGTTTCAGAAGTATCTTCCGGTGTTACTACTGTCTTTGCTTGATGAATAATTGCACCCTCATCGTAGTTTTCGTTTACATAGTGGATAGTAATGCCGGTTTCGGTCTCTTTGTTTTGCTTTACGGTTTCATGGACCTTGTTGCCATACATTCCTTTTCCGCCATATTTTGGAAGCAGTGCAGGATGAATATTGATGATTTTATTGGGAAAAGCGGTTATAAGATGTTCAGGGATTTTCCATAAAAACCCAGCTAATACTATTAAATCCGGTTGTTGGGATTCTAAAAGCTTTAAAACGGTATCTGTATTAAAAAAAGCAGCTCTATTAAAGTATAGTGCAGGAACCTTTAATCGCTTGCAGCGTTCTAAAACATGGGCCGTATTTTTATTTGTAAGTACTGCCGTAACCTCTACGTTATCATTTCTGTGAAAATGTTCAA
This sequence comes from Croceitalea sp. MTPC6, assembly GCF_036985525.1. NCBI lineage: Bacteria > Pseudomonadati > Bacteroidota > Flavobacteriia > Flavobacteriales > Flavobacteriaceae > Croceitalea > Croceitalea sp. MTPC6. Next base: position 87,590 of record NZ_BTGR01000002.1, read on the forward strand.
TGATGTTTTCGACGTTTGAGCCCGAACCCGAAGCAAGTAGTACAATACGTTTCATTCAAATAAAGAAAGCTAAAATCTAAGTTTAAACTAGGCTAAATTAAGTTTGTTCAGCTTAAAATTCTTATTTTAAGTCACATTTTATCGACAAATAGTGTAATTAATCCAAAGTTTTATATTTTTGCCCCGATTAAATTTTTTAAAACCAATATTATTATGTCAGACATTGCATCAAGAGTAAAAGCTATCATCGTTGATAAATTAGGAGTTGATGAAAATGAGGTGGTACCTGAAGCAAGTTTTACCAACGATTTAGGTGCAGATTCATTGGACACTGTGGAACTTATCATGGAATTCGAAAAAGAATTCGATATTCAAATTCCTGATGATCAAGCGGAAAACATTGCAACCGTTGGTCAAGCAACAAGCTATATAGAGGAAGCTAAGTAATTTTATGATATCTTACTAAAGATTGTAAATTATCCATGTGGGTATTACCACATGGATAATTTTTTTTAATTTAAGGCGGAATAGGTTAAAAAAATTAGTTATATGCAATTAAAACGAGTTGTCGTTACCGGATTGGGTGCATTAACGCCCATAGGAAACAATATTGAAACCTATTGGGATGGACTAAAGAATGGAAAAAGTGGTTCGGCCCCCATTACTTATTACGATACAGAGAAATTTAAAACAAAATTTGCCTGCGAACTTAAAGATTACGACCCACTAAATTTTTTCGATAGAAAAGAGGCTAGAAAGCTAGATCGTTTTGCGCAATACGCTTTGGTCTCCTCAGATGAAGCTATTGCAGATTCAGGATTGGATTTAGATACAATAGACAAATTTAAGGTAGGTGTCGTTTGGGGTGCAGGTATTGGCGGATTGGAAACTTTCCAAAATGAGGTAATGAATTTTGCCGCAGGTGATGGGACACCAAGGTTCAATCCCTTCTTTATTCCTAAAATGATTGCAGATATTGCTCCAGGTAATATCTCAATCAAGCATGGCTTTATGGGACCAAACTATACTACGGTTTCAGCCTGTGCATCTTCTGCCAATGCAATGATAGATGCTTTAAACTATATACGTTTAGGACATTGTAACGTTGTGGTTACTGGTGGTAGCGAAGCTGCGGTAACTATTGCGGGAATGGGAGGATTTAACGCTATGCATGCACTATCTACAAGAAATGAAAGCCCAGAAACGGCCTCAAGACCTTTTGATGCGACCCGAGATGGGTTCGTTTTAGGCGAAGGGGCAGGAGCATTGATTTTAGAAGAATATGAGCATGCCAAAGCAAGAGGTGCTAAGATTTATGCAGAGGTTTTAGGAGGTGGACTATCTAGTGATGCATACCACATGACCGCCCCACATCCGGAAGGAATAGGTGTTGTTAAGGTTATGGAAAATTGCCTAGAGAATGCGGGTCTAAAAGCTGAAGATGTAGATGCTATTAATACCCATGGAACATCTACTCCTTTAGGGGATGTAGCAGAGTTAAAAGCAATTTCTAAAGTATTTGGTTCACATGCATCCAATATAAACATCAATTCTACCAAGTCAATGACTGGTCATTTATTAGGAGCTGCTGGGGCTATTGAAGCAATAGCTTCAATCTTAGCAATGGAGCACAGCTTAGTGCCCCCTACAATAAACCACACCACGGTAGATGAAAATATTGACCCTTCTTTAAACTTGACATTGAACAAGGCACAAAAAAGGGAAGTTAATGTTGCTATGAGCAACACGTTTGGTTTTGGTGGACACAATGCTTGTGTTTTGTTCAAAAAAATGAGCTAATATTACATATGAAATTTTACCCCAAAATATTTAATTCCCATTCGAAAACGGATGGGGATTTTTTTTTGGGAATGAAAGCAATTTTAGGATTCGCACCTAAAAATATCCACTTTTACAAAAAGGCATTTCTCCATAGGTCAGTTAACAGAAGGGATAACAATGGAAACCCAATGAACTATGAAAGATTAGAATTCTTGGGCGATGCCATGCTCGGAACTATAATTTCTAAACACCTCTACAATGAAGTGCCTGAAGGGGATGAGGGGTACTTGACTAAAATGCGCTCTAAAATTGTGAGTAGAAAGCACCTAAATGAACTGGGGAAAGATTTAGAACTTCTTAAATACGTTGAAAGTAGAATCCCAAAATCACACTTTGGGGAGAATATACATGGTAATGTTTTTGAAGCGCTAGTTGGGGCTATTTATTTGGATAAAGGATACAAGTACTGCGAAAAATTCATAAAGAATCGAGTGATAGAACCTTATGTGGATATTGAGCAATTGGAGGGTAAGGTAATCAGCTACAAAAGCTTGGTTATTGAATGGTGTCAAAAACAAAAGAAAAACTTCCATTATGATGTTTATGAAGACACAGGCAATGATTCCTTAAAGCATTTTGCGGTTAAATTAACTATAGGGGATAAAATAACGGCAAAGGCTAGAGCCACATCAAAAAAGAAGGCAGAAGAAAAAGCATCTAAACGGGCTTACTTTGCGCTACAAGATAAAATTGATAATACGTAAAGCTTAAGAAAAGGTAAACTCAAACGTTTTCGTAGCTTTTTAAGGGTGTAAACAGTTATAACTACTAGGCTGTTTTGCCTATTTAGTCCTATATTTACAATTCGCTCAAATTTGATGGTCACTATAAATAAGATATCGGCAGATTTTTATGACGATACTTTTAAACTCATTGCTATACATTGTGGTTTAGAGGGTTATGCAATGGCCTATCATTTAAATAGTGTACTTGGTCTAAAGCTAAGTAGGCGAGAAGAAAAGGAAGAGGATGATGAAGACAGGGATGAATGGTTGGAATCTTTTTCTATTTATGAATGGAAGGATAAAATAAAAGAACACTATTGGACACTTGTCGGCAACACCGTAAAAGAAGAGCAAAAAAGTGATGCTTTAGGGCTTTTTTCAAGTGAAATTGCCATAAATACAATTCATTTAGTAGAAGAGCGGAAGGAAGTAGATTACTTTCTTAAAATTGAAGCAGAGGATGATACCTTAACAAGGGAAACGATAAAAAAAATTAATCTTATACCAAGAGTAGTTACCGCTTATAGTCTAGAGGCAACTACTTTAAAATCTAAGAGAAACTTAATTTTCTGAAAAATGCCAACTAAGAAAAAAACCAAAGTCGTAGCAACATTAGGACCTGCAACTAGCAATAAAGATGTTTTAAGAAGTATGATGGAAGCTGGTGCCGATGTTTTTCGGATTAACTTTTCACATGCTAATTATGATGATGTTATCGAGCGTATAAAAATGATTCGAGAACTTAATGAAGAAACAGGAAAGAACACTTCCATTTTGGCAGACTTACAGGGACCCAAACTAAGGGTTGGTGTAATGGGTGGTGAAGTTGTTGTTGCTCCAGGAGATGAAATTTCTTTTGTAACCGGAGAACCGTTTGAAGGTAATGCAGAACGGGTCTATATGAACTATGCTAATTTTCCTAAAGATGTAAAAGCTGGAGAGCGGGTCCTATTAGATGATGGGAAATTGATGTTCGAAGTAATCTCCACTAACGGAAAAGATGAGGTTAAAGCTAAAGTAGTTCAAGGTGGTCCGTTAAAATCTAAAAAAGGGGTAAATCTTCCCAATACAAATATTTCTTTGCCCGCACTTACAGAAAAAGATGTAAAAGATGCCATTTTTGCTATCTCCCAAGAGGTGGATTGGATAGCATTGTCATTCGTAAGGTTTAGTCAAGATTTAATTGACCTTCAAAATATAATCAAAGAACATTCTGAGCATAAGATTCCAATAATAGCTAAAATTGAAAAACCAGAAGCGGTTGAAAATATTGAGAAGATAGTTGCCTATTGTGATGGTTTAATGGTTGCTCGCGGGGATTTAGGCGTAGAGGTTCCAGCTCACGAGGTTCCTTTGATTCAGAAGAAATTGGTGCTTACTGCTAAGAAGGCAAGAATACCTGTAATTATTGCCACGCAAATGATGGAGACAATGATTACAAGCCTAACGCCTACTAGAGCAGAAGTCAATGATGTTGCTAATTCTGTGATGGATGGAGCAGATGCAGTAATGCTTTCCGGTGAGACCTCGGTTGGGAACTATCCTGTTCAGGTTATTGAAAAAATGGCGAGTATCCTTAAAAGTGTAGAAGGGTCAGAATTGATAACTGTACCACAGGCGCCTCCACATATAAGAACAAAAAGATATATTACAAAATCAATTTGTTATCATGCATCTTTGATGGCAAATGAAATTCAGGCAGAAGCAATTTCAACATTAACCAATAGTGGCTATACGGCTTTTCAAATTTCAGCTTGGAGACCTAGTGCCCATATTTTAGTATTTACTTCAAACCGAAGAATATTAACACAGTTAAATCTATTGTGGGGAGTTAAAGCATTCTTTTATGACAAATTTGTTTCTACAGATGATACTATAGAAGATGTAAATGCTATAGCTATTAAGCGAGGGTTTTTAAATAAAGGAGACATGGTTGTTAGCCTAGCAGCAATGCCTATTAAAGCCAAAGGAATGGTAAATACATTACGGGTAACCGAGATAGAATAGGCTATGCAACCTCTCTTTCAAAAGCGATAAAATTTACCACATTTCCATTCTTATCTTTAATAGGAGCACCTTTTATCCAACAATTATAGGTTGAACCGTCTTTTCTGTAATTAAGAATAGTTGCTTCAAAAGGAATTTTATTTGCAACCGCCTTTCCAATTTTATGTGCGGTCTCTTTGCAGGTAAGTTCTCCTTGGAACATTTTTGGCTTTCTACCAATAATCTCTTCAGAGGAATATCCGTTCATTTTAAAAATATTTTTGGAGGAGTGAACAATGTTCAAAGATTCATCAGTAATCACAACCACATGATTCTTTTTCAAAATTTCTTCCTCAAAAGAAACTGTTGAATTCCAGTTATTAGTTTCAGCTAACTTCTTTAAAATGAACACATCATTTAACGCGTCACCAATTGTCTGAAATTCTTCAGCAAACAAATCCCATGAGGTGAGGGGCAAGGCATTAAAACTTTGTTTTTGGTAGAATTTATGTGCTGCCCTATCGTAATGTTGTATCTCTTTCATAGCCCAATACTATAAAAAGTTGTAGGGGGATTAAAATTTGGGCAAAGGATTAACATTTTTGTTGAACCTATTATCTAAAAATGGAGTTTTATGTACTGTAAGAATCAACAGAAAAAGCAGACCAAAGCTTATATAATAAGCATTTTAAAAGGTAAAATTAACTATGAAACTGGAATTTAGAGAGGACAAATTAAATTCTATTTTAGGTTTAACAGATAATATTAGACATGATGAAAAGAGGTTTTCATCAACTGAGAATACCATCAAATTATTATGGAATAGAAATAAAGAGGTGGTTAAGCTGCATGTGGATGGTATTAGTTTTAATTTATTACCTAATCAGATAGTGACCACAACTTATTTGCAAAACATTTCTTTTAACGAATCTGAACTGCCTGTTACGGCCTTTTTATTTAACCGTGAATTCTATTGTATCGCAGATCACGATACTGAAGTTTCATGTAACGGAATCCTCTTTTTTGGAACCCAAGACTTACCTATTATTACAATTCCAGAACAACAACAAAGAAGATTTGATACCCTCTACGAAGTTTTTGTAGAGGAGTTTTCTACACCAGATAAGATACAGGGAGACATGCTCCAAATGATGCTTAAAAGACTTATTATCATGAGTACGCGCCTTGCCAAAGAGCAACTTATTGTTAGGGAACTCAATAATGAACAAATAGACGTTATTCGTAAGTTTAACTATTTAGTGGATATTCATTACAAGACTAAAAGAAGAGTTAGCGATTATGCAGATTTACTTTTTAAATCACCTAAAACGCTTTCTAACCTTTTCTCAATCTATAACCAGAAGTCTCCGCAACAAATTATTTTGGACAGATTGGCATTAGAGGCCAAACGACTTATTCATTTTACGGACAAGCAAAATCAAGAAATTGCTTATGACCTTGGGTTTAATGACCCAGCCCATTTTAGCCGTTTTTTTAAAAAAATGACCCAGTTTACACCTTCACAATACCGTGAAAAGGCTGAAATACCTGCTTAAGGGAAATTTTGGCAAGCAGTCGGGAAATCACTGCTAACACTTACTCTTCCATTTGCTACATCTTTGCTGTGTAATTAAAAATCTATAGCGATGAATATAGCACAGAAATCAATTTTTAATCTTATAGAAATATTTAGAACATCAGGAAAACCTACAATGCAGATCATCTCAACTGATGCGCATTTCGAGCAAAAACATCATCATGATTTTTATTGTGATGCTGAAAAACCATTTATAGAAAATTTAAATAAATAAAATTATGAGCACATTTAATGTACCCAAAAGAGAAGAAGTAAGTAGTAACAATCAAGTAATTTTCGACAATCTTGAAAAAGCCGTAGGTTTTGTACCTAACTTATTCGCAACCTATGCGCATTCAGAAAATGCGTTAGGTAATTATCTAAACCTGTCAAATGCTAAAACATCTTTAAAGGCAAAAGAAAAAGAGGTTGTGAATTTAGTGGTGAGTGAAGTAAATAACTGTCTTTATTGCCTTTCTGCACACACCGCTATTGGTAAAATGAACGGATTTACACACGAGCAAATATTAGAACTTAGATCTGGCAATGCACCATTTGATAAGAGGTTGGACGCCCTAGCTAAGTTAGCAAAAAACATCACGGAGAATAGGGGGGCAACTGATACAGAAGTATTGGAAAACTTCTTTGAAGCAGGATGGACAAAAGAAAACTTAATAGACACCATTGTTTTGGTAGGTGACAAAACCATATCCAATTATATAAATAACACAACAGAAATCCCAGTTGATTTTCCAGTAGCACAACCATTGGAAGTAGCAACAGTTTAATTCAATATTAATAACTTAAAAACAAGAATGATGAAAAAAATAGCAGCAGTTTTAGTATTAGCTGTAGGAACTGTATTCACAGTAAATGCACAAGACAAGATGATGAAAGACAAAATGATGTCCAAATCAGTCAAAACCATTGCATTGGAACAAACAGAAGGTGAATTCACACAAAAACAAGTAACAGTATCAGAAGGTACTTATGTATTTGAAATTTCAAATAATGGAGTAGATCATAATGTGGGTTTTGTTTTAGTGGAAAAGGGGAGAGATATTAGTAAGGCAGAGAACCATATACAGACCGCATATGTGACAGCACCTGTTGGAACTAATTCTTCGCAAACATCAAAACCAACAACCTTGAGCAAAGGGGAGTATATCTATTTTTGCCCATTGAACCCTACATCAACAGATAATACGTTGTTAGTAAAATAATTTTTCAAGTGTTAAAGAAAGCCCTATTGCTTTAAACAAGTGACGGGGCTTTTTTATGATACTAACTTAGCTTCAGCAAATAGTGAAGGGGCAATGCTCTTCGCCAAATGAATTGGCCAGTCATTTTTATGGAGATGACTTTCAGTAATAGCGCTTTCATAAAGTAAATAAATACCACCAGAAATTTTCTCTGTTTCTGCGATAGAGATATTAGCGATATTATCACCTACAATTTCGCCTAGATACAAGAGTAATTCTTTCTTCTGTTTTTGTATTACCGCAAGAATTTTTTTGTTTTGTGGTGGTAGTTCCCCCAATGTTTTTATGGCCCAACAACCATGAAAATCGCCTTCTCTGTAATTATTTCTAAGAAAATCAAAAATACTTAACAGTTGATGTTTACTGCTGCTAGCTCGAGCAACAAACTCCTTTAATGATTTTAAAAAAGTATGGTGACGCTGCTCTAGATAGGCAATGCAAATATCCTCTTTGGATTTAAAATGGTGATAAAGTGTCGCTTTGGCAATTTCAGATTTGGCAATAACTTCATTGATGCCAGTAGCATTATAGCCTTGCGTATAGAAGAGTTTACTTGCAACATCAACAATATGTTGCTTTATATTGGTTCTTTGCATTGGTTAAAGATAATAAAGACTAGTCTGTCTATACCTCAAATTTTAATCAATTTTTAGGTTTTTTATTAACGAGTATCGCATTTTTCAGACGTAGTTTTGCAAGAAATTTTAGCTGTGATTGTAGACTTATTGGTTGCTTTACTTTGGAGTATTTCTCCGTTTGGAGAATCTAAAGTGGGCATTCCCTATGGAATAGCCCAAGGAGTGAACAGTTACTTGGTTCTTATTACCTGTTTTCTAGCTAATCTATTGGTATTCCCTATTATGATATTCTTTTTAGAATATGTAAATGAAGTTCTTGTGAGATGGCGCCCATATAAAAGGGCGGCTGTTTGGGTGGCGCAAAGAGCAAAATTTGGGAGTAGGGATAAGATTAAAAAGTTTGGATTTTTTGGACTTGTGCTCTTTGTAATGGTTCCATTACCTGGCACTGGTGTTTATGCTGGGACAATTGTGGCATATTTATTTAAAATTGAACGTAAGAAAGCCTTTATGGCAAATGCTATTGGGATTCTCTTTTCTTCTATAATAATCTGGTTTTTAACTGTTTCTGTAAAAAACATTTAAGGACTAAAAGTCAAACTTCAATTGTACGGATAATTGTTCAGGCGGAGTATCTTTCTCAACTTTCTTTTTATCAGTATTAAGATTTGCTAAAGAAATACCAAGTAAACGTACAGAATTTTCCGGTTTTTCTTGGTAGAGGAGTTCTTTGGCCGTCTCTAGGATAAGGTCTTTATCAGAAATAAAATAGGGTAGTGTTTTACTCCTCGTCTGTAGGGTAAAATCGCTATACTTAATTTTTAGAGTTATGGTTTTACCAGCAATTTTAGATTTTAAGAGCCGTCGCTCTAGTTCTACAGCTATGTGTTCCAAACGTTCTAACATAAAAATTTCACTACTTAAATTTTCACTAAAAGTACGCTCTGCACCTACTGATTTTGGAATACGATGGGTCTTTACTTCGCTTAGATGAATACCGCGTACTACATTGTAATAAAATTTACCGCCTTTGCCGAAATTTGCATTTAGGAACTCTAAAGACTTTTCTTTTAAATCCTTGCCCGTAAAAATACCCAGTTTATACATTTTCTCAGCGGTCACTTTACCGACACCATAAAATTTTCGAATATCCAAATCTTCCAAAAATTGGATTACTTCTTCTGGGTTTACCGTTTTTTGCCCATTAGGTTTGTTGTAATCACTGGCCACTTTGGCAATGAACTTATTTATCGAGATTCCTGCAGAAGCTGTAAGACCTGTTTTCTCTAGTATTTTTTTCCGAATTTCTTCCGCAATTAGCGTAGCTGATGGATTTCCCTTTTTATTTTTGGTAACATCTAAATAAGCTTCATCTAAGGATAGTGGCTCAACCAAATCCGTATATTCAAAAAAGACGCTTCTTACCTGTTGAGAAATCTCTTTATAACGATCAAACCTAGGTTTTACAAATATTAAATCTGGGCAGTTACGCTGAGCAATGTAACCGCTCATGGCGCTTCGAACACCAAATTTTCTGGCTTCGTAACTTGCTGCAGAAACTACACCTCTTTTTGAACCCCCACCAACTGCAACAGGCTTTCCTTTGAGCTCAGGATTGTCATGCTGTTCTACGGAAGCATAGAAAGCATCCATATCCACATGAATGATTTTTCGTAAAGGAAAATCGAAGTCCATACTTCAAATTTAGACTATATTTAGATGGATGAAAAGGACAGGAAAAACTGCAATTATTTTAGGTGCTACTGGTTTGGTTGGAGGTATTTTGCTAGAGCTTTTGGTAAAGGATGAGCGATATAAAAAAATTGTTCTTTTCTCTAGAAGGCCAGTCGAAATTAAAAGCCAAAAAATTGAAGAGTACCTTTGTGATTTATTAGAATTAGACCAGCAGCAAGAACATTTTATGGCGGATGAAGTTTTTTGTTGCATTGGTAGTACAAATGCTAAGACTCCAGATAAAGAACTGTACAGGAGAATAGATTATGGGATTCCCGTTGCAACAGCCAAGCTTTGTATCCAAAATAATATCAATACGCTTATTATAGTTTCAGCACTTGGGGCAGATGCAAACAGTTCTATTTTTTACAATCGTATTAAAGGAGAGATGGAAGATGAAGTTTTAACACTTGAGATTCCAAAAACACACATGGTACAACCCTCTATGATTGGGGGAAATAGAAAAGAGAAGAGACCTAGAGAATATTTCTTTAAAAAAATGATGCAGGTTTTAAGCTTTTTGTTTCAAGGGTCATTAAAGAAATATAGGGTAATTCACCCGGGAACTATTGCGAAATCTATGGTTTGGTTAGCAAATAACGATTTTGAAAAAAATAGGATTCTTTCAGATGAACTAAAACAGCTTCCGCAGTATGAGCAATCTAGAAATTGAACGTAAGTTTTTAGTAAAATCCAGTGTATATAAAACTAGTTCAACTACAGAAACTAGAATTGTTCAAGGGTTCTTGAATACAGACCCGGAAAGAACAGTGCGTGTTCGTGTTAGAGGTGCTAAAGGCTATTTAACTGTAAAGGGAAAAGGGAATGATTCTGGCACCACACGCTTTGAGTGGGAGACAGAAATTAGCGTAGCTGAAGCAACTAACCTCATGGATTTATGTGAACCAGTCATTTTAGATAAAATACGCTATGAAGTTGCTATTGGAAAACACATTTTTGAGGTGGATGAATTTTTAGGCGAGAATAAAGGACTGGTGATTGCTGAAATCGAGTTACAACATGAAGACGAACTCTTTATAAAACCTGATTGGCTAGGGGAAGAAGTTACAGGCCGAACCAAATATTACAATTCGCAATTAAGTAAAAAGCCTTATTTATATTGGGAATAGGCTTTTTAGAATTAGGCATAAGAGTTTCTATTCAGCAAAAACCCCATCCATTTCTATGAGAGGAATAGTAACAAGGTTACTTTCTTTTACCCTATTTTTTTCAAAAAGAAATCGTTTTTCATACAGTTTCTTGTCTATATAGTAGGTAACATAAAACTCATTATTTAAGTTAAGCACATCTTCAGTCACCATTTCTATTTTTTCATATCCTTTTGCTTTAACTATACCAAAGGCATATCGCATGGTAGAGGTTTTTCGTTCCCCATCATAGCCTTTAGAAACTACTAGTGCCATCTCAATAGGCGCAGTACGATTGTTTATGATATAGGCATTCCAGTCTTTTGAGAGAAATTCTTTATTCCACTCATGAACAATGGCAACATAAACGTCCTTAACTACAGGAATCTCAATATCATTTTTCATCGTGGTCTTTATGGGCAGTATTAGAAAGTTTTATGCATTTAGTTGAGCAGAAACCCAACCAAAACTGTCTTCGATATGAGGAAAAACCTGATTTTCTGGGACCAAATCCGGGATGATGTCAATTCCTTCCAAAAGCTCCCTGGGCTGTTCTTGTAATCCTGTGATAACTACCTTAATTTTCTTTAAGGTTAAATCCAAGATGGCATTTTCAAGGGCATATATACCGGATTGGTCAACATAGGGCACACGATCCATACGTATGACTAGCACCTTTATATCATCATCAATATTCTTGACCTGTTCTTGAAAATGCGAAGTAAAACCAAAAAATAAAGGTCCATATAGATGTTTTATATAAATCTTGTCCTTAAATTTTTCATAGAATTCCGTCTCATCTTCCCAGGGCTTTTCACCATCAAAGCCAGCCAAAGTACCTACTTGCATTCCCTTCTCACCAATATCGCTGGCACGTTTCATAAAAAGTAGCGCAGCCAAGGTTACCCCTATGCCCACTGCTTGGATAAGACTACCAAAAGTAGTCCAAAGCAATACGATCAATAGTACAATAGCATCTGCCCGTGGTACTACCTTTAAATGCTTAAGCCCCTTGGTATCGACAATTTTAAAGCCAATAGGAATTAAAATCCCCGCCAAAACTGCTAACGGAATATAGGCCGCTAATGAACTAAGCCCCAATAACACAGCCAAAAGAAAAGCACCGTGTAAAGCTCCAGATAACCTTGTGCGACCACCAGAATTTATATTCACTACTGTTCCTTTTGTTGCTCCGGCACCAGGTATACCACCGATTACAGCGGCGACCATATTGCCTATTCCTTGTCCAATAAGTTCGCGGTTGCTATTGTGTTTGGTCTTGGTCATATTATCAGCAATAACAGATGTAAGTAGAGAGTCTATAGAACCTAAAACTGCCAGTACCAAACCATATTCCAATACTAGACCATAAGCACTGCTATCAACTGTGAACAGACCTTCCAGTTGTAGTGCTGGAAGACCAGATGGAATTTCACCTATAATAGGAACATCCCATTGGATAAAATAAGCAAAAATTGAAACTGCTATGAGCGCTACCAATGCACTGGGAATTGCTTTTGTAATTTTTGGGAATAGGTAGTAAATAACTACTGTCATTCCCCCAAGAGCTAATGCTTGCCAGTTAAAATCGATAAACAATCTTGGCAAATCGCTCATTACTTTTAGGGTAGATTTTGCAGAATCTAATCCTACAAAAGGAAAAATCTGGAGGATTATAATTATAAGTCCAACACCACTCATAAATCCTGATACAACTGGATAGGGAAAGTATTTAATGTATCCAGCAATATTAATTAGGCCAAACACAATCTGTAATGCACCACCAACCAAAAAGCTTAAGAGGATAATGCCCATTGCGTCTTGTAAACTTCCTGCCATATCTATTGCATTTGCTACCAGAGCAGCTGAAACGACCGTCATTGGTCCTGTAGGACCACTGGCTTGGGTAGTGGTGCCACCGAAAATTGCTGCCAAAATACCTACTGCAATAGCTCCATATAATCCTGCTATGGCACCAAGGCCAGATTGGACGCCGAATGCTAGTGCCAATGGTAGCGCTACCACACCTGCAACTAGGCCACCGGTAATGTCCCCTTTTAAATATTTAGTGTCGTAAAATGATTTGGCCATGAGGATAGAGTCAAAGGGTTGATTTATTATCTAAAAATAACCACAATAATCCTTTAAACAAACAACAACAGGTAAAGGTTGCTCAATACTATGCCTTAAAGTGCACTTTTAAACTGTTCTAGAAAGCGAACATCATTTTCACTAAGTAAACGGATATCTGAAATTTGGTGAAGTAGTAAGGCGATACGGTCTATACCCATACCAAAAGCAAATCCAGAATAGACTTCAGGGTCAATTCCACAATTGGTCAAAACGTTAGGATCTACCATTCCGCAACCCATAATTTCTAACCAACCTGTTCCTTTGGTCATTTTATAATCTGTTTCGGTTTCCAATCCCCAGTATACATCCACTTCTGCACTAGGCTCTGTAAAAGGAAAATACGATGGGCGAAGCCTAATTTTTGACTTCCCAAACATTTCTGAAGTAAAGTATTGAAGCGTTTGCTTTAAATCTGCGAACGAAACGTCCTTATCCACATATAGACCTTCCACTTGATGGAAAAAGCAGTGCGAACGGGCAGAGATAGCTTCATTTCGATATACCCTACCGGGGGAAATAGTACGGATAGGTGGTTTGTTGTTTTCCATATAACGAACCTGTACCGATGAGGTATGGGTTCTTAATAAAATATCTGGATCTGTTTGGATAAAGAAGGTGTCCTGCATATCACGTGCAGGATGGTATTCCGGTAAATTAAGTGCCGTAAAATTGTGCCAATCATCTTCAATTTCCGGTCCCTCAGATACATTAAAACCTATCCTAGAGAAAATATCGATTATCTGGTTTTTTACAATTGAAATAGGATGTCTGGCGCCAATTTCTATAGGTTCACCAGGGCGCGTTAAATCGCCATATTTACCAGTAGTTTCTGTTTGGTTTTCTAAAGCTGCTTTTAAGGAATTCACCTTTTCAGTAGCAGAGGTTTTTAACTGATTGATAACCTGACCAAATTCCTTTTTCTGCTCGTTGGGAACATTCTTGAATTCCGCAAAGAATTCATTGAGTAGGCCTTTTTTCCCCAAATACTTAATTCGGAAATTTTCGATTTCATCTTTTGAAGTTGAGGTAAACTTTTCAACTTCAGCTAAATGTTCCTTTATGGTCTCAATCATGGTTGATGGCACTATTGGCAGACAAATTTAGTGCTTTTTTTAATGATGGAATGCGTTAAAATAAAAAGGTCAATGGATTTCCATTGACCTTTTTAAGTGTTTTACCAAAAAGCAATTTACATAAAATGTACTTTGCCATCAGTTATATCATACATAGCACCCACAATAGCAATTTCGCCATTATCTTCCATATCTTTCAATACAGGGCTTAGGCTTCGAATGTCTTCAATTGTAAGTTGCACGTTTTCGTTGGCAACAGCATTTACAAAATCGATGTTTTTAGAGTTTCTTTGTGCTGAATCAGTAGGTTCGGAAACTGCTCTTACGGCAGGCTTTATTTTATGCAATAAAGTAGTAAGATTACCCATTTTTGCATCGTCACAGGCTCCTTTCACAGCACCGCAACTGGTATGCCCCAACACAACGATCACTTTAGTTCCTACAAGTTTGCACGCAAACTCCATACTGCCTAAAATATCTTCATTTACAATATTACCCGCTACCCTAGCACTAAAAATATCACCTACACCTTGGTCAAAAACCAACTCGGCAGATACGCGTGAATCAATACAACTTAGAATGGTAGCAAAGGGATATTGACCGGATGTGGTCTGTTTAACTTGAGCCAACAAATCCCTATCCGCTTTTTTGTTTTCCACAAAACGAGCATTTCCCTCTTTTAATAATGTAATAGCACTACTTGGGTTTAATGCGTCTTGTGTTTCTTTTGTTTGTGCTTTCATAATTATGCTGATGTTTTCTTTCTTAGATTAAAAAATTCGATATAGCTAGGAGGGTTTTCAACGATGCCTCGTTCAGAAATTAGCTTGATGTCTATATTCTTGTTTTTGGCTTTGGTCGAAAAATCCTCTAAAATTTCAATGATATCATTATCAAGATATCTGGTCTTTCTCACATCCAACTCTAAATAAGCTCCTTCAGGTAGGCTATCCAATTCTTTAAGTATAGCACCTTTGTTAAAAAAAGTAACTTCTTCTGCCAAGGTCATTTTTACAAGGTCTTTATCACCAGAGTGGTTTTCTTCAATATGTAAAAAATGCGAATTTTGGTAGCTTTTTATTAAAATTACAATAATACCTACTGCCAGCCCAATTCCGATACCCCAAAGCAAATCTTTGAACACGATGACCAATACAGTTGTGATGAAAGGTAAAAACTGTTTCCATCCTAGCTGGTACATTGTTTTAAAAAGCTTAGGTTTTGCCAATTTATAGCCTACGATAAATAGTATCGCTGCCAAAACAGAAAGTGGAATCATGTTCAGTAACCTTGGAATCAGCATTACAGAAATCAGTAGAAAGAACCCATGAATGATAGCGGAAGCTTTTGTCTTTCCACCAGATTGAATGTTTGCAGAACTACGCACAATTACCTGCGTTATGGGAATACCCCCAATAAGACCAGAAACAATGTTTCCTGCACCTTGTGCCAAAAGTTCGCGATTGGTTGGTGTAACCCGCTTTTCTGGGTCCAATTTATCCGTGGCCTCCACACACAATAATGTTTCTAAACTGGCCACTAAGGCTATAGTAAAGGCAGTCAACCACACAGCCGGGTTAGTTATGGCAGCAAAATTTGGAAAACTAAACTGTGCTAAAAAGGAACTGGCATCTTCCGGAACTGGCACATTCACCAAATGATCTGCAGATATTGCAAGTGTTTCGTTGTTTTTAGTGAAAACATAAAATAGTATTCCTATAGCCACAGCTACTAGGGGCCCTTGAACAAGCTGGAATATCTTGCCTTTTTTGGACAACACATTACTCCATAACAACAAAATACCTAGACCAATTACGGCTATCAAAGTTGCTCCAGGACTTACGTTGTTTACAGTTTCTAAAATTTCAGAAAATGTATTTTTCCCATCTACCTGAAAAAAGGCAAAGTCACCCTCTGGATCAGGGTCATAACCGAAAAAATGAGGGATTTGCTTCAGTATGATAATAATACCAATACCTGTTAACATCCCTTTAATTACAGACGAAGGAAAATAGTACCCGATAATACCTAAGCGAAGTACCCCAAACAGCAGTTGAATGGCACCACCCAAAACTACGGCTACTAGGAAGTTTTCATAACCTAATGTAGCTATTGCAGCTAATACAATAGCAGCTAGTCCGGCTGCGGGACCGCTTACCCCAATTTGCGAGCCACTTAAAGCACCAACCATAATACCACCTACAATACCGGCGATTAAACCTGAAAAGAGAGGCGCACCACTAGCAAGTGCAATACCCAAACATAGAGGTAATGCTACAAAAAACACTACAATACTTGCAGGCAAGTCTTTTTTAATATTCTTGAACATGAAAAATAGTTTTTAGTCTTCTTAGTTGTTTGATTTGAAGACAGTTGAAGGAATAATTTAAAAAAAGTTAATAACTACACCAACTTTTTAGGAGGGGGCAGGACTATTTCAGCAGAAAAATCTGAATATGGAAGTAATGAAGTTTGACTTTTAGTTATCTCATTTGTAAAGGAAAAACTGTTTTTTTCAGCAATACTCGAAAAAAACAATTCTTTTTGATCAAACTTTTTTTCTGATTCTTTATTGTTGTTCTCTTCTTCGCTAAAATCCATTACAAGAATCGAATCGGCTTTGGATTTGCATAGCGTCTCTATAGATGGGGCTAATATCGATACGACAAGCATAACTGATAAAAGCGAAAATGTTAGAGATTTGAGCATTAAAAAATGTTGAACTGTAAAGATAATAGTAAAACTATTGAATTTTTGTTAAAACTGTTCTAAAAACCCTTCAACACTTTTAAGCTTTCTACAGGAAGCCAGCCAGTTTGTCCATCAGCAATTTTAATTTTTACCCAATCATTCAGTTCTTCTAAAACATTGACTTTAGTGCCTTCATGCAAAGTGAAAATGCGCTCACTTCGTTGATTTGGTTCAGAAGTTACCGCTACTTCACGTTCAAAAATGATGGCGGGGTTGTCAGTTATATAGACATCGTATTGTAAATAAGCAAAGGTTATGGAAACCACACATAAAATCAAAGCTGTCATACTCACAATAAATGAAATTCGTTTTTGTGTTGCCATATTCAAAAGATAATATGCTAAATATGCAAGTACAAAAAGTATAATCATTACTACGCCAAAATAGGCCCACTGGTCAAAAGAAAACCTTCCAATTACAGTATTGTAGAATCTTGTCATAGCACTTTCTGGCATTTTATCTATGGCATCTAGTCTCATATTCTGTGCGTACCCCAGATTATTTATAATCTCTTGATCATTAGGTTTTAAAAGCAAGGCTTTTTCATAATAGTAAATACTGGGTCCAATTTCATCACGCTTGTAATATGCATTGGCCATATTAAAATAGAGCTCAGCGGAATGTTTACCATTATCAAGAATGTTTTGATAGTACTTAATGGCTTTGCCATAATCACCTTCATTGTAAGCATCGGTCGCACGACTGAACAGTACTTCATTTTGGGCGGATATCCCTGTAACGAATAGAAAGACTAAAACAACAACTATATCTTTTATCATAATTGCTTATCTATTTGAGAGATCACTTCACTAGCTTTATCATAATCTTGCTGCATCTGTACATCTGTAAAAGGGCTATACCTAGCAAGTTCACAGTTTTTAAGTAAGTTGATAAAACTTTCTGTAGCTGTATCATCTACAACTTTTCCTTTTAATAAAGAAGTTATTTTTTCTTTACTGAATTCAGAGGTTTCAATTTTTAGTTTAGCTTTTAAATAGTTGTGTAATGCTTTTTCTAGGGCAATGTAAAAGTCGCCTTCATTACCAAGCTCTTTTTTTGCTTTGGACAAGTATTTGCGTGCCAATCTGTTTGCTTTTTTGACTTTATTGCCCACAACATCCTGTTCTTTTTCTTTTTTCTTTCTGTAAAGTAAAATGAACAAGGGAATCAGCAAAAGTGGTCCCAAGAGCATCAAGTAAAACTTGTTGGATCCAAAGAAATATTTAGTGCCAATAGTGCTAAGATTGGGCTGTACCTTTATAAAATGAAACTGTTTGCCGGTTGGCACTACTAGTCTTTGGTTAGGGGAGGTTGAGTTTATGCTTGCATTGGCATCTTCAGGACCTTCCATAACATTAATTGTTATTTCATCTGAATTAAGTGTATTGTATTTTCCTGTTTTAGGATTGAAATAACTAAATGAAATACTTGGGATGGGATATTTACCCCTAAATGATGGGACTACGGTATAGTTATTGGCAACTTTACCTTCCATACCAGAAAGGGTGGTCCTTACACTTTCATCAAACTCTGGTTCGTAAACTTCGAGAGCACTTGGCAACTCTGGTTCAGGAAGTTGAAATAATTTTAAATTTCCTTTACCCGAAATTTCCACTCTGGCCTGCAAAGATTCTGAAGCATTCAGTGAACTCTTACTGGTTGTTACCGAAAAATTAAAATCTCCAACTGCGCCACCAAAATCATTTGGTTTGCCTGCTTCAGGCAAGTTTTTTACGTTTAGCGTTCTCCTGCCCGCAGAAACTGTTTTCTTAGCTTGCTTAAGGATTCTTCCACCAAAAAAATCTCTTCTATTGGTAGGAACATCTACGTATATTTCCAATGCCAAAGGTTCTATGATAAGCTTTCCCGCTTTTTGTGGATATAATACAACACGCTTAAGAATTACGCTTCTAAATGGTTTTCCATCGTAAGTGGTGTTTTGGGTATCATACCGTTTTACAGGAATATCTTGACTCCAGAAATTATTGTATTTGGGACTGTCGAGAGGTCTAAAATTAGTTACAGTTACAGAAGGACTAATATATAATTTATAGACCACGGTTACGGCTTCATTCAAATAAGGACTACCTTTTGAAACCTCTGCTACCAAATGTAGGTTTTCATCAGCTATATCATCTGCTGTTTTTGGCGCATTTGGATTGGCAACAGCAGCTGTTACTTCAATTTTCTTTGGAACAGTTTTGTAGATTTTACCATCTATCTCGATTGTTGCCTGACCAATTTGATAAGAACCTTTAGCTATAGGAGTTAGAATATAGCCATAAGATTTTGAAAAACTTCGCTTGCCATTGACCCAAGAAGAGCTTATGGATTGAGATGGCCCCATTACAACCTTAAAACCGTTAAAGCTGGGTGGGTTAAAGTTGTCACCGTCCTTGTTCATTACAAATTCCACTCGCAAACGTTCATTAACACCCAAACGTTCTTTGCTAAGTTTCATTTCAAAAGTCACCTCATCTTGTACAGGAGGGGTGTTGCCAATTAAATAAATTGGCAGAAATAAGAATATGTATGTGAAGAACAAACTTCGCATTTACCAGTCTTTTTCGTTTTTGATTTTAGCTCCTCTCACTTTTTTCGCATCTATCTTTTCTTGAACCTTCTTTTCTTCATTCTGCATTGCCTCTAACAAATTCTGAATTTGCTGCTTGGAGAGTTGGTTTGGCCTAGGTTTTTTCTTTTCTTCAGGTTTATCGCCTTCGTTTGGTTTTTGTTTTTGCTCCTTCTTTTCATCACCATCACCCTCTTTATTTTCTTCAGGTTTTTTCTCTCCCTTGTCACCATCTTCACCATCGTCTTTATTTTGATCGTCTTTTTGGTCTCCTTCCTTATCTTCTTTATTATCGCCTTCTTGGTTTTGGTCTTTATTTTGGTCTTCTTTTTTGTCCTCGTTCTTATCGTCTTTGTTTTGGTCGTTTTTCTGTTCGTCCTGTTGCTTTTTTAGCATTTCTTTAGCCAATGCGAGATTGTATCGGGTTTCCTCGTCTGTTGGATTGTTGCGTAAAGCTTCCTTATAGGCCTCAACCGCTTTTTCATATTCTTTGTTTTTCATGAACACATTGCCCATGTTATGGTATGCTTTGTGCTTTTCAGCTTTGGAATCTGCTTTTTCTCCAGCTTTTTTAAAGTTTCCAAAGGCTTCTGAAAAACTTTCCCTGTTATAATATGCCCTACCCAAATTGTAGGGTGCAGCTATATTTTCTGGACTTTTAGAGATAGCCCTTCTATATTCAGCTTCTGCATTGACAAAGTCGTTTTGAACCAAATTTTCATTTGCTTCATAAGTAATGTTCTTTGACTCACGAAGTGCTTTTTCTGCCTCTCGTTGTGCTTTTTTGTCTTCTTCTTGGGCTTGCACTACACAAAAAGAGAAGATACTTAGGCTAACGATTACTTTTATCCTATTCATCATCATGTTCATTAAAAAGGTTCAACTTTTTCAACCATTGGGTTTTTCTATCTAACAAGAAAATATCTAAAAATAGAAATAAAAGTCCGATGCCCAGGAACCATTGAAACTGGTCCTTGTACTCTGCAAATTGCTTTGCTTCGAACTCTTTTTTATCCATACGGTCTAATTCTTCTTTAATAAAATTTACAGCTTCCTCTGTATTTGAGCCATTAATATATTGCCCATTTCCTTCTTGTGCGATAGCATCAAGAACAGCTTCATTTAATTTGGTAATGACCACCTCACCTTCCGAATTTTTCTTAAGACTTTCTACTACACCTCTTCTTTTAATGGGAATAGGTGCTCCTTTAGGCTTACCCACGCCAATAGTAAATATTCTAATCCCGTTTTGGGCAGCCTTCTCAACAGCTTGTATCGTAGTACCTTCAGAATGGTCTTCTCCATCTGAAATAATGAACAATACACGATTGGTTTGTTCATCATCGTCATAATAAGTGGTTGCCAACTCTATTGCAGAATTAATAGCAGTTCCTTGGGATGAAAGCATGTCCGTATTCATACTTTGCAAAAACATTTTTGCCGCTCCATAATCTGTTGTTATTGGTAGTTGCGGATAGGCTTGTCCTGCATAGGCAATAATTCCGATACGGTCACTTGCCAATTGGTTGATGATTTCTGAAACCAAGCGCTTGGATTTCTCAATCCGGTTTGGTGCTATATCCTCAGCTAACATACTTTTAGAAACGTCAACTGCGAACACAATATCTACTCCTTCTCTCTTAATAGTCTCCAACTTTGTTCCAATTTTGGGGTTTACGAGAGCTAAGACCAAAAAGGATATTCCTAGCAATAAAAAGATAAGTTTTAAAGTTGATTTAAAACTCGATTTTTCTGGAGCCAAACGTTTTAATAATTTGGAATCGGCAAACTCACGCTGCTTGCTTTTTTTCCATACCTGCAAGAGTAGAAAAAGCAATACCAGTACCGGAACAATGCCCAGTAAATAGAAGTATAATTTTTCTTCAAATTGCACCATAATTCTAAATAAAGCTTTTAAATATTGTAGCTCTTAACACCCACTCCAAGAGTAAAAGTATACCAGCTATAAACACCCAAGGCCTAAACTTTTCTTCAAACCTGGTGTATTTAAATTCTTCGATTTCTGTTTTTTCTAGTTTATTGATTTCGTCGTATATCTCTTCCAACTTGTCATTATCTGTAGCCCTAAAATATTTTCCTCCAGTGACAGCTGCTATGTCCTTCAATAAATCTTCATCAATTTCTACTTGTCGCATACCAAATTGAAATGTACCATCACGTTTATAAGCTATTGGCGTAAGTGCATTACCATTGGTTCCAAGACCAATTGTATATGCTTTTATGTCATATTCCACGGCTAAATCGGCTGCAGTTTGAGGTTCTATAAAACCAGCGTTGTTAACCCCATCTGTTAATAGAATGATAACCTTGCTAATGGCCTTACTTTCTTTGAGCCTGTTTACTGATGTTGCCAAACCCATTCCAATTGCGGTTCCATCTTCCAGTTGTCCATAATCGATGTCTCTCAATGCAGCCAAAACAATTGATTTATCACTAGTGATTGGGGTTTTCGTATAACTTTCTCCAGCGTAAGCGACCAAACCAATTCTGTCATTAGGGCGTTTTCTGATAAAATCTTCTGCGACTTCCTTTAGTGCATCCAGCCTGTTTGGCTTTAAATCCCTAGCCAACATACTGGACGAAACATCTATGGACATTACAATATCTATTCCTTTGGTCGTTTTGGTTCGTGTAGATACTTCTTTGGTTTGGGGTCTTGCCAATGCAGTGATGATTGCTGCTAATGCCAGAAGTCTTAAAATAAAAAGCAATGGTTTAAGGTTGGATAAAAAACCAGAGCTTTTAAACCCTTTAGTACTGGATATTTTTAAAGATGCAACTTGTTTTTTACGAGTTAATATGTACCATAACAATGCCAATGGAAGCAAAATTAGCAGCCAGAATAATTGTGGATTCGCAAACTCTATATTCTCCAACATTACACCTGCGTTTTTACATCGACCGAAGCCAATATGCGTTCAACAATCTGTTCTGCGTATTCATCTCCCTCTTCCCAAGTCATGTAAACTTGCTGCATAAAACCTTTACCACCAAACAATAAGATGGTATACTCTATTTTCTTTTTGTCTTTTGAAACAGGGTCTTGGTATTGTCCAGAGCCATAGACTTTTAATCCTTGAACTCCAGACTTGGTAACAAATTCTTCTTGCTTGGGAATAATGTTTTTTATACCATTAGATTCAAAAGCCACCATAGCACTGGACACTGCGCCTTCAAAATTAGGATCTTCCTGTTCTTTAAAAGTCGCTGAACTAGCGTTTATAGAAAATAGACCGAGCATACTGCCATAAGAGAACAATTGAACTTCTTTAAGAGCTTCACGGGCTTCTTGTGGCAACTCTTCTGTATTTCTTAATAGTACTTCTGGAGTTTCCAAATCAATAGGTGGGAAACCATAAGAACTTGCTACCCATTCTCCTTCCAATAGGTCTTTGGTAGGATAACCAAAAACAGTGTCTTTAACTGTTTTAAATCCAAAGTAAGCAAGGGAAACTCCACCGCCAATTAAAACTAATCCGCCAAATACGGCAGCAGCAATATAGACCCTCTTACGCTGCTTTTTCTTTATCAATTCTTCTATGTAGGCTTCGTTCTGCAATAATTCTTCCTCCGTGGGTTCTGGTAATGCCTCTTTCGTTTTTACCACTATATTTTCTACTAGGAGACGGTCTTGCTCTGCAACCGAAGTTGGTGGTTTGGACTTGGCAAACTTTACTAAATCAGCAGTTTGCAAGACTTTTTTGAACTGACCAATAGTATCTTCATCAATTTTTAATTCCCCCGCATCTTTAAGAAGCTCTAGTTTTTCAATTAACTGATCGGTAGTACTTTCCAGGGCGGATACGTGAGCGTCCTCTTCAAGATAGGAACGAACAATGTCAGTTAGTTCAGAGTAATATTTTTTGTATTCATCCTGTATCAGATATCTTGAATTCTCCAACTCTTTAAGTTGTAACAAAGCCCTATCGTAAGGGGGCAATAGAGCAACTTTTTCTTCTTCTGTGAGCGGTTTTTTTCTTAGAAAAAACCAATAAACCAGCCCACCAATTATTAAAAGACCCAGCAAAATTAAGATGGCGATTATCCAAATTTTGGCATTACTTTTTTTAACCTCGATTAAAGGTTTAATGTCATAAAGCTTTTGTTTGGTGGTATCTACGGCAACGTCTCCAACCCTAATTTTAAATGAATCAGTAAAAAAAGGCTCTTCATTTATAGCAATTCGTTGCGGTGGAATGGTATAGGCTCCACTATCAAATTGTGTCAATGCATAAATTCGCTGAAGCGTAACCCTATCTTTATTTTTTGTAGTATCAATTTTTAGGGTCTCAACCATTTCTAAGGGAGAAAAAGTCTGATCTTCTGGAAAGTAGACTAAGTTTAATGAGTCTGTTTCTACAATGATTTTATACTTAATCTGTTCACCAATTTTGATGTTTGTAGTATCGATTTCAGCAGAAACTTTAGAGGAATTTTGGGCAAAACCAATAGATGTGAGCAATAAAAAGCCAAGGCTTATGCCGCGACCAATAAGTCCGGATAAACTTTTAACTTTTAACTTAAAACTTTTCACCTTCATCTATCCCCTGCGTTTAAAATAACCCAATAGCTTTTTAACATAACTTTCATCCACTCGACAATCAATAACACCACTACCGGACTTAGTAAAGGAATTATTGAAATAATCAACTTTCTCCAGATGAAAACGCCAGTACTCATGACGTACTTTTTTTGAACTGGTATTTATCAATTTTACCCCTCCAGTTTCTGTATCTTGAACCTGAATCATCCCTAGATTTGGAATGTACTCTTCTTTTTCATCGTACACTCGAATCCCAGTGACATCATGTTTGTTTCCAACAATTCGCAAAGTGTTGTCATAATCGTCTGCAATAAAATCCGAGAGCACAAATACGATAGCTTTCTTCTTCATTACATTGGTCAAAAACTTGAGTGCCTCAGCAATATTCGTCTCCGAACTTTTTGGTTTAAATTCTAAAAGCTCTCTTATGATTCGAAGCACATGGCTTTTCCCTTTTTTTGGTGGAATAAAAAGCTCCACTTCATCTGAAAACAAAATCAATCCAACTTTATCATTGTTCTGCATGGCAGAGAAAGCTAATGTTGCGGATATTTCGGTGAGGACATCTTTTTTAAACTGATTGGTAGTTGCAAAAAGCTCAGAGCCACTAACATCTACCATTAACATCATAGTGAGTTCCCGCTCTTCCTCAAAAACTTTTACATATGGCTCGTTATAACGAGCGGTTACATTCCAGTCAATAGATCTCACATCATCACCAAACTGGTATTGACGAACTTCACTAAAAGTCATGCCTCGCCCTTTAAAGGTTGAGTGATACTCACCTCCAAAGATATGATCAGACAACCGCCGTGTCTTAATCTCAATCTTCCGTACTTTTTTAAGTAGCTCTTTTGTATTCATTTATTTTCAGTAAGCAGAGATTAGTTTTCAGTGCTGTAAAACATAAATTTGTTTTACCTCAACTGTTCACTGGCAACTGATTTTAAGGCACTTCTACCTCATTGATAATCTTGTTGATGATTTCTTCCGAAGTGATGTTCTCTGCTTCAGCCTCATATGTTATTCCAATCCTATGGCGAAGCACATCGTGAACAACAGCGCGCACATCTTCGGGAATCACATAACCTCTACGCTTAATAAAGGCATAGCATTTTGAAGCATTGGCAAGGTTGATACTTCCTCTCGGGGAAGCACCAAAACTAATTAAGGGCTTTAGATTTTCTAAGTTGTATTTTTCTGGATAACGAGTAGCAAAAACGATATCTAGGATGTATTTTTCTATTTTCTCATCCATATATACCTCACGGACAGCTTCTTGGGCGCTTAGTATTTGCTTTAAGGTAACTACAGGTTTAATAGCCTCAGTACTTCCCTTAAGATTTTGGCGTATGATGAGCTGTTCTTCATTCAGTTTAGGATAGTCAATTACTGTTTTTAACATAAAACGGTCAACCTGAGCTTCTGGTAATGGATAAGTTCCTTCTTGCTCAACTGGGTTTTGTGTAGCCATTACTAAGAATGGAGGAGTTAGCTTAAAAGTTTCGTCACCAATAGTGACTTGCTTCTCTTGCATGGCTTCCAACAGAGCAGATTGTACTTTGGCAGGGGCACGGTTAATCTCATCTGCCAAAACAAAGTTGGCAAATATAGGACCCTTTTTTATAGAGAAATCGTTTTCTTTAATATTGTAAATCATAGTCCCTACAACATCTGCAGGTAGAAGGTCTGGAGTAAATTGTATCCTGCTAAAACTACCTTTAACAGCTTTTGCCAAAGTATTTATAGCAAGAGTCTTTGCTAGACCTGGCACACCCTCCAATAATATATGACCTTGGCCTAATAAACCAATTAGCAAACGCTCTACCATGTGGTTTTGACCAACAATAGTCTTGTTCATTTCCAGTGTAAGGAGGTCAATAAAAGCACTTTCTTTGGCAATTTTCTCATTCACAGCGCTAATGTCTATCGTAGTATTTTCTTCCATAGGAAATTATATGATTACTTAAATTGAAATTAAGAATTTTAACAGAGTGCAAAATGAAAATTTATTTAAAATTGACCTGTTAATTATTGGTTAAAAAAACTTTGAAACCCCAAGTTTTATGAAGAGTTTAAGGGATTAATTTTATATTTTCACTCAGTATGCAAGAAACAAATTTATACTCCAAAATTATAGCTGGCGCGATGACTTGGGGAAGTTGGGGGAAACAGCTTTCCACTTTAGAAATGGCTGATTTAATAAACCATTGCGCTGACATTGGAATTACCACCTTTGATCACGCTGATATTTACGGTGATTATGGTACAGAAAGTGACTTTGGAAAAGCCTTTGTCGAAAGTGGTGTTGGACGTTCCAAAATACAGCTTATAAGTAAGTGCGGAATTCAAATGACCAGTGGGCGTAAAAACAAAGTTGCCCATTACCAATACGATGCCGAGTATATTATTTGGTCTGCCGAGCAATCCTTACAAAAACTCCATACAGAATATCTGGATTTACTCTTATTGCATCGTCCTAGTCCGTTAATGGAGCCGGGGGAAATAGCAGAGGCAATTCAAAAATTAAAAGCAGATGGTAAAATAAAAGAGTTTGGAGTTTCCAATTTTACTCCTACACAAATTGCTCTTTTAGAAACTGAGGTTCCGGTTTCGACCAATCAGGTAGAGTTTTCTTTAACGCATACGAATCCAATGTATGATGGTACTTTTGATGATTGTATTGCCAAGAATAGAACTGCAATGGCATGGAGTCCCTTGGGGACTTTTTTTAGGGAAAAGGATAAACAAAACTCCCGTATTGAAAAATTGATTGGTGATTTAAAAGAAAAGTATGATGCTGATGAGAGTCAATTGTTGCTAGCTTTTATTTTGCACCATCCTGTCAATATTTATCCCGTAGTGGGAACAGCTACAAAAGAACGGCTGAAAGGGTCATTAGATGCATGCAAGATAAAATTAGAATTGCAAGACTGGTTTTTGCTGTTGGAAGCAAGTAAAGGAGAACAAGTACCATAAATATGTCCAAAACTGTTTTAATTACCGGAGCTACAAGTGGAATAGGAAGAGCCACCGCAGAACTTTTTGCTAAGAATGGGTTCAAGCTAGTTTTATGTGGGCGCAGGGAAGAAAGGCTTAAAGATTTAAAGGAAAAACTTGGCGCAGAGACCAAGGTCACTACTCTCAACTTTGATATTCGAGACAGAGATTTGGTTTTTGATGAAATTAATTCTTTACCCTTAGATTTTTCAAGAATTGATATTTTGATTAATAATGCTGGCAATGCCCACGGCTTGGATAAAGTAAACGAAGCGAGCCTTGATGATTGGGATGCAATGCTGGATATTAATGTAAAGGGCCTTCTATATGTTTCTAAGGCTATTTTGCCTCAGATGGTGGAGCAAGAATCGGGCCATATCATAAATATTGGTTCTACTGCAGGTAAGGAAGTCTATCCAAAAGGAAACGTTTATTGTGCCTCAAAACATGCGGTAGATGCTATTAATCAAGGAATGCGCCTAGATTTAAACGAATACGGAATCCGCGTTGGAGCCATAAACCCAGGTTTGGTCGAGACCGAATTTAGTGAGGTCCGTTTTAAAGGTGATATAGAAAAGGCAGCTAAGGTTTATCAAGGATTTCAGGCATTAAAGCCAGAAGATATAGCGGATATTATTCATTTTGTTGTTACCCGACCATACCATGTAAATATTGCAGATTTAGTGGTCATGTGTACTGCACAAGCAAGTAGTACCATTGTGAAAAAAGCACTATGATCAACAAACGTCTTCTTGTCAAAAATCTTCTCGCACATAACGACGAAAATAGCTTTTACGACAAAAAGCGTTTTATAGCTATTGGGGAAAAAGAAGGCAAAGCCAAATTCTTAAAACATGTCTGCGCACTTGCCAATAGCAATCCTTTTAATAATTCTTTTATTGTGGTTGGTGTGGAGGATGAAGACAATACCATTATTGGGGTTGATTTTTTTGATGATAGTAAGATTCAAAATTTGGTAAACGCCTACTTGGATAATCCTCCAAAAATTGCTTATGAAAACATTCCGTTTCCTCATTTAGAGGAGGGAAAAGTAGTAGGGTTGGTTACCATAACTTCCAACGGAAAGGTTTGTGCGCTCAGAAAAAATATATGGAAATATTATGGGGGAGCTGTTTTCTTTCGTGAAGGGAGTATAAGTCTGCCAAAGGCATTTGATATAAAATTAGAAGACATCAATTCTGAAAAAGTTGCTACAATAGAGCAACATGCTCGGAATAATATTGAATTAACCCTTGATGGTGTCATCGATTTCATCAATAATAGACATGCAGATCTTACCAGTAATTATAAAGTTTTTAAAGAACAATTTGTGGTTTGCTGGGCGGGAAATCAAAAAAAAGTTGGAAAGGAGGTGTATTATTCCCGTGTGGATATCGAATTGATTAACGAACAAGTAAAACTATTCTATTCCGCATTGGATGAGATTACGATTTCTTATGATGAAGACTCGTTTACTACATTAGAATATGTGCAATTAGGTCTAGGAAAGCGACAAAAATATTATCCTCTGGAAGAAGTGACCATTACATTTTCTGAGAATGGAAAATATACCATTAATAGCGATTTAGTTTTTGACCCACCACAATATGATAAGAAAACACTCCATCATATTTTAAATACTAATAATGCATTGTTGAAGAAGTTGGAAAAGGGGATTCAACTAACAACAGTGGAAAAAGAGGATTTAAACCATTTGCCAGATACGTATCTCATATGTTATTTAAATGGTTTTGAAGAAGCTAAAGAGCAGATGGAAAATGCTCGATCTGTATTAAAAAAAACAGATAGGCGTTTACATCTTTCACTGAAAGAATCTTTAAGGGTTTTAAGAAAAGTGCGTTATAGCTAGATTTTCTCTAACCACAACAACTGATACGGATTCAACTCCAAAAACCCACTATTCAATTTGGTCTTTTTGTTTGAGATAAGGTCTTTGTATTCCTGATTTTTAAGATAACCAAGCTTTGTAATAAAACCTCCATCTATAACTTCAAGAGAATTGTTAAAATTGCAGATGACCAGAACCCCATTCTTCTTTTGACCTTTTCTTTCAAAAATTAGAATATGTTCATTTCCAAAGTGAAATAGTTCTAGATTATTAGAATCAGCAAAAAAACTATGCTTTTTACGAAGTGCAATTAGCTTTTTTAAAGCAAAAAACACTTTTCCTTGTGGAGTGTTTTTAGATTTTAAATTAGAGACAGCACCCCAATTATGATAAGGTCTATTAACCCAACGGCTATCTCCTTTTTTATTTTTATCCTCAAGGAAAGAATAGTCATTCAAGGTTGCTATCTCATCTCCCGCGTAAATTAAAGGTATTCCTCCGAAAGACAGAATAATACCATGCAACATAATTATTTTATTTACTGCTTCCTCAACTAACTTATCATCATTTTCTTCCAGTGCTTTTTCAAGTCCTAGCAAAGAAGCTGCACTTCCAGTAATTCTACCATCACCAGTTTTTGGGTTGTACATAAAGAGCATTCCTTTTGCAGGTGACCAATCCAGTTTTTGGCAATAATAATTCAATAAGAATTTTCGATGTTCATTTGGGTTCCAACCCATTTCTTGGATAAATCTGTCATCTAAGCCAAGCCCAATATCATCATGACATCGGATATAATTGATCCATGTACAATCTTTTGGTTTTTGGGGAATATTGGTCAAACTTTTATGTAGTAGCGAAGTCCTTTTTGTCGCAATGGAATTCCATAGTAATGCCATTAAAGAAGCATTATATGCAATTTCACACTCATTTCCAGTTCTATTTCCTTCCCCAAAGTACTTTATAATATTAGTTGGGGCTACTATGGCCTCTGCCAATAAAACTGTGCCCGGAGCAACGACTTGAAGGCACATTCTAAAAAGTGCTGTTATCTTATGCGCTTCGGGAAGGTTTTGCGAAATGGTCCCCATCTTTTTCCAAAGGAAAGCTAGCGCATCAAAGCGAACTACATCCACTCCAAGGTTGGCAAGGTTCACCAAATTGGTAAGCATTTCTAGAAACACCTCAGGGTTTGTATAATTTAAGTCCCACTGATAGCTATTAAAACAAGTCATTGCCCATTTGTCCATTTCTGGCACATAGGTGTAATTGCCAGGAGCTGTCTCAGGAAATATTTCAGGCAAGGTTTTTTCAAATTCATCAGGAATGTTGCGGTCAGAATACGTATAATAATAATCTTGGTATTTTTTATTCCCTGCTATTGCTTTCTTTGCCCATGGATATTCATTAGAAGTATGATTAACAACAAAGTCTAGCATCAAAAACATTTCTCTTTTCTGTAGTTCAGCTGTCAGTTTTGCAAAATCTTTTTGTGTTCCATATTTCTTGTCTATTTGGGTATAACTATTTACTGCATAACCACCATCATTTTCTCCCTTAGGTCTAGTGGTTATGGGCATTAAATGCAAAAAGTTGATGCCCAAATCTTCAAAGTAGGATAGTTTTTCATGTAAACCCTTCAAATCTTTGTTGAAGTGGTCTACGTATAGTTGGGTTCCTACTATTCTCTCTGATTGATACCAATTTCTAATTTCCAAACGTGCAACATCTTGTTGCTTTAGATTCTCTGGTCTGCTTTTAAATAATTTTGGCAGTTGGTCAAGTAACTTCTGAAACGTTTTGGAATGATTTTCTTCTAGATATAATGAAAAAAACAAATCCTTGATTAAAGTGAGATTAGTTGCTAAACGAAGCTCAAACAACCCATCTAGATTCTGTGCCTTTTCTTTTGAAGAAAGCAATTTGTGCAGTGCAGCTTGATTCATGCTAAGCTTCTAATTGTTTTTTATTGGGCAAAGCAACAATAGCTCCAAATTTTGTAGTTGTGATAGCACCTGCTCTATTTGCTTTTTCCACCATTTTAAGTAATCCTTGACCATCTTCAAAAACACTTTCTATATTTGAAAGTTGAGCGATTTGAAAAAGTAAACAACCAATAAATGCATCTCCAGCTCCAGTAGTGTCTACAGGCGAAACTTTAATACTTGGCACAATTCTTTTAAGTTTTTTAGTGCTCACATAAGTACCTTCTTTTCCCAAAGTGACAGTAATTATATCTGCTCCAATTTCATGTAAATGAGCGCATGCCTCTTCAACGTTTTCTTTTCCTGACAATAACAATGCCTCTTCCAAACTAAACTTACATAGATGTGATTTTTCTACAAAGGGCAAACACTTTTTTATAAAAATTTCTTCTTCATCCTTCCACAAGTCGCTTCTATAATTAGGGTCAAAACTTATAAATGATTCGTTACAGAGGCCGTCAAAAAGGTAGTGTCCATAAGCTTCTTCCAATGAACCTCCCAACAAAGCAGTTGCGGCTCCAAAATGAAGAATATTTTTTTTAAAGGATGTTTTTAAAGAGGAATCATATTTGAGTTCACTATCGGCCCCACGGCTGAAAACAAAATCCCGCTCCCCATCTTCTGCAATGGACACAAAGGCTAGAGTTGTAAAAGTTTTTGAGCGTTGTGCCATGGAAATATCCACGTTTTCATTTTTAAGAACTTCAAGAAGAAAACTACCAAATGGGTCTTTCCCAACACAGCCTATAAAAGAGCTATGTCCTCCCAGTTTGGCAATAGAACAGGCAACATTGGCGGGAGCTCCTCCTGCCTTTTTTGTAAAAACAGCAGCTTTAGAGAGATTACCTATTTGATTTTCGGCAACAAAATCTATTAAAAGTTCGCCGATGCAGAATACCTGTTTCATAGAAAATATGCTTAATTAAGCCTAAGATAACTACAAAAAGGGGTTACTTTAAAATTTTATGGGAAGCAATGGTAAAATAGGTCTTTGAACCATCTTGACATAAAGATTCTGTTGCTTTTACCTCAATGGTAGTATTCTTGTTCAAATCTTTTGGGAACAAAATAAAATCTAACAGCATTTTATCTTTGACATTGGGCTTGTTAACGATACTAGACCCACTTTGTACCACTTTCATCACTTCTGTACCGATTACGTTTGATTTTGAAATACCACAGATATCAATAGACTCATGAATTTCTAATATTTTAACCATTAGTGTAATGGTATTGGGCGAGACAGATTGTTGTTCTTGACCACTATTATCAGATGTTTCTTCTAAGCTATCACTTGAACTTGTTTCCAAAACATTGTTTGGAGTGTCGCAAGCAAGACTGATTGATAAAGAGAAAAGGAGTATTAGTGATTTCATTTTTGAAACTTTTATCATTATAAATTTACAGACTAAAGTTAATATCTTAAATGTATGCATAAATAAATACGTTGAATACTGTACAATAGACTTCCATTAAATGAAAAAGGGCACAGAATTTCTATGCCCCTTTCCTTAATTAATATTTAGTCTTTTATTTTTTAATAATCTTAAAACTTTTGTTGGTCTTGGCACCCTGAATTTTTACCATGTAAATACCAGAAGGCTGCCCTGTTGAATTCCAAGAGAAGGTGCTGCCAGTATCTATATTGGCTTTTTCATAAACCAATTGACCTATGATATTATAGACTCTTGTTGTTACCTTAACATCTAAACTGTTCTTCATCGAAAAGAAAAACTCGGTTGTAGAAGGGTTTGGCCAAACAGTTGCTGTAATATTGGCGTCAATTTCAGTCAGATTTTCATTGGCTAATATAACATCATCTAAAGCCTCAGTTGAAGTTTCAAGTATTTCTTCAGAACCACCCGATTGATTCACCGAACCAAAAATTTGGAAAATAAGATCTTCTTGAACACCTCCCGAAAGTGATTGCGAAAATGGAGTCCAATCAACGGCACCAGTTCCAAATAGATCAAACTGATCTCTAAAAGCCCCTTCATTGCCTATAACATTCTGTTGAGAAGCCCAAAACCATTGCTGCCCACCATTAAAGGCCAAATTAGTATAGACCGAAAGCCAGTACGAACCGCCATCGAGTTCAATCTCTTCAGGAAGTTCGAGCTCAAGGTTGGTGTTTAATGGATCAGAGCTTGGAACAATAGACCCACTATTATAGATTTCATTGCCAGGAGCACCATCATTATTCTCATAGATAACCACCGTGGCATCTGTAAGAGCTGGAGCACCATTTGCAAAGCCATCCGCTATAATACTTCTAACCGTCCAAGAAGTGCCTTGCGGAATTATAAAATCATCAGCAGATTGAGCCAATGCGTTAAAGTCTAAGAAAAGCTGTGAAGGCCTGCTTTGCGTTGCAGGCCCCAATTGTTCATAAATAGCTTGCTCGACTACATTTACGGTAAAACCTTCGGCTACTTGCTCTCTACCTGAAGTAGCAATAAGTCCAATCGCTGCTGAACCCTCAGCTTCTGGCGCAATTGAAACACTTAAAGTGTTGCCATTTAATACTGTTGAAACCAAATCAGGATTGCTATTGGTGAGTTCTATTGAGATTGAAGCATTTGACTTTGAGCTGACGAACAAATCGGTTACATCTATCTCAAAAGGTTCTACATTTACTGGCACTGTTAGGTCAGGTAACAAATAAGAGACGCTAAGTTTGGCCTCTGGACTTTGGCTCGCAAAAAAAGAAGCATCAAAAATACCATTACCATGCGTTGCCAAAGCCATAAAACCATCTTTTCGGGTTTTCACATCAACAACTACAGCGTTGCCAATAACACCTGATTCTCTATACCATCGTGTCTTTTCGCCTCTAAGCCTGTAAGTGATGTAAAGACCTGTACTTGTTCCTACAAAAAAGAGGTTGTTATTACCGCTGATTGCAAATGAACGAACTGAAGGTCCTGTGCCAGAGCCGTCAGGGTTTTCTTCTAAGTTACCACTAATATTGACCCAATTTTCACCACCATCTTCGCTCATAAATAGACTTGGTATATTATAGTTTGAGAAAACTACAAATACTCTCTTATCGTCTGTAGGGTCAACATAGATGTCATTGACATTACCTGGTGGCAAGCCTTTACCTGAAGAAAGGTCGATAACTGGTTGGTCATCAAGATTGGCATTCTCTACTTTGAAAATACCGCCCGTGCTTGTTCCGTAGTATAGGGTATTGGCAACGGGAAATTTTGATGCTTCTAGAGCAGAAATTGAAGAACCATCCGGTGTTGCAGTCTGAGTTTGCTCCACCCAATTTACATCTGTTGTTGCATTAGAGAATAATGGAATTTCATCTAAGTTATTGTTTCTCCAAATCCTATCTCCAGCAGGCATATACATGATATTGTCATTTACAGGGTCAAGAATGAACGGAGCGATAAAAGCAAACCCTGTGGCTCCTGATGGTTGTACCCTAGCGAAGGAGATAAAGTTTCCGTCTTCATCAAAATTAAATCGGAAAACAACTCCTCTTTGTGCAGAAACATAGCGGGTTAGGCCACCATCTGCAATAGCATTAAAAGAACCATCTCCACTAAAATCGCTTACCCAAGGTGCTTTTGGATCTGTAGAATCTGTAAACCATGTACCATTGTCTTGAAAACCAGCTACAATATCATCGCTATTCGCTTCTGGGTCGATTGAAATAGCATAAGGCTGTGTTGTAACATAACCGTTGTTCAATGATATCCAATCAACATCTTCAACAGTCGGGTCTGGAGTAATTGCAGTAATATCTTCTGTAAGTTGTACACCACCGTCATTTGCTGATAAGGCCCTATCTGGATTAGATGGGAAAAACACCAAGTTGTGTTGATCAGGATGTTGGTTTGGGTACAATGAGATATCGTTTCGAATGTTATATCCTCCAATCCATCCTTCAGCACCTGTAGGTGTTGTGAAACCTGTAGTAGAGCGATATAAATTTGTTCCGCCCAAGAATACTAAATCAGGGTTCGTAGGATGTACTTTGATGATCATGTTGTAAGAACCTTGAAGATTTAGATCGCCTACGGGTCCTCCAATATTTGTTGGTAAATTGGCGGTTAAATCTACCCATCGCTCTTCATCGGTTTCAGCATCTGCTTGATATCTCCACAGAAAGGCAGGTGTTGAGCCGGTTAAATCGCTAGAAAAGAAGTAAACTCGATTTTCATCAGAAGGGTCATAGGCCATAACAGTTCTTCCAAAGACGGGAACAATATTTGGTGGTGTGATGGAGGTAAAATTTTCTCCATCATCAGAAACTAAAAAGCCGCCGTTTTCACTTCTTACATCTACGGTAACATAGATTTTGCCCAAAGGGGTAATCATTACTTCTGTAGTATTATCAAAACCACTAGATAAGACCTGTTCAAAGGTTCTTCGGCCATTTAAATTCTGAGATCGATATAAACCATCGAAAGTTGCGGCGTATAAATCCCCGTTTCGTGGGTCTACGGCAAGGCTATTGATGAGGTCAAAAGATGAAAATGATGTAGGATCGTCGTCGTCTGTATTTCTTAGCAAATTCCAGCTTCTACCACCATTATAAGACTGGTAAATTCCGTTGCCTTGATAGAAAGCACCTGCTGCACTTGCAGAATTTCCAAACCTTTCGCCAGATGCGTAGTACCAAATATTACTCCTGCGAGGCCTTGGATCTTGAACTATGGCAGTAATGCTCGGTGATTGGCGTTTTCTTGTAACTCGCCTCCAGGTCTTTCCAGTATCTTGAGAGCGCCATAAACCTCCTGAGACACCACCCGCAAGAATTACATTTTCATTATTTCTGTCTATGGCAAGAGCTCGTGTTCGACCTCCAACGTTATCTGGGCCTCTTTGCGAAAAATAAGAGAAACGGCGTCTATTATTCCTGTTTTTTGCAAATTGTGCCGTAGCTTCCTTTTTCAAATCTGTTGGGTTTATACCTTTTGAAAATTCAGCTTCTTTTTGTAAGATGTTTTTTGGAATTTCTAAAGTATAAGGATCTCTCAATAAGATGAATTCATGCTCTAACCTATCTAGAGCTCGGTCAGCTACAGCTTTTGGCTTTGCTCCTACAGGACCAGTTTTACTATCATAGATTTTAGTTTTCTTGTAGAGCGCATGCCCTTTTTGCGGGGCGTCGTGTGAAGTCTTTAAATCTTTTGTCTGAGCCTGTATTCCAATCGGTATTAGAAATATCAGTGATAAACAAAATTTGAAGAATGTTTTAGGTAAAATTTTTTTCATTTGAATTACATTTGATTAGCTGGTAAAAAGTATTAAAAAAAAATGTTAAAACCTGTAACGATTTCGTATAATCGATGAAATACCAGCGTGTTAACTAATAGGATAAATATTTCTATCAAAACTTTACATTAAGTTTTCTTTCAAAAGACCATTAGTGGCTATTATTGTCGAAATTTTAATTTAATGCGGAGACTTGTCATTGGAGACATCCATTCTGGAAAAAGAGCAATCCTTCAAATTTTAGAACGTGCAAAAATCACTAAAAAAGACCATCTTGTTTTTTTGGGGGATTATGTGGATTCTTGGAGCGAAGCTTTTGAAACCGTTGAATTGTTAATGGAGTTGAAGGAAACCCATAATTGTACTTTTATAAGGGGAAACCATGATGAACTCTGTAGGGAGTGGATGATTAGTGGAAAAGAAAATCCACAATGGTTGGCACATGGGGGTACTGCCACTAGAGATTCTTACCTTAAAGCTGGAAAGGAAAATTGGAGTGCACACCTTAGATTTTTTGAATCTCTTGAAAACACTTATTTGGATGAGGACAATCGCCTATATCTACATGCGGGTTACACTAACCTAAAAGGAATAGCTTACGAATATTTTGACCAATTATTCTATTGGGATAGGACACTTTGGGAGTTGGCTAAGGCTATAAATCCAAATTTAAAAGAAGGTCACGAGGATTTCCCCCTAAGGTTATCTCATTATAAGGAGATATTTATTGGACACACACCCGTATCTAAAATTGGACATGCAGAGCCCCAAAAAGGAGCTAATGTTTGGAATATAGATACCGGTGCAGCATTTAAAGGTCCATTGACAGTCATGGATGTGAAGACCAAAGAATTTTGGCAAAGTGACCCAGTACAAACACTATATCCAAACGAAAAAGGAAGAAATTAAAGACTTCAGTCCAATTTTTAGAATATTATAAAGACCTTAGCTGAAAATTAAGCTATGTCGGCAAAGAATATTCGATTAGAAGTAATGCAGGCCATTGAACCAAAAGTAGCAGGGTTTATGGAGGATTTCTTGGTGCCACCTGAAAAGATATGGCAACCGACAGATTTTTTGCCCAACTCCCAAGAAGATACTTTTTTTAATGAGGTTGAACAAATTAGGGAAGAATCTAAAGAATTAGGGTACGACTTTTGGGTGACTTTAGTCGCGGATACCATTACTGAAGAAGCTCTACCTACCTATGAATCTTGGTTGATGGATGTCGAAGGAATAGATCAGCATGATGGAAAGGAAAACGGTTGGGCCAAATGGGTGCGTGCATGGACTGCTGAAGAAAATAGGCATGGTGATGTCCTTAATAAATATTTGTACCTATCTGGTAGGGTAGATATGAAAGAAATTGAGATTACTACACAACATTTAATAGCTGATGGATTTGATATTGGGACGGATAGGGACCCATATAAAAATTTTGTCTATACTACTTTTCAAGAATTGGCGACCAACATTTCCCATAAACGAGTTGGGAAAATGGCAAAACAAAAGGGCAATACACTTTTGGGGAAAATGTGTACTATTATTGCAGGTGACGAAATGCGCCATCATCTAGCTTATCGCGAATTTGTAAAGACTATTTTAGGTCAAGATCCAAATGGAATGTTATTGGCCTATGCAGACATGATGAAAAAGAAAATTGTGATGCCCGCTCATTTTTTACGAGAATCTGGAGGAGAGATAAGCACTGCTTTTGAACTGTTCTCTAATTGTGCTCAGCGCTTGGGTGTTTATACCGCTCAAGATTATATAGATATACTTAAGAAGCTAAATGACTACTGGGATATAGGTAATTTAGGACAACTTTCTGACCAAGCTGAAAAAGCTCGTGATTATTTAATGAAATTACCAGATAGGCTACAACGAATATCTGAACGTATGATATTTGAGCAAGAACAATATAAGTTCAAATGGGTAGAAGCTAACGGAATGTTGTAAAAAAACCGACCTCTTCAGAGACCGGTTTTTATGTTGGTTATTTAAAATAGGGAGTACTACAGCTTTCCTCCTTTATGTTCATCTTGCCATTTTGCAAGTTTTTTCCAGTCTCCTTTATAAGCCATTTTAGATTGCATTGGCCACGAAGCTGGATCGTGTATACGATAACGATCTCCACCAGAGTTTAAAACTTCTTGACATTTGGCTACGGAAGCTTCAGAAAGTGCTTTCCAAGTTTTGATATCAAAGTTATGGAAGAGGCCCTCTATTTTTGGCCCAATACCCTCAACTATTTTAAGATCATCTTGTTTAATACGTTTACCAAAAGCAGCTTTTGCTGCATTCGCATCAAATGCTGCAGGGGCAATGGAAGCAGCAGCAACCTTGGCTTTTGGCGTAGCCTTTTTCTTTGGAGTAGCAACAGGTGCAGCAACTAACTTTTTGTTACAAGCATCCAAATCTGCTTGTAAACGTGTATTTTTATCTTCTAAGGCTTTAAGCTCAGCAGAATTATCAATTACTTCACTTTTGCCTTTACCCCAGTAATAACCTATAATGCCACAAAGCAAACCAGTAAGAAGCGGGATTAACCAGCACCAGATATTCATATTTTCAAAATCCATCTTTTATATTTTTAGTGTTGTATTATTTAGTTTAATGTTACTACAGTTCTTCTGTTTTTAGACCTACCCTCTTCAGTTGCATTAGTTGCAATTGGCGAATCTGGTCCTTTAGAACTTGTTTTTATTTTTGAAGCTTGAATCCCATTTTTTATTAGGTAGGCCATGGCAAAGTCTGCACGCTCCAATCCTAACCTAATATTTGTGGTTCTAGAACCCGTGTTGTCTGTATGGCCTACCACACTACAGGTAGAATTATCGACCTTGTCCAAATATCTAGAGATTTTAGCTACTTTCTCCCTTTGTTCTGGGGTTAGGTTAATTGCCGCTTCACCAGTATTAAAATACAGAACCAAAGGATTGGCTTTTATTTCATCATAAAGTGCTTTCAATTGTTCTTCGGAACCTTCAGCTTGCTGGGTAATCTCATAGGTAACGGGTCCTAAGAGCGTATTATCGAGAGGCAAAAAATCATCCATCAACCTTCCGAAGGTGTTGGTTTGAGCTGAAGAAATACCTTGTGAAACAAAATAATTTTTTACTTTATTGGCCCTAGCTAATCCTAGATTTGGAAAAGCGGTATTATTTGTTTCTTCTCCTTTGTACAAACCAGTAACATTAATAATCCTACTAGAATTTTCAGATAGATAAACTCTCAAATTTTCTATCCCGTCTCCAACCTTGTCCGATAAAGGTGTTAGAAAAGAAGCGGAAGAAAGATTGAAGTTAAAATTGTCTTGAACCTCAAAGGCGTAGTCCCCATCTTTAAATGAGAAAGGGAAAGAAGTTGCATCAGGTTCTTTTTTGGGTGGAACTATTTCATTTTCAACTGCTTTAGTATCGGTATCACCCATTTGGTTTCCGCATTCACTGCAACAGCTTAGATAAAAATAGATTCCTGCTAGGATGACAATAATCATTCCTAGTAGATATCTTAAATTTCTACTCATGTTAATTATAATTAGTGTTTATGTCTACAAAGTATTAAAAATCTCTTAAAAAAGTTAAAATCTTGACATTAAATCTTAATTACCAAATAGTTGGGCATAAAATTTTATCGGCAATCTCAAGGTTATGTCTTTGCCAAAAAGAGATTAAAAGTTACCACACACACAATTTTCTCTACCAGTTGTATGAGTGTAAATCGGTTTCTTAGGGAATAACAAGAAATTAGAGGAAAATTTTGGTAATAACCCTGTTTCTCCCGACAAAGTTCCGGCATTGAGATAGGGTTTTCAAATATTAAGTTTGAGTTAGTTAAGTTGGTTTTAAACCGTTGTTCTTAGTGGGGCAGCGGTTTTTATTTATTAATCAATCCTAGTAACACTTATGCTATTATAGATTAAACTTAATCCCTTGTGCCAGCGGTAATTCTGTAGTGTAATTTATGGTATTGGTCTGTCTGCGCATGTAAATTTTCCATGCATCCGAACCACTTTCACGACCACCACCAGTTTCTTTTTCTCCACCAAAAGCGCCACCAATTTCTGCACCAGAAGTGCCGATATTGACATTTGCAATACCACAATCGCTTCCAGCGGCTGATAGGAATCGTTCAGCTTCCCTAAGATTATTGGTCATGATTGCTGAGGATAAACCTTGTACTACACCATTTTGTTGTGCAATAGCATTTTCTACCTCACCAGAATATTTAAGCAAATAGAGTATTGGAGCAAAAGTTTCTTCTTGAACAATGGTAAAATTGTTGTTCGCTTCCACAATAGCAGGCTTTACGTAGCAACTACTTTCGTAACCTTCTCCTGTGAGTACTCCACCTTCAACCAAAACAGTACCGCCTTCTTTTTTTGCTTTTTCCAAAGCTTTACGGTACATATTTACAGCGGCAGTATCAATTAAGGGTCCAACGTGATTGTTTTCATCCAAAGGATTACCAATTCGCAATTGCTTGTAGGCATCGACCACAGCATTTTTTACTTGCTCATACATTGATTCATGAACTATTAATCTACGTGTTGAGGTACAACGTTGCCCAGCAGTACCAACCGCACCAAATACAGCTCCGATCACAGTCATTTTAATATCAGCATCTGGAGTAACTATTATTGCATTGTTGCCGCCAAGCTCTAGTAAAGATTTACCTAATCTACTTGCAACAGCTTGTGCCACAATCTTCCCCATTCTAATAGAGCCTGTTGCAGAAATCAGAGGAATGCGTTTATCTTGGGTCATGAACTCTCCAACTTTATAATCCCCATTTATTAAACATGAAATACCTTCTGGTAAGTTGTTGTCTTTTAATACTTCAGCGATAATATTTTGACAAGCAACACCACATAAGGGCGTTTTTTCCGATGGTTTCCAGACACAAACATCGCCACATATCCATGCCAGAGCAGTATTCCATGCCCATACGGCTACGGGAAAGTTAAAGGCTGAAATAATACCAACAATTCCTAAAGGATGATATTGCTCGTACATGCGATGTCCGGGTCTTTCAGAATGCATAGTTAATCCATGCAATTGTCTTGAAAGGCCTACTACAAAATCGCAGATGTCTATCATTTCTTGGACTTCACCAAGACCTTCCTGGTAAGATTTCCCCATTTCATAAGAAACCAGTTTCCCCAAAGGCTCTTTAAGTTCTCGAAGCTTTTCTCCAAATTGGCGTACCATTTCACCTCTTTGGGGTGCAGGAACCACTCTCCAATGACTAAAAGCTTTAGTGGCGCTATCCAATACTTTTTCATAGTCTTCTTTTGTCGTGCTCTTTACTTTACCAATTAAAGTACCATCAACAGGGGAGTAAGACTCGATAAGACTACCAGAACCAAAATTGATAGAGCCAGTAGAAGTGCCTGAATT
The DNA here is from genome assembly GCF_036985525.1 of Croceitalea sp. MTPC6. Taxonomy (NCBI): domain Bacteria; kingdom Pseudomonadati; phylum Bacteroidota; class Flavobacteriia; order Flavobacteriales; family Flavobacteriaceae; genus Croceitalea; species Croceitalea sp. MTPC6. The sequence continues at coordinate 129,002 of NZ_BTGR01000002.1, forward strand.
TATATCTTTTAATCCCAGTAGAACGAGGGCTTTATCTAAACCAAAAGCAGAAGCAATTTTTGACATTTTATAACTTTTTGAAAAGGTATTGTTAGATTTTTCACAAAACTACAAATAATAGTCCTGTTACTACGTTCCTAATTACGCAAAATCAAATCGAATTATTAGCCAAAAAACCATTGCAATAAGAGCTGGAACAGCTTGAACGAAGAATATCTTTTTTGAAACCGAAATACCACCATAAATCCCAGCGACCGCAACACAGGAAAGAAAGAATAAAGCGACATTTATTGCCCATAGAGAGTCATTTATGAACATTGACCAAATTAAACCCGCAGCAAGGAAACCATTGTACAAACCCTGATTTGCAGCCATACTTTTGGTTGGTTCAAATAAATCTGAAGGAAAATTTCGAAACACTTTTTTTCCTCTGGTTGTCCATGCGAACATTTCTAGCCATAAAAAGTAAATATGCATTAGCGCGACCAGTGCAGTAAGTATTTTAGCTAGTATTGGAATCATTTTGTTTTTCTTGTAAGGTATAAAATCATTTTCTAAGAGTAAATACAAATAAAAAAGGCCTGTATTACTACAGACCTTTTTCTCCAAACCTCAAATACTTAATTTAAAACACTTATTTAATTTTTAACCAAATACTATTATTTTTTAAAGAATAACTGCGTATAATATAATTTACCTTTTTTATCAGCTTTTACACTTATAGTGGTATGCGTAAAATCTCCTTCAATTGTTTTTTTGTGTGAATTACTATTTAACCAACCGTTTAATGCTTGCTCAGCTTTAGGATAATTTTTGGCTACATTTTCTTTTACTATGGTAGCACCAGTTTCGTTAGATATACTATTTGCCCTTTCATTAAAATTATCATGGCTTATTTTTCCTTTCGCAATCATATAGTCTGTATGCTCGTTAGCGTACTTATGGGTGTCATTGCTGAACTCCAGTTTATTTAACCCCATTTCTTCCCTATGGGAATTTACGATATCCAGTACTTCTTTTTCTACAGTAGAAGCATTGGCTTCAACACTTTCTATTAATGTATCCTCGTTATTAAACAGTGCTTCTTCATCTTGGATTGAAGGAGCGGTGCAAGAAGTTAAAACTGCAATAAAAAACAATAAAAATGCGTAACGTAATTTCATGATTTGGGGGAATATTTTCATTCTACTTTGCAATTGATTATTTATCATTTGCTCTGCGAACCTACAACCAACATTAACTTTATGGAACAAAAAACCTATATGATGCTATAAAATTTCGACAATGTGTAAAATAGGGATATATAAGGGCTTATCGATGAAATACAAAGAAATTTTCATCGTCTAAAACATACATTTCATGCCTTTTTTAGCAGTTTGGCGTAATAAACCTTCTTTTTAACCATGTAAGAAAATACGTGTTATAGAGCAAATGCAAAAACTATCGTTAAACTACAATAAGTACAATTGTATTTTGTTATTTGAAAAAAATATGGGTGTAGTATAAATTGCCATTAGAATCTTTTTTTACACTTAAACCCGTATGTGTAAAATCACTTTCTATATTTTCTTTATGTTCGGGGCTATTGATCCAACCCTCAAAAACAGCTTTGGCGGATAAGTAGTCCTTGGCAACATTCTCACCAACTTCCTTGGCATTTGCTTCAGATGAAATTTTTGAAGCTCTTACATTAAAATTATCATGGCTTATACTTCCTTTTGAAATCATATAATCATTGTGGTCATTTGCATAATTGTACGCAACTACATTTAGAATTAATGGGCTTAAACTTAAAGACTCTCGATGGGAGTTTATAAGCTCCATAACTTGAGTTTCCAGTTTAATATCATTAACGGAATTTAGTTGCACTATTTCTTCTCTGGACTCAGAAGAACATGATAAAGTAAAAAGGATACCTATAAAAAATAGTTGTCTTAAAAATACTGCCGTTCTCATTAGTGTGTTCTTTAAAGAGGCAGTTCAAACGAAGATTTTGGGGAAACTTCATTTCTAACTTTCGTAGAAACAAGAAGGCAATATTACTTATTTTTTTGAAAGGATACGGTCAGGAAATTACGTTTTTCGGTATGGGGTAATATTTATTGGAGGAACTACAAATTTGAGTTGTCCGTTTCGGTTTTTGGATTGTCTTCTTTTAAACCCCAGCTAAAGATAAACGCCCCAATATCCCTAACGGGACCATATAAAATAGACTCATTTTGGGTTTCTTTATTTATAAAGTTCAATGATGCAGTTGCTTTTTCAAAAAATATTAGCATTGCTCCTAAAATAATGGCCACTTTTAAAGCCCCAAAAATTCCTCCAGCTATTTTATTCAACAGACCTAGCATAGCAAAGTCTGCAATCTTAGTGAGTAATTTACCTGCAAGGCCCACCAAGACAATAATGGCAATAAATGTAATTAAGAAGGCAGTTACTTTAATGTATTTTTCGCTCCACTCCATATTTTGATAGAGATAATCACCTGCGATATAAGAGAAATGAATCGCCCCGTAAATACCAGCTACCAATGCAACTAATGATGCGAGTTCTACAAACAATCCGTTTTTTAGTCCTTTATAAAGTCCCCACACCAGAAGAATGCCCAAAACAATATCCAAAAAACTCATGATAACAGTGTTTTAACAAATATAGGATATTGATTTGTACCTTTGATTTTTGGTTATTTTATGGCTAGAGATACTGTTTTAAAAGAGCGTTGGCAAATACTTACAGAAAAGCTTTCTGAACAATTTGCTGATGGTGATATTCTGGAACTGGATGCTATTATCTACTTAGTGGGCTTACAAGAGTTGGGGCAATACCAAAAAAAATATAAAAAAGACGAAAAGGTTCATTTAATGCATATAGCTATCTGTAGGCTTTTGGAGCCTTATGGCTATTATGAGTTTGATTTTTTTGATGATGATGGCTGGCCCCATTATACTGTTAAGGAAGAGTTACCGCCTCTTAAAGCTGGAGAACAAACCGTTTTAATGAAAGAAGCAATCGTTAATTACTTTATAGAAAAGGAATACATCTTATAATGGAATTACAAAAACCTTATTATGCTGTAATTTTTACGAATACAAGAACACCAAGTGATAACGGATATGGAATCATGGCGGAAGAAATGGAGAAATTGGCACGTAAACAACCTGGTTTTTTAGATTTTGAAAGTGCCCGCTCAGGTTTGGGAATATCTATTAGCTACTGGAAAACAAAAGAAGCTATAGCCAATTGGAAAGCCAATATAGACCATAAGGTTGTACAACAAAAAGGCATGGAGGAGTGGTATTCTTGGTATAAAGTGAGAATATGTTTGGTTGAACGAGAGTACGATTTTGGGAATAAGCCATTGGGAATAAGCCATAATAATTAGATAAAAACAAAAATAGCATAGAGTAGCATACTAATTTTTTACATCTTTGCATAAAGTCGCTATAATGAAAAAGAAAACTAGATTTTCTAATCTTGAACGAAAAGAAATAATTCAACAGCTTTCCAATGAAACGTATGATTTGGTTGTTATTGGAGGTGGAATAACTGGAGGGGGTATTGCACTTGATGCCGCTTCTCGTGGAATGAAAGTAGCTTTGGTAGAAAAAAAAGATTTTGCTTCTGGCACTAGCAGTAAATCTACAAAATTGATTCATGGAGGACTACGGTATTTAAAACAGTTCGATTTTTGGTTGGTAAAAGAGGTTGGTTCAGAGCGTGCCATCGTTCACAAGTTGGCACCACATTTGGTATTGCCTGAAAAAATGCTTCTACCGTTAATCGAAGGAGGTTCTTATGGTAAGTGGCTTACCTCAATTGGTCTAAAGGTCTATGATATTTTAGCACAGGTTACAGGTGATGATAAGCGACAAATGCTAGAAAAAAAGGAAGCATTAAAATTAGAACCATTGTTGCCTAAAAAAATCCTCAATGGAGCAGGATATTATGCAGAATACCGCACGGATGATGCTAGGCTAACCATCGAGAATATAAAAACAAGCCTTAATTATGGGGCAACAGCGTTGAATTATGCCGAGGTAGAAGACTTTATTTATGAAGACGAAAAAGTAGCTGGCGTAAAAGTTATGGATGTTGCTACTGGGATTCAGTTTAACATTAAATCAAAATATGTAATTAGTGCGGCCGGACCGTGGGTGGATGAGTTAAGAAGTACCAATAATTCCAAAAAAGGAAAACGTCTTCATTTGACCAAAGGGGTGCATCTGGTATTTCCATTTGAAAAACTTCCAGTAAAACAATCTGTGTATTTTGACATCCCAGATGGGCGGATGATGTTTGCGATACCTAGGGGGAAAATAACTTACGTGGGAACAACGGATACGAACTTTAATTTGGATAAGGATAATGTAAGAACGGATATAGCAGATGCCATTTATTTAATTTCTGCTGTAAATAATATGTTCCCTGAGATTAATTTAGAATTGGATGATATCATTTCGTCATGGGCGGGTCTTAGACCTCTTATTCACGAAGAAGGAAAATCTGCTTCTGAGCTTTCCAGAAAAGATGAAATTTTTACTTCTGATACTGGATTGGTAAGTATTGCTGGTGGTAAACTTACCGGGTATCGTAAAATGGCCGAACGTGTTGTCAATCGCATTGCCAAAAAGATGGAGGAAGATTACGGGGTGGATTCCGAGGAATGCACTACGGATAAAATCCCTTTATGCGGCAGTGATTTTAAAAAGTTCAAGCATGTAAAAAAGTATATCTCTGAAGTTTTTGATAGAATAAAAGGAGATGGTTTTACAGAATATGATGCTTGGTATTTAGTTACGAATTACGGCAAACAAACTGAGGATATACTTTTGGGATATACTTCTTTTGAAGATAAAGAGGCTCATTTAAGAATGTTACGAGCTGAGCTACAGTTTGGTATTGAAAAAGAAATGGTTTTGAACCCAATGGATTTCTTTATCCGTAGGACTGGTCGTTTGTATTTTGATATTGAGAGTATTAGAACCTATATGGGGCCAGTATTAAATGATTTTGAAAAGGCTTACAATTATGATGAGGCGCAAATTTTAGACTTTAAAGAGAAATTGGAAGCAGAGTTGGATACCCATTCTAATTTTTCTTTGGAAAGAGCCTAATCAATCTTATCTGTTAGTTTTTTAAAAGTCTTTTTGACGTCCTTATTTTCATAAAGTACACTATAAACTGCATTAATTATAGGTGTTTTAGACTTTTTTTCGTGTTTTTGGTTGAGTAAATGTGCACTTTTTGTGGCATAATACCCTTCGGCGACCATATTCATTTCCATCATGGCACTTTTTACCGTATACCCTTTACCAATCATATTCCCAAACATGCGGTTACGGCTAAATGTTGAATATCCTGTCACTAAAAGATCTCCTAGGTAAGCAGAGTTATTGATGTCACGCTTCATTTTATGGACACGGTCGATAAAACGTTTCATTTCGCGAATGGCATTACTCATTAATACACTCTGGAAATTATCCCCATAACTTAGACCGTGTGCAATTCCGGCAGCTATGGCATAGATGTTCTTTAGCATGGCCGCATACTCAGTTCCAATAATATCATCAGATATTTTGGTTTTTATATAATGACTTTTTAAATGGTCTGCCAATAATTCTGCTTTTTCTTCATCTGCGCTTGCAATGGTTAGGTAGGAAAGTCTTTCTAGCGCAACTTCTTCAGCATGGCATGGCCCTGTAATCACGCCAATATTTTCAAAGGGAATTTTATACTTTTCATAAAAATGTTCACCGACAATCAATCCAGTTTCGGGAACAATACCTTTTATGGCAGAAAAGACAATTTTGTTTTTGATTGATACCGTTAATTTTTGAAGCTCCGTTTCTAAAAAAGCAGACGGAATTGCAAAAACAAGAATATCAGTCGCCCCAACTGCTTCATCTATGGAATTTGTTAAAACTATCCGGTCGTTATGTAATTCTACGGAACTTAAATAGTTGGGATTATGCCCTTCTTTTTTAATGTGTTCAATAGCGTAAGTACTACGCATATACCAATGTACATCATCTGAGTTTTCAGTCAACATTTTAACAATGGCCGTTGCCCAACTCCCCCCTCCTAAAACAGATATTTTCAATTTGTACAGCTTTAAGCTTAATAATGTAGCTAAGGTAGAGAAAACCTATTATTTAATATAAATAATTGATTATAAGCATGATATACAATTTGGCATGGTGCTTGGTTACTATTATACAAATCATTAAACCAAAAAATTATGGGAACAAAAAAATTACTATTTGGAATATTGGGCATTGCACTATTGGCTAGTTCATGTTATACAGAAGTCATCTTAGATGATAATATAATTGTAGAATCACCTTTTAATACGGACAGGGCATTACAATCTTATGACTTGTGGTACGTAGATATAAATGCCACAGAAGGCAATGGGGAAATACCTTTTTTACAACGCGCATTTACCATCTCTTTTAACAATGGGATTGTGTTTGCCAACAATAATATAGTGGGGATTGGTAAAACGGGTGATGGCCTTGGTATAGATGTAGGTTCTTACGGAACTTTGAACGGAGTTGTAGAAATTGACCACGATGTCGACGGACTTTGGGCATTGGAAGTTTATGCTGTTAACAATAGTACTTTGGAGCTTTATGATTCTAGGTCAAACACATCTTACTTTTTAAACGGTTATCAGCGCAATAATTTTGATTATGATAGGGTCTTTTATGAGAACATAAATTACTTACTTCAGGAGTATGGTGCTTGGGAAAAAACATTTACAAGTGAAGTAGGTGCATTAAATGAATTTGATGATGAAAACTTTTTACAATTCTTCTCAGATGGTGGAGGTTACTTTAGGTCTTCAATAGATGCTTCAGGTACACCCTTAGCAAATCTACAATGGGATTATGAAGGAGATTATGAGGTCTTTGATACCAATGATGAAACCCTTAAAACTTTAACATTGGATTACGATTTTCTGGGCAATGATTACTTTGAACTTTACGTTATTGATGATAGTACTGTAGAACTTTACCATGTAGCTAGTGAAACGGTCTATGAGTTTGGTGGCAGAGGATTTGTACAGTATTTGAAGTCCGAAAATGGAGTTGAAAAAAAGCGGGTAAAATCTGCTAACAAAAAGATGAATGTTACACGCAAGCGTAAACTGTAAGGAATATAAATAGTCCACGACTATTACAATAAGTTTTTTGGTTGGTTATTTAGTTAGAAACCGCCCCAGAGCATCTTAAGCCCGGGGCGGTTTTTTTGTGCTATTTTTCATAACTTTCTAGTTATGAATATAAAAGAAGGCAAAATTGAAATGGCCAACAAGGCACATAAGGATATCCCAGGAAACCCGTCAACCGCTACAAGCAGTAAATTAAGATTAAACGATCGGTCTAACAGAAATGCCCTGAGAGTGCTTTCGGAAGAGGATTGGGAATTTTGGATGCATAACGGATATATAGTCATTAAAAATGCAGTTCCAAAAAAACAGGCAAAAGCTACAGCAGATTTTTTATGGGAGTTTGATGAAAAGGACCCGAACGACTCCAATACATGGTATGCTCCTCCAAGGGCAGAGATAAAAATGAAAGAACTTGCTGGAACAGGAATGGTAGAAGTATATAACCATCAGTACCTATGGAGCAATAGACAAATGCAACGTGTACATGATGCCTTTGTAGATGTTTGGGGAACGGAGAAACTATGGGTTACCATAGATAGGGCGAACTTAAATTTTCCTCAAAGACCCGATGAGGAGAGAGAAGGATTTATCCATTGGGATTATGACCCAGAAACCAAACCACAAAATGTGCAGGGAGTATTGGCGCTTGCAGATCAAACAGATGATAATATGGGTGGTTTTCAGTGTATTCCTTGGCTCTACAGAAACTACGATACTTGGAAATTGAGCCAACCCGATGACAGGGACCGTTTTCAACCAAGCTTGGATGGCTTAAAAGATAAAATCGTAAAGGTTAAAATGGAAGCTGGTGATTTATTGATTTTTAACAGTACGGAACCCCATGGAATTCGTCCAAATAGGTCAAAAGATAAAGTGCGTATTGCGCAGTATATTTCAATGATGCCTGCCGAAGAGGATAACGATAAGTTACGTAATTGGCGTATTAACTCTTGGAAGCATAGAATAGCACCAGAAGGTTATGCTTTTCCTGGCGACCCTAGGAAATGGGAGCAAACAAAATATGAAACTGCTAAATTAAATGAGCTGGGAGAGAAATTATTGGGCTTAAAAAGTTGGTAAATCACCATATTCTTAAAAATTTGATTTTCTGTGGCTTACTAAAGTAATAGTGCTATTTTTGCCGGCTTCAAACAGGTTATCATGAAAAAATACCTAAACCTTTTCGACTTTAAGCAAAAAGTAGACTATAAAACTGAAATCCTTTCAGGGCTTACAGTTGCATTGGCACTGGTTCCAGAAGCTATCGCTTTTGCACTTATTCCAGGATTTTCTCCACTCACAGGACTTTATGCTGCTTTTATTTTGGCTTTAGTTACTGCAATTTTGGGTGGACGACCTGGAATGATTTCTGGAGCTACAGGAGCTGTAGCAGTTATTTTTGTGGGGTTGATTCTTGAGCTAAAAAACACATTTCCTGGGATTGAACCAGAAACCATATTGAATTATGTTTTTGCTACAGTTATTATAGCAGGGGCATTACAAATTTTAGCTGGAATATTGCGCTTGGGAAAATTTATTCGTTTGGTTCCACACCCAGTAATGTTTGGTTTTGTAAACGGTCTGGCCATAATCATTTTTATGGCGCAATTTCCTAATTTTTATCAAAAGGGAACAGAAGAGTTACTATCAGGTTCTCCTATGTATATTATGTTGGGGCTAACACTTTTAACCATGTTTATCATATGGGGCTTGCCAAAGTTGACCAAAGCTGTTCCTTCATCTTTATTGGCAATTGTAGTGGTTTCGGCAATAGTTATAGGTTTTGGAGTTGATACATTAACCGTAGCGGATACCATGCGTGAAGGAGAATCTATAAAAGGTGGTTTTCCGCCACTTTCAATACCACAAATACCCCTAACTTGGGAAACTTTTCTAATTATTCTTCCTTATGCTGGTATTGTAGCAGGAGTAGGCTTAATAGAGAGTTTGTTAACGTTGAATATTATTGATGAAATAACCGAAACCCGCGGTCGAGGAAACAAAGAATGCGTAGCGCAGGGAACAGCAAACATTTTATCTGGATTTTTATCTGGTATGGGTGGCTGTGCTATGATAGGTCAGAGTTTAATTAATACCTCATCTGGGGCCAGAGCTAGACTATCTGGTATAACTGCTGCAATTATGCTTTTGGTATTTATCATGTTCGGTAGTAGTCTAATAGAACGTTTACCTATGGCAGCTTTAGTAGGGCTAATGTTTATGGTAGCCATTGGTACTTTTGAATGGGCCAGTTTTAAGACCTTTAGAAAAATGCCAAATTCTGATGTTGTGGTAATGATTTTAGTAACATTAATTACAGCGATAACCCATAACTTGGCTATAGCAGTTTTATTGGGTGTTATTATTTCTGCATTAGCATATTCTTGGGAGAATGCAAAACGGATTCGTGCTAGAAAGCATATCGATGAAAATGGCATAAAGCATTATGAAATTTATGGGCCATTGTTCTTTGGCTCTACAACACTATTTGGGGAAAAATTTGATGTTCAGAATGACCCTGAGGAAGTTATTATAGATTTTCAAGAGAGTCGTGTTGCAGATATGTCCGGGATAGAAGCATTGAATAAAATCACGGAACGTTATGCCAAAGCAGGTAAAAAAGTGCATCTAAGACACTTGAGCAGAGACTGTGTTAGATTGTTAAAAAATGCTGAGGATATTATTGAGGTGAATGTGATGGAAGACCCAACCTATAAAGTGGTCGTAGATAAAATAAATAAGGAAAAGGAAGAAGGGAATAACCCTTTTAAACTTTGGGGGCTTTAATTTTCCTTAGTTTTTCCAGTGAAAACATTCATCCCCGGATTTACAGGATTTCCTGAAGCCCTACGTAAAACTACAATTTGCCCCGTATGGTAAATGGCATCTGCTATAGGTCCATTGAGCATATTCCAAAATGGGAAATCAAATTGTTTATCACCACGTTGAAAAATGACTTTAAAACTTTCGATTTCACCAGCAGTTTTTCCCAGAGATAATTCGCTTGCCTTCTTAAGATTAAACAAAGTCTTCTCTCTTAATTCCTTATAACTAAAGATGGTGAAATCCATAGGCCTCACATTTGGCTTGTTCTCTGGAGCATTGACTATGGTTAATGAGAGACCATACAAATGTTGTAATGTTTCCAAGGTGGTTCTTCCGTTTTCTGAAGGCTTATAATTTAAATCATCAACTGTTAATCCTTCAGTTGCCCAATAATAACGATAACCCAAACCGTCTATCATTCTGCTTACTAAATTACCTGAACCATAATCTTCTGGATAATCTGGAATTTGGTGGTAGGGAAGTTTCATGTCTTGTGCTTGAAGATAAAGAGTGAAAAATAATATAGGTAAAAAAAGAAGTTTGTTCATGATCAATTATTGAGACGATAAAGTTAACAGTTAGTTTTTTCGCAAGCTCCAAACTTCATAAAGTGGATCCCCTTTACTGCTATATCCCGAATGGTGCCAATCACCATCTTTTAATTCAAAATCAAATTTAAGGCTAGCTCCAACCCTTGAATCATCCCTAGAAAAGAACTCAATATTTTCAGTGTACTTACCATCAATAGTAGTATAAGTTCCCCCACCTGTTCCCATAAATTGTTTGGTTTCGGTATTATACGCTATCCATTGAAAACGAGTTCCTGAAAGTATCTTCATGGTCTTTCGAGGTCTATTGATGTCTCGTGTCCTAAATTCCCCATTACGTTTGCGGCCAGACATTAACCATGCACCCGAAAGTGCTCCAGGCGTGCCATCATCAATACGCTTAAGTGTCATGTTATCACCTTTCATATTTAGCTGGTTATTTTCCAATTTAATTTCATATGACTTTGTAGTACCAATCCTATCGGGATTTTCAGTGTCAAATTCAATAGTCTGTGCAATGGTATCCCCATCCATAGACCAAGAGCCTCCAAAAGTGGCCATAAAAGCTCCGGTTTTAGCCTCGAAAATGGTTGCTACATGATGGTATTTAGTAAACACAAAAACAATTTTAAAATCTCCTCTGACATGATCAGAGTCAATAGGTATCTTGGTTTCCCATGCTCCAACAATCGATTGTGATTGCAGTAAATTACTGGTAACAATGAGCAATAATAAAAGACAGATTTTTCTCATAATTCTAGAGTTTGTAGTATAAAAAATGCCGTTACTCTACTGTACGAGTAACGGCACCTAAATTGTTTGATTTTTTTAATTATAGGGTGCGTAGATACTCTGCCACATCACGTGCTTCATCCTCTGTTAGGTTTTGATTTAGCATTATGGCATTGTTATACTCTTTCAGGAGTGCTTTTGCAATAGGGTCTTCTTTTAGCATTCCATCAGGATTTAAAATCATATTCATTACCCATTCCGGACTTCTTCTCTCATAAACACCTTTCATCGCAGGACCAATCATTCGTTGCTCTGCCATATGACAAGCCACACAGATAGCATTAAATTTAGCTTCACCACGAGCAGCCATTTCAGTGTCGATATCATCATCAAAATCCAAATTCTTAATAGGACCTACCCCTTTGTTGTCTAAATCTATAGGGACTCCTGCACTTTCTTCTTTTTTGTCTGCAGATTTGGTTCGACTTACCTCAAAACCATCTTTCTTTTCTTCTTTCTTTCCTCCGCAACTCGCTATAAAAGCTCCTAAGGCAATGAGTAGAATTACTTTTTTCATTTTACTGTTTTTTAATCGTTACATGGATTAGGACTACTAATATAAGTTAAACTTAGCGCGCTTACAAAACCTATTTGTTTTTGAAACAATATGCTAAACAGTGTTTAAAAACTCTACACCTCTTTTTTCTGCGTAGCTTATATTTTTTCTTCCCCAAAAACCAACATGACCACCAAAATCTGGCACTTCAAGGTGAAGGTTTGGATTTTCCAAAGCCTCGTCATAAGGATAACAATCGTTACCTAAGAAAGAATCGTTCTTTGCATTAAGAATTAAACCGGGAACCGTAATCTTATTTAAAAATTGTTTGCAACTACATTTTTGATAATAACCGTAAGCATCTACAAATCCATGCGCTCTGCTTGTGTAGACATCGTCAAAATCTTTAAGTGTCGCTATGGATTTAATTTCTTCTATTGAAATTTTATCTGGGTAATGTTGTTGCTTTTGATAAAGCTTTGCCAATAAGTGCTTTTTAAAACGCTTGGAGTATATGGCGTTTTTGGATTTTAACAGCTCATCACTAGCACTTTTTAAACTGCATGGAACCGATACCCCAACCACACCTTTTAATTGTTGTGGAATTTTATTGCCTTCCCCTAAATATTTAAGTGCCAGATTTCCACCAAGGCTAAATCCCATAATATAGATTTCCAAGTAAGATTTGTTATTTAGTATATGTTCTATAACTTCAATCAAATCACCAGTTGCACCAGAATGGTAAGATTTAAACAAACGATTTTGTTCTCCACTACATCCCCTAAAATTTACGGCACAGGCATCAAAGCTGTTTTGGTTGAATTTTTTTGCACTTCCGGTGATATAATGTCTTTGTGCGTTTCCTTCCAAGCCATGCAATAAAATCACAACCTTTTTTGTGGGGGTTTTGCTTTCACTCCAATCCAAATCCAAAAAATCACCATCAGACAAGGTCACCCTTTCCCTTTTTTGAACCAAACCATGTACTTTTCTAAAAACACCGGAGTAAATGGTGGAAAAGTGACCGTTCCTAAAGGGAAAGGGTGGCTTATAGCTTGATGGCACTAAAGGCATTAGTACAAAATATTGTGTATGGGCTTGGTCTTTTCCGGTAGGTTTTCCTCATCGAGCATATCCCGTAAATCTATCTCAATAGTTTTGCATAGAGCAGTCATGGGCACATCATTGATTCTCCCTTCAAAAGGATCTTCACTATTACTGCCAATTTTTTCCATAGTCGTAAAAATCCAAGAAATCAAAACCGAAAAGAAAATCATTAATACAATGTACCACCAGTTGTTCCCTACTTCCAATTCCATAAGTTGAGATTCAAAAACATTCAACAGTCCAAAGGGTAGCAACAAAACAAAAATCCAAGTAAATACGGTACTAAAATAGGCATATTGCCTTGGAAAAGGGGTATTTTTGATGCGTTCACACTTGCCTTGTAGGTTATACATTTCCTCTAAATTATTATGAAAAAGTTGCTTATCAAACTCAGTTATTTTTTCTTCAGCTAAAAGCTTTTTTAGTTGTAAACCTTGATTTTTAATTAAATGGGTCGCCACGTTTTTACGATTCTCCAGATCTTCTACTTCTTCGGGACCAAGAAGTAGTTCAAAACCATCACAAGCAGGGTTGCGTTCCCCATGTTTGTTAAAAAGACGTTCTACTGCGCGGGTTTCTTTAATCGAAAAACTATTGGGTTGGCGAAGTTGAATTCTAAGTGCGTTGATCCAAGCAATATGTCTGTAGATCAAAGTAATTTGTGCACCGCGGTCATTTTCCACTAAACTAAGTACATTATTTGCCCATGTTCTGGAGTAGTTAACGATGCCTCCCCATATTTTACGACCTTCCCAAAAACGATCATAACTCTGACTGTTTTTAAAACCAATATAAAAAGCAACCGCAATACCTATAACCGATAGTGGCTGAAAAGGGATATCAATATGTTTCCATTCTAAAATATGGTACAATGAAAAAATAATAGTTCCATAAAGGATAAAAAACAGTAGATTTTTCCAAGCAAAGCGCATAATAATGCCCCAGCCTATGTTTCTTTTAATATACATGTAACTAGATTAGGTCTTAAAATTACTTAAATCTTTCAGAATTATCTTTTAGTTAAAGAGAAAGATAAAGTTTGTTGTATTTTTAATTACATGAAGCTAAGAAGTAAAAAATGTACTCACTTAGACGCAATATCCTTGGTTAAGGAGGCATCAAATTATGAATGTGAAACCTGTGTAAAAACTGGAGGCACATGGGTGCATTTGCGAACCTGTCAAGAATGTGGCATAACATTATGCTGCGATAGTTCACCAAACAAACATGCAAGTAAACATGCTGCTTCTCACGGCCACCCGGTCATAAGTTCTGCAGAACCAGGTGAAAATTGGTTGTGGTGCTACATTGATAAAACGATAACAAAATATAAGAAATGAAAGACCCTAGATTTCCAGAACTTACTCCAAGGCAAATAACAATCTTAAAAAATTATGGTAAGGTTGAGAGTTGTGAAACCAAGACCACACTGTTTAGTTTGGGGGATCTCCAATATGACTTTTTTGTGGTATTGGAAGGAGAAGTTAGTATAGAAGACCCATACAATAATGATACTATTATTGTGGTACATCAAAAAAATGAGTTTACTGGCGATAGTGGAATGCTGTCTAATAGAGGAGCACAATTTAATGCTATTGCGAAACCAAATACTTGTGTAATTAGGATAAAGCCAAAAAAACTAAAAGAAGCTATTGCAAAGCATAGTGATATTAGTGATGTTTTATTGAATGCTTTTTTACAAAGACAGGAAACTGTTTTGAGTGAATTTGTTGGAGGAATTAAACTTTTAGGCTCAAGTACTTCAAAAGAAACGTATGCCATTCGCGATTTTATGGACAAAAACCATATTTGGTATAACTTTTTGGATGTGGACACTTCTGAACAAGCTAAGGAGTTACTCAAAAACTTTAACCTTTCCATAGATGATCTTCCTATTTTGATCAATAGTGATGCCAAAGTTTGTCAGAATCCATCTTTAGATGAATTGGCACGTTATGCAGGAGTCTTGATGGATTTTGAAGACAAGGTCTTTGATCTTTTGGTAATTGGCGCGGGTCCTGCTGGTCTGGCAGCTAGTGTTTATGCAGCTTCTGAAGGCCTTAGTGTGGTTACCATAGACAGTAAATCTCCAGGAGGACAAGCAGGGAAAAGTTCTAAGATTGAAAACTATCTGGGCTTTCCTACGGGTATTTCAGGTAGTGATTTAGCGAACAGGGCTTATGTACAAGCACAAAAATTTGGTTGTAATATCTCAATTCCCCACAAAGCGGAAAGTATTGAACATACAGGCAGCCATTTTATTCTCCAAGCAACCAACGGAAAAAATATAAAGACAAAAGCGATAATGGCAGCCACGGGAGCTAACTATCGTCAACTACCTATTGAAAACATTGAAAAATACGAAGGCAGCGGAGTTTATTATTCTGCTACCGGGATGAATGCTTCGGCATGTATGAATGAGCTTGTAGGTGTTGTTGGAGGAGGAAATTCTGCAGGTCAAGCAGCTTTGTTTTTGGCAAATCATGCCAAAGAAGTCAATGTGATTTTGAGGAGTGGTGATCTGGGGTCCAAAATGAGCAATTATCTCGTGCAAAGGATTGAAGCAGCAGAAAACATAAAAGTTCACCTAAATACGGAAGTAAAAGAATTACATGGTCAGTTTCATTTAGAATCATTGGTTTTAGAGAATAGGGAAGGAACACTTAAAGAAGAGAACATAACAAACCTATTTACATTTATTGGCGCAAAGCCTTGCACAGATTGGTTAGACGGACTTGTGGCTACGGATGAGCGAGGGTTTATTTGCACAGGTTCAGGAATTGAGGAAGACGACTTGTTCAAATGTGAAATCTTTAGAAAACGTAAACCACAATCTTTGGAAACCAGTATTCCAGGATTTTTTGCAGTTGGGGATGTACGCAAAGGCTCAGTAAAAAGAGTTGCCTCTGCAGTTGGCGAGGGGTCTATGGCCGTAAGCCAAGTGCATCAATTTTTGACAGACCTTAAGAATACCGAAACAGTTGAAGCCTAATTTATTTTGGAAAGGTTTGGAGTAGCTTGTGTTGTTCCTCTATAGAACTTTTGAACTCGTCTTTAAGTTGACTCACTAGATCCGCTACGGGAATGGTGTTTTCTATAGTTGTTACTCCTTGTCCAGCGGACCAAATGGTTTTCCAAGCTTTGGCTTCAGTATCCAATTCTTTTCCAAAGTCAATTTTAGTGTCTTTTTTAAGGTCTTCTTCGGTAAGACCAGCGGCTTTTAAACTTGCGGCCAAAAAATTTGCATGTACCCCAGAAATTGCTGCTGTGTATGTAACATCACTAGCTCCAGCTTCAATAATCATGTCTTTATATTCTTGCGGGGCTTTGCTTTCATCGGCATTGATAAAACGAGTTCCCATGTATGCTAAATCTGCTCCCATTTGCATTGCTGAAGCGATATCACGCCCTGTGGAGATACAACCAGAAAGTATTATGGTTTTATCAAAGAATTTTTTGATTTCTGCTATCAGGCTCATGGGGTTTATGGTACCTGCATGTCCCCCTGCACCAGCAGCAACCAGAATTAAACCATCAACTCCCGCACCTGCTGCTTTTTCGGCATGGCGTTTTTTGATCACATCATGAAAAACCAATCCCCCATAACTGTGTATGGCATCTATGACCATCGATACCGCCCCTAGAGAAGTGATTATCAAGGGCACTTTATGTTTAATACACAATTTCACGTCCGCTTCCAATCTAGGATTTGTTGGGTGAACAATAAGGTTTACTCCAAAAGGAGCTGGTTTTTTTCCTGTTTCTTTTTCAAAATTGGCTAAGGCCGATTTAATTTCAATGAGCCATTCTTCAAAACCCTCGCTGGTACGTTGGTTCAAAGCAGGGAAAGTACCTACAATACCATTCTTACAACATTCGATGACCAGTTTTGGTCCCGAAATCAAAAACATGGGTGCAGCTATTGCTGGTAAGGAAAGGTCGTTGATAAACGGTGCTTTTGTGCTCATAGTTCAAAATTTAATTGACCTCTAGTAAAGAGGTTTTTCAAATCTATGTTATTTTTGGCAACTCTTATGCATGCATAACAAAAATTGCAATTATGTTTTTAAAAGAATTTGACATCCGTTGGAGCGATTTAGATGCCAACAGGCACTTGGCCAACTCTGCCTATATTAATTTTATGAGCCATACCCGTATGGCATACTTAGGGCAATTGGGCTTTAACCAAAAGACCATGGCGCAATATAATATTGGTCCTGTAGTATTCTATGAACATATGTATTATTTTAAAGAGGTATTTGCTGGGAAACCGGTACAGGTTTCTTTGGGCTTTAAAGGCATGAGCGAGGATGGAATGTTCTTTGAGTTTGAACATAACTTTTATGATGCCAAGGGCAAAAACTTTGCACGTTGTGAAATGATGGGCGCTTGGATGGATTTAGCAGAACGAAAATTAACTGGGCTACCCCAAGTTTTTATGGATGCTTTTGATCAAGTGGAACGCACTAAAGATTTTAAGATTTTGACGAAAGAAGATACCCGAAAATTTGCTCGAGTACCTAAGGATTTGAATTGATGCTAGGCTTTTAAAAAAAGGGTTGGTCAAAGAATTATCAATTAATACTATCTAACATTTTTTTTGAACGATTTGAAACAGATTTTCGTTTGTCCTTAGCTAACCTTTTCAAATGTGGCTTAATCCACACTTTTAAATCTTCATCTTTTTTAGACCATTGAGTCAATGTATCCATTGTTTGGTTCAAAACAATCCAATCGTTGTGATTCACAAGATTGTTTTTCATAATCTTTTTAGCCTGTTCAATTTGTTTGTCATCCATATCCTTTTCGAGCATACCAAAAGGCTGTGATAAAGTCCATTTTGTTGATGCTTGGTCAATATTAGCAATGTCAGTCAAAAATTGATCAACATAGGGAACTAAGATTGCCTTTTTCGCTTTACAAATCCGTTTCATGGCATTTGACGTCCGTAATCTAACAATTTCGTCATTACTGAAATAGCAATTAAACAATTCGTTGAAAAGCTCATTTTCTGCCAATACTTCTTCAACAACTTCTATGGTGTTCCCCAATGAATTTGGATGTCCACCTTTTAGTCGGTTTTCAAAATTTTTCATTCAGTTACAATGTTTTTTAAATGTGTGTTAACAGTGTCGACTATGAATATTAGCGGGTTTTTACTAATTAGTTTTCCAGTCTTGCACTGACCTTAGTTTTGTGTTTATACTGTCGTTTTATCGCTTAAACTGCTATTACTTAATACACATTGTTGTGGCTAGTTTTTCTTTCTAATGATTTTTACAATTCGGTTAATTGTAATTTCCGATAAGTTCCATTCATAACCATTAAAATCTGTTGTATTAATAAATTGAATTACTACCGCGTCTATATCCTTGTGGTATTCTGCAAGGCTTTGATAGCCAATAACCAACCCCCCATGATTGTATTCGTAGGGATAGATTTCCTGTTCTCCTTCGTTAAATACTGAACCATTGTTTAAGGCTCGCAAGAATATACCAACATCTTCTGCTGTTGCCAACATTCCGTATTCATTAGCTTTAAAATCTTCGTCATGCCCAACATAATATCCGCTCATTACATCATCTAAATCAACTTCAGAAATCGAAAAAAAAGTATTTTTTAGTTCTAGGGGAATCAATATTTTCTCTTTAATATACTCATGGTGGCTATATCCTAATATATCGTCCATAATCCTGCGAAGCAACAAATAATTTGTGTTTGAATACTCATGCCCCTTATCTGGTTTAAATCTTGCTGGTAAGTCTAGGGCAAAATCTAGGGCATCTTTACTATTCTCCTGTTCATTGTCCCAAAAAGCGGGATTGTCTGTGAAATTTGGAATACCAGAACGATGTTGAATCATCATCTGCAAAGTGATTTTTTCTGAATTTTCAATTCTACCTTTTAGTTCTGGAAGATAATCGACAAGTGTTTTGTCAAAAGCCAAACGCTTTTCTTTGACCAATTTAGTGACTGCTACAGCCGTATATAACTTGCTAATGCTGGCAATTTTGAACAATGATTTTGGGTTGGCAGGTATTTTTTTTTGTCTATCCTTCCAACCACCTGTGTAAAATGTTGGTGGCTTCCCTGTTTGGTCTACGTAAACAATCATGCCATCAAATCCATGTCCAATTGCCTCATCTACTTGTTCTTGAACAGTTTCGGGGAGCGGTAAAATCCAAGCTTTTACCAAAATCCAAGGAACGAAAAACATGGATATTGCTGTTCCAAGGAGCAACAAAATTCGTATAATCCACCTGACTTTTTTGTTTTTTATCATTTTCTGTTTTAGTCTGTGGTTGTTGCATCTACTTCCTCTATAATCAAATGCCCTAATTCTGTTAATTGATGATATTGATTAATCATCGTATCGAATTGCCATGCAGCTAAACTAATAACATTTCTATAAGCTGGTTTCGCTGTATATTCAATAAATGTCTGGTCATATTCCGATTGAGGTGTGGCTTTTGTTGCTAAAGAATCTAAGGACATAAATGCAGAAGCCAAAATAAGTGACCTATCGAATTGCGTATCGAGATAATTCTCCTGGTGTACTGTATATTGGTTATAACTCTTCTCATTTTCTGCAATAATATCTACTAAACCGTGATATTTAGCCAAAAGTGAATCAAGCTTCGTATTGTTTATTTTACCATAATATTCAGAATTTTTCAATGATTCATAACCACCTGAATTCGGTTTGAAATAGAAATCGACAAAAGCAGTACCACTTATCTTGAACAAAAAAAGATTATCATTTTCAGTCTTACTTAAGATGCTATTTCGTGCTTTTTTACAGAGGTCTGCAATTTGTTTTCTTCCTTTTGATAATTCTTCTAACTGCTTCATATCTTCCAATGTATGGGATTTGATTTTTATCAAATATTCATTCAAGGATTTTTTGTCTTTTACTGACTGATTCCAATTATTTATCTGAAGTGCAATCAAAATCCCGATTACTACCAATAGAATTTCTCCTAAAGCATAATTTAGATATTGAATTTTTTTATTGTCCAAAATCAGCTTTTGTCTTACTCTTCTGAATAATCTCATTATGTTGGTTCAAATTAGCCACAACAATTATATAGATCATTAATAATCTATATAATATCTTCTATGTACGGAACTAAGATAACCAGAAAAATATCGTTGGCTAACTACGATTTTACCTTTACTTTTTTACTTGCTAAATACACACCCAATAGTAGTAGCCCAGTGGCTATAATTTTAACCAAAGTAAGTACATCTTTCCCTGTAATTACAGCAAATAGGATACCTATGAGTGGCTGTAGGTATATAAAAGCCCCTATGGTGGATGCTTTAAGTTGGGTCATTGCAAAAATATTGAACAGGTAGGTCAAAAAAGTAGTGCAAACAATGACAAAAACTATGGTTCCATAGGCCCATAAAGGCATAGTGGCCCATTGGATTTCCAATAGTTCTGGCAATCCTATTGGAAGGTTAATCAACACTGCAATAAGAAACAGCCATCGCATTAGCGTAAACGGATGGTACTTTACCAATAGTTTTTTGGCCACGATAAGATAAGCACCATAGGCGGTTGCGTTAATGATGTAGAAAATGTTGCCTAAAGCAATATTAGGAGCATCTTGCCGCAGTTTGGCTCCAAAAAGGATAAGCGTTACGGCACCAATAAAACCTAAGGCAATTCCAAGGCCTTTATTTAATGTTATTCGTTCCTTTAAAAAAATTGCAGATAGGATAATCACTATAATTGGACTTATCGTCATTAATACAGAACTATTAATTGGAGTAGAAAGTTCCAATCCTTTAAAATAGGCCAACATATTAACGACCATGCCCAAAATGGCAGCTAGGAACATTCTGCCCCAATCTCTTTTTTCAATTTTTTCTTTTGGGCCTAGAAATGAGATGCTCCAGAAAAGTATGGCCACTCCTACAACCCTCATGAGAATAAACCCAGAAGGTTTTACATAATCTGGCATTACCCCTTTAGCAATGGTATGGTTTAAAGCATATATGGTAGTTGCCCCAAAGGCTGCTAAAAAAGCTAGGGTTCTTTTACTCATTAATGCAGTGCTGCCTTAGCTCCTTCAACAGCTTTTTTGGCATTGCCAATAAAGATTTGGTCGTCTACCACAACAACAGGACGTTTAAGAAATGTATAATGCTCAAGAATCAAGTTTTTGTAGTCATCTTCACCCAACTCCTGGTTATTAAGTCCACGTTGGCGGAACAACATAGCACGTCTGCTGAACAATGATTCATAAGAGTCGGTCAAAGCTCGCATTTCTTCCAGTTCTTCAGGTGTTACTCCTTTTGACTTTATTTCTCTCAGCTCAATTCCATCAAGGGGTTCCAATTCTTTTAAGATTTTTTGACAGGTCTTGCAGGTTTCTAAGTGGTATATTTTTTTCATAAATCAAGTATTTTCTAGTGTTCGTAAATTCTGATAATTTCACCATTGCCCTTTCCAAGTAAGCTTTTTACATAACCGTTCACTACCTTTTTCATGGGAACAGGATTGTGACCGGGAAAGTAATCGTTGTACTTTTCAATGGCATCTTCCACTAAGCCAGAAGAAACCGCATTAATCCTAATACCATTTTCCATTTCTAATGCGGCAGCTTTTACAAAGCTATGAATTGCCCCGTTGACCATTGCAGCACTTGTGGTATTAATTACTGGGTCATCTGCTAAAATACCTGTGGTCAAAGTTATGGAACCATTAGGATTTAGATAATCTTTTCCAATCCTAGCTAAATTTACTTGTCCCATGAGCTTGCTTTTTATCCCTATGTAGTAATCTTCCTCTTGGAGTTCATTAAAACTGGCCCATTTTGCTTCGCCAGCTATACAGATGATGGCATCTAAGTTTCCCAAGCTTTTGAACATTTTACGGATGGAGGCCGAATCTGAAATATCAACGATGATATCACCTTTTGTTCTGCCTGCTATTATAACATTATTGGTTTGGCCAAAATGTGCTGCTACTTTTTTACCTAAGGTTCCGTAACCACCAACTACTAGTATTTTCATAAGACTAGGATAAGGCAAAATCTACTGCCATTTTTGAATGTATCAATGTGGTATTGAACGTAGGAATTTCGACTTCTCCATCGGGAATTAAAATAGGCAGTTCTGTACAGCCTAAAACTACTCCTTCAACACCTTTACTTTTTAATTTTAAAATAATCTGTAAACACTTGTCCTTGGCTTCTTCTGTAAACTTGCCCTTTACCAATTCATTGTAAATCATGTTTTGTAATATCTCGCGATCATGGGGTTCAGGTATTAGGACTTCTAAACCATATTTTTCTTCTAAAGTTTTAGTGTAAAAATCTTCTTCCATGGTAAACTTGGTTCCCAACAAAGCAATTTTTGATAACCCCTCTTTTTGAATGGCTTTGCCAGTTGCATCAGCAATATGTAGAAAAGGAATCGTTATTGCTTTTGTTATTGCATCGCTGACCAAGTGTATAGTATTGGTGCAAAGTACTATTATATCTGCACCTGCCTTTTCTAATTTTAGGGCATGTTGTGCCATTAGTTCTCCAATGGATTCCCAATCACCACTAAAACTTAGCGTTTCAATTTGGGCAAAATCAACTGAGCTCATCATGATTTTAGCCGAATGTGAACCTCCCATTCGTTGGTTTACCAGCTTATTCATGTATTCATAGTAAACTTTTGTAGATTCCCAGCTCATACCTCCTATTAATCCTATTGTTTTCATATTTATTTTGTTTTAGACATATATTCCGCCCCATCAATCTTTTGGCTTAAAAACCATTTAAGAAGGGAGACTAAAACACTTTCTTTTTTAAGTTTTGGTTCTACATTAGAACATGTGGCATTTACTATCATTTTTATATTTCGCTATTTATAGATATGATTATGTAAAAAATTACAATTCTTCTTTAAGGGTTTTCGTATATGCTTTGATTACTTTTTCATTTCTTTTATAATAAGTCCATTTTCCATGTCTAGTAGGTATAACCAAATTTGCATTTTGCATGGAGTTCAAATAAGTAGAAATAGTGGATTGTGACAAACCACTTTTATCCTGAATAAAACCAACACAAACACCATCGTTAAAATGATCTATATCTTGATGGGGAGGGAAGTTGTCCTCAGGATTCTTTAGCCACCTAAGGATATCTACCCGAGTTTTATTTGATAATACTTTACTTATTTCTACTATATTCACATGACAAATATAGAAATTATATTTATATATCTAGAATATTAGATATGTTTTAACTTTGCAATGCCGCAATCGTATTTAGTTTGTTCTACAAAGACCTTTATTTAGGGGTTATTTTTACTTTAAAAAAAGTCAAAGTATAGTTTTTTGATAAGAATTTTTTAGGAACGGTTTTGCTTCTTTAAAAGGAATTATCAAAACAATATTTTCATCATGGGTTGCTACTTCATAATGATTGTATTGGAGCAAAACGCCTTCCTTAACTAAACCAATCTGTTGCGGTAGGTCAAAAGAATTTCCCAAAAACATAAATCCCGTGTCGTTGATGTTACTATTTGGGGGGATATTTTCCTGAATTCTGAACTTTTCTTCAGCAAACTCTCTAAAGCCTTCGTAATCTTTGAAGAGTTGATGGCCCTCTATTTCGTTTCCCTTTTGTTTGTCAAAATTCAACAAGGTTACAGCATTGTAACCATGGGCACCACCAAGGAAACTATATGTTTTTAATCGTATGCACAGTAAAGTAGCATCCTCATAGCTAATTTTCCCTTCAAAATTCGCCTCCCATGGTACAACTTCTTGGCCTAGCATTTGTCCTAACTCATGATTTCCTCTTGCAAAGGAACTCATCGCTTTTTGGATAGTGTTTATTTCTTCTTCCTCTTCTTCAAATCGGAGTACAGCAATAATTTCTTCTCTTAAAGCGGTATTTACAGCTTTTGCAATTCTAGTCTCATCTAAAACTTTGGGAATGGCAATATTGATTTTTGGGCAATCAGGACATGGTTCATTTTCTAGTTGGAGGTTTTCAAAAGTAAGTTTTGATTCGTTTTCGCAACCAAGAAGCAGTAATAAACAAAAAATAAAGGCAATAGGTTTTTTCATTAAGTGGTGAATTGGATGTCAAAAATAGGAACTCTCTCTAGTATTGACGGATTGATTACTCCAAAACTTAACAATACCTTTGTAAACATAAATAGATAGCATGAGCAAAAAAGACTTAAAGTTCAATAGTAAAACAATTCATGGAGGGCAAGAACTAGATGCGGCTTATGGCTCGGTAATGCCTCCAATATATCAAACTTCAACCTATGCACAATCTACACCAGGAGGGCATAAAGGTTTTGAATATTCGCGTAGCGCCAATCCAACAAGAACAGCCTTGGAGAATTCCTTGGCAAGCATTGAAAATGGCAACTATGGACTGGCATTTGGTAGTGGTTTGGCAGCTATTGATGCTGTAATTAAATTATTGAACCCTGGGGATGAAGTAGTTTCTACCAATGACCTATATGGAGGTAGTTACCGTTTGTTTAAACAGGTTTTTGAAAAATTTGGAATTAAGTTCCATTTTATTGGAATGCAAAGTGTGGCAAAAATTGAGGAGAAAATAAATGCCAATACAAAATTGATATGGGTAGAAACACCTACCAATCCAATGATGAACGTGATAGATATAAAAGCTGTCGCCAGTCTTGCCAAAAAGAACAATTTATTGTTGGCGGTAGATAACACTTTTGCTACTCCCTATTTACAGCGACCATTGGATTTAGGTGCTGATATTGTAATGCATTCTGCCACCAAATACTTGGGTGGACATAGTGACGTTGTTGTGGGAGCTTTGGTTGTTAAAGACAAGGATTTGGCAGATAAACTATACTTCATACAAAATGCAAGCGGTGCAGTTTGCGGACCAATGGATAGTTTTTTAACTCTTCGAGGAATTAAGACATTGCATGTACGTATGCAACGCCATTGTGAAAATGGTAAAGCAGTTGCAGAATATTTAGCGAAACATCCAAAGATTGGAAAAGTATATTGGCCAGGTTTTGAAAATCATGCGAACCATGATGTGGCAAAAGCGCAGATGGATGATTTTGGTGGGATGATTTCTTTTGTTCCAAATGGAAGTAGCTATGATGACGCTATTAAGATTGTAGAAAAGTTGGAGGTTTTTACCCTTGCGGAATCATTGGGAGGTGTTGAAAGTTTGGCTGGACACCCAGCAAGTATGACCCATGCAAGTATTCCTAAAGAAGAGCGAGAAAAAAGTGGCGTGGTAGATGCTTTAATACGCTTGAGTGTTGGAATCGAAGATGCAGATGATTTGATAGCGGATTTGGAACAGGCAATAGGATAATCCTTTTTGAAATATTTTCAAAAAATAAGGGTTCAAATTATTTAAATAACATAATTTTGCCGTCATATTCCTAATTCAATAAAAGCAGCCAATGATTAGCTCATTGGTTTAAAAAATTAACAATCTGATTTTATGGAAGCAAAAATCAAAGCATTTATGGATGAGGTTACTGCCAGAAATGGGCACGAGCCAGAATTCATCCAAGCGGTACAAGAGGTGGCTGAAACGGTAATCCCTTATATCGCTAAGCATGAAATTTACAATGGAAAAAACATTCTTTTAAGAATGGTGGAACCAGAGCGATTGATTTCTTTTCGTGTTGCATGGGTGGATGATGATGGTGAAATTCATGTGAACAGAGGATACCGAATTCAAATGAATTCTGCCATCGGTCCTTACAAAGGGGGACTTCGTTTTCATCCAACGGTAAATGCCAGTGTTTTAAAGTTTTTAGCTTTCGAGCAAGTGTTTAAAAATAGTTTAACAACCTTGCCAATGGGTGGTGGTAAAGGAGGTTCGGATTTTGACCCAAAAGGAAAATCTGATGATGAGGTGATGCGTTTTTGCCATGCCTTTATGTTGGAATTGAATAGACATATTGGTCCTAATACAGATGTTCCTGCAGGGGATATTGGTGTTGGTGCGCGTGAGATTGGGTTTCTATTTGGAATGTATAAAAAGATTAGGAACGAGTTTACTGGAGTACTTACTGGTAAAGGTCGTTCTTGGGGTGGTTCTTTAATTCGCCCAGAAGCAACAGGCTATGGTACTGTATATTTTGCAGACAGTATGCTTAAAACTCAAGGAGAATCTTTTAAAGGAAAGAATATTGTGATTTCTGGTTCTGGTAATGTTGCACAATATGCTGCTGAAAAAGTACTACACTTAGGTGGAAAAGTATTGACGCTTTCAGATTCTGGAGGATATATTTACGATAAAGACGGTATCGATAAGGATAAATTAGCTTTTGTGATGGATTTAAAAAATAACCGTCGTGGAAGAATTTCGGAATATGCTGATAAATATGCTTCTGCTGAATTCCATAAAGGAAAAACACCATGGGAAGTTGCTTGTGATATTGCCCTACCATGTGCAACTCAAAATGAGCTAGGTGGCAATGATGCTAAGATTTTAGTGAAAAACGGATGTATGGCTGTAGCAGAAGGTGCAAATATGCCTTCTACTCCAGAAGCGATTCATGAATTTCATGAGGCGAAAATATTATTTGCCCCAGGAAAAGCTTCTAATGCTGGAGGGGTTGCAACTTCTGGTTTGGAGATGTCTCAAAACTCATTACGTATTAGTTGGTCTAGAGAAGAAGTAGATCAAAGACTTAAAGATATTATGGAAGACATCCATGATTCTTGTGTGGAATATGGAAAAGAAGATGGCTTTTGTAATTATGTTAAGGGGGCAAATATCGCTGGCTTTGTAAAGGTTGCAGATGCTATGTTGGCACAAGGAGTAATCTAAGTTTCATAAATAGTTTATAATCTTTAGTAGGCAGTTATGGCCAGTAGTAACTAACTTTACCACTGACTGTAACTGCCAACTTTTTTAAATGCAAGTAACCACTAAAGCAATTGTACTTTCTTCATTAAAATATGGCGACACCAGTTTAATTGTCAAGCTATTTACTCAGTCCGATGGATTAAAATCATATCTGCTCAAAGGAGTGCTTTCCTCTAAAAAAGGAAAGTTAAAAGCTGCATATTTTCAACCCTTGACACAATTGGAGATTACTGCCAACCATAAAAATAAGGGCACACTTGAAACTATCCGGGAGGCTAGGGTAATCAGTCCTTATAAAACCTTGCACACAGATATTATAAAGAACAGCCTAGTACTTTTTTTAGCAGAAATGCTTGGGAACAGTATTCAAGAGGAAGAGCAAGACTCAAGCTTGTATAACTATTTGGAAAACAGCTTTGATTGGTTGGATGCGAATGAAAAAATCGCCAATTTTCACCTGTTATTTTTACTGAACTTGACCAAATTTTTAGGATTCTACCCGGAGCAATCAGCAGGGGAAGAAGCATATTTTGACTTACTTGAAGGTCAGTTTGTAATGGCCCCAACATTAAACCCTTTAATAGAGAAAGAGAGCACAGTATACTTCAAAAGACTTTTGGGCATAAATTTTGATGCACTATATGGAATAAAAATAGCCAAGAGTATCCGTGAATCGCTTTTAAAATCAGTTATTCTCTATTTTGAATTACATTTGCACGGATTTAGAAAACCCAAATCTTTGGCCGTTTTAAATGCAGTTTTTGACTAGTATGCGCTATGTAGTTTTTTTTGTATTTCTACTATTTATTTCCTTATCAGCCAAAGCCCAACAAGTAGTTGTTCTAGATGCTGATTCTGGCAATACAGTGCTTAATGTAGCTGTTTTTAACCAGGACAAATCAAAAACTGCGGTAACGGATTTTGATGGGAGTTGCGACCTATCCATTTTTGATCAGAATGAGCGTATTACCTTTAAGCATATTAGTTATGAGGCTTATAGAACAACAAGGGCCCAAATAGCAAAAAGGGGTAATCGAGTATATCTAAATGTAAAGCCAGAACAATTGGATGAAGTCGTCATGTCTGTTTCTAAATGGGAACAACAACGCAAGGACGTGCCCCAAAAAATTGTTTCCATAGATGCAAGAAGCATAGCTTTTACAAACCCGCAAACCTCGGCAGATTTATTGCAGAATAGCGGTAAAGTATTTGTTCAAAAAAGTCAGTTAGGTGGTGGAAGCCCAATGATTAGGGGCTTTGCAACAAATAGATTGTTGCTTTCCGTTGACGGTGTCCGGATGAACAATGCAATTTTTAGGGGCGGCAATGTGCAAAATGTAATCTCTGTAGACCCCTTTACCATTAAAAATACTGAGGTCATTTTTGGTCCTGGTTCCGTAATCTATGGAAGTGATGCCATTGGGGGGGTCATGAATTTTTTTACAAAGGATCCCAGATTTTCATATACGGATAGCCTTACTTTTTCTGGCAAGGCAGATTTTCGTTTTGCATCTGCAAATACAGAAAATACGGTTCATCTAGATTTTAATTTAGGACATCAAACTTGGGCATCATATACAAGTTTTACGTATAACAATTTTGATAATTTGGTAATGGGAGAACACGGGCCAGACTCCTATTTAAGAAATAATTTTGTAATCCGTGAAAATGGTGAGGATGTGTTAAAGGAAAATCCAAATCCAAAAAAACAGATTCCTTCAGGATATGACCAAATTAATTTTTTGCAAAAATTTCGATATAAACCCAATAAGAATTGGGACTACGATTTAGGATTGTATTATTCGGAAACCTCAGATTATTCACGTTATGATAGGTTGATAAGGCCTAACAGTGATGGTGATGGATTGCGCTCTGCAGAATGGTTTTATGGACCACAAAAATGGTTTATGGGTAATCTGCAAATAACTCAAAAGGGTAAAAACCGATTTTATGATCGTTTAAAAATCACCACTGCCTATCAGTTTTTTGAAGAAAGCCGAAATAGTAGAGATTTTCAAGATATAATAAGAAGTACTACTACAGAGCAAGTGGATGCCTTGTCTTTGAATTTGGATTTTGAAAATAAAAAGATTGGCAATCTTCGGCTGTATTATGGAGCCGAGTATATTTTCAATAAAATAGGTTCTATAGGTCAAGATTTAAATATAGAAACAAATGAAATTACAGGTGCGGTATCCAGGCATCCAGATGGATCTACATGGCAAACATTGGCAGGTTATCTAAATGGAGAGTATCAGATAAAGCCTAACCTAACCATACTTTCTGGACTTCGCTATAGCCATGTTTTCGTAGATGCGGAATTTGACACCACTTTTTTCCCTTTTCCTTTTGATGAAGCCAATGTAAGCTCGGGCGCCCTTACAGGTAGTTTGGGTATAAGTTGGTTTCCAAAGGCAGATATACAAGTAACTTTAAATGGCTCAACAGGTTTTAGAGCACCTAATATCGATGACATCGGGAAAGTGTTCGATTCTGAACCTGGTTCTGTAGTCGTCCCCAACCCAGATTTGGTATCTGAGTATGCTTACAATGGGGAACTAGGTATAAGTAAAAACTTTAATGATAAGTTGGTTTTAAAAGGCGCTGCATACTATACTTATTTAGTGGATGCCCTAGTACGGAGAGATTTTGAGTTCAATGGACAATCTCAAATCGAATATAACGGCGAGCTGAGCAATGTACAGGCCATACAAAATGCTGCAAAGGCCTATGTATATGGCTTTGAGTTTGGTATAGAGGCGTTTATGAACGAAAATTGGTCTTTTTTAGGAAATCTGACTTTAACCGAAGGTGTTGAAGAAGATGATAATGGTACTGATTCTGCTGCACGCCATGTAGCGCCAACTTTTGCGGATGCTCACGTTATTTGGAAAAATCAAAAATGGAAAGCAGATTTTTTCTTGAACTATAATGGGGAAATCCCTTTTGCAGATTTGGCACTTTCAGAACGTAATAAACCTTTTATTTATGCGAGTGACGAAAATGGAGACCCTTTCTCCCCTTCTTGGTATACCTTAAATTTTCGTTCGCAATATCAAATTTCCAATGCGTTAAAGACTACATTAAGTTTGGAGAACATGACCAACCAACGGTATCGCACCTATTCTTCAGGTATTGTTGCTCCTGGTGTAAATTTAATTTTGGGGCTGGGGTATAAGTTTTAATAAAAAAACCCCAATCTTAATAGATTGGGGCTCTGAATTGTAATAGTTACTTAGACTTAGTTGTCGTCAGTAGCTTCTTCTACTTCTTTGGCTACTTTATTGGCAGCATCTTTCATTTCGTCACCAGCTTTGTTAGCAGCGTCTTTGGCATCATCAGCCATTTTTTCTGCACCATCCTTAAGGTTCTCACCAGCTTTTTTGATACTGTCCATGGCTTGTTCACCAGCTTCCTTCATTTCTTCACCAGCTTCTTTAGCCTTGTCCATTGCATCTTCACCTGCCTCTTTTAGATTGTCGCCTGCTTCTTCTAATGCATTTTCAGTTGTTTCTGCGGCTTCTTCAGCTTTTTTTGCGGCGTCTTTACAAGAAGTTAAAACAGAAGCTGTCATTGATAATGCCAATACGGCTAAAAATACTTTTTTCATCTTAATAGTTTTTGTGTTTGTTATTGTACATATACGGTTAAAAACAAGATTTAGATGTAAATCTCTAAATATTAGACACCTTATCAGTATTTAAGTCACTGAATACTGTCTAATTCCGTCTTATTTTTTAATTTTGCAAACTTGGAATTCTAGACGCCAAAAGAATATGAAGTTTGCGGAATATAAAGGATTAGACTTACCAAAAGTTGCCGATGAGGTACTCAACTACTGGAAGGAGAACAACATCTTCGAAAAGAGCATTTCTACTCGTGAAGGTAAGGAAAGCTATGTCTTTTACGAAGGACCGCCATCCGCAAACGGGATGCCTGGGATTCACCATGTAATGGCACGTACAATAAAGGATATTTTTCCTAGGTACAAAACCATGAAAGGGTATCAGGTAAAGCGTAAAGCTGGATGGGACACCCACGGACTGCCTATTGAACTTGGAGTTGAAAAAGAGTTGGGGATTACCAAAGAAGACATTGGGACAAAAATCTCTGTCGAGGAATATAATGCAGCCTGTAAAAAAGCGGTCATGCGCTACACGGATGTTTGGAATGAAATGACAGAAAAAGTAGGGTATTGGGTAGATATGGATGACCCTTACATCACCTACAAGTCTAAATACATGGAATCTGTTTGGTGGCTGCTAAAACAGATTTATGACAAAGGGTTAATATATAAGGGATATACCATTCAGCCATATTCTCCAAAGGCAGGAACAGGACTGAGCTCACATGAATTAAATCAGCCGGGGACTTATCAAGATGTTACGGATACAACGGTAACTGCACAATTCAAGGCTGTTGAAAGTTCATTGCCAGAGTTCTTAAAAAGGTATGACCATTTACACTTTCTGGCTTGGACGACCACACCTTGGACCTTGCCAAGTAACACTGCGTTAACTGTAGGCAGTAAAATTGACTATGTTGTGGTTGCTACTTACAATCAATATACTTTTGAGCCTGTCCATGTGATTTTGGCCAAAAACCTGATAGGAAAGCAATTTGGAGGTAAATTTTATGAAACCAAAGATGTTTCAGAGCTTTCCAGCTTTTCAAAAGAAAATAAAAAAATACCATACCTAATTGCTACCGAGTGTAAAGGTTCGGACTTGTTGGAAATAAGGTATGAGCAACTTATAGACTATGCTAGCCCATATAAGAATCCAGAAAATGCTTTTCGAATAATTGCTGGGGATTTTGTAACTACAGAAGATGGTACCGGTATTGTACATACCGCCCCTACTTTTGGTGCAGATGATGCCCTAGTTGCCAAACAAGCATCACCAGAGGTTCCACCACTATTGGTTTTGGACGAAAATAAAAACCCTGTTCCATTAGTGGACTTACAAGGGAAGTTTAGACCAGAATTGAAAGAGTTTGGTGGTAAATATGTGAAGAATGAATATTATGACGATGGAAAAGCTCCCGAACGTTCCATTGATGTTGAAATCGCTATTAAACTAAAAGAAGAGAACAAAGCCTTTAAGGTAGAGAAGTACGTTCACAGTTATCCTAACTGCTGGCGCACGGACAAGCCTATTTTATATTATCCATTGGACTCTTGGTTCATAAAAGTGACAGATATCAAAGACCGTATGTTTGTTTTGAACCAAACCATAAACTGGAAGCCAAAGTCTACAGGTGATGGTCGTTTTGGGAATTGGTTGGCAAATGCGAATGATTGGAACCTTTCCCGTTCAAGATATTGGGGTATTCCATTGCCTATTTGGCGTACGGAAGATGGGACTGAACAACTAATGATTGGTTCTGTGGGAGAATTGAAGGCCGAAATGACAAAAGCTATTGAAGCGGGAGTTCTAGAAAAGGACATTTTCGAAGATTTTGTGGTTGGTGATATGAGTGAAGCCAACTATGATAAAATCGATTTACATAAAAACATTGTAGACCAAATTACTTTGGTTTCTGCTTCTGGGAAACCTATGAGGCGCGAGTCTGACCTTATTGATGTTTGGTTTGATAGCGGTTCCATGCCTTATGCACAATGGCATTATCCTTTTGAGAACAAAGAATTTATAGATAATAATGAAACCTTCCCAGCAGATTTTATCGCAGAAGGGGTAGATCAAACTAGAGGTTGGTTTTATACGCTGCATGCTATAGGCACTATGGTTTTTGATTCAGTAGCCTATAAAAATGTGGTTTCAAACGGACTTGTACTGGATAAAGAGGGCAAGAAAATGTCCAAACGCTTGGGCAATGCCGTTGACCCATTTGTAACGCTCCCAGAACATGGTGCAGATGCCACAAGGTGGTATATGATTTCAAATGCAAATCCATGGGATAATCTAAAGTTTGATATTGATGGTATCGTTGAGGTTAAACGAAAGTTCTTTGGCACGTTGTATAATACCTATTCATTCTTTTCACTATATGCAAACATTGATGAATTCAGCTATTCTGAAGAAGAAATACCATTAAAAGATAGACCTGAATTGGACCAATGGATTCTATCGGAATTGAATACCATTATCCAAAAAGTAGATGAAGCCTATAATGAGTATGAGCCGACTAGGGCAGCTCGTGTTATTTCAGACTTTGTACAAGAAAACCTAAGTAACTGGTATGTACGTTTAAGTAGAAGGCGCTTTTGGAAGGGAGATTACCAGCATGATAAGATTTCGGCATACCAAACTTTATATACCTGCTTGGTAACCGTGGCAAAGTTATCTGCACCCATTGCTCCGTTCTTTATGGATAGCTTATATAAAGATTTAAATAAGGTAACAGGTAAAGAAGGTTATGAGAGTGTACATTTAGCGAACTTTCCAGAGTTTAATGCTTCAGTGGTAAATTCAAACCTTGAAAGCAAAATGCAGACTGCGCAAAAGATTTCGTCGTTGGTCTTGTCTATCCGTCAAAAGGAAAAGATAAAAGTTCGTCAACCCTTGCAGAAAATAATGGTGCCTGTTCTAAACATTGAGCAACGAAATGAAATCGAAGCTGTTTCTGATTTGATCAAATCAGAAGTGAATGTAAAGGAAATTGAATTGATGGATGATGCTTCTGATATTTTGGTAAAACAGATAAAACCCAATTTTAAGGTTTTGGGACCAAAATTTGGAAAAGATATGAAGGCTGTTTCAAACGCAATTAATGCTTTAGAACAGGAGGATATCCAAAAAATTGAGCAAGAAGGCGAAATATCGCTAGACTTGGAAAATAAAAGTATTAAATTACAGTTGTCAGATGTAGAAATCACCTCTCAAGATATAGAAGGGTGGCTAGTTGCAAATTCTGGATCTTTAACGGTAGCATTGGATATTACCATAAACGAAGATTTAAAGAATGAAGGAATAGCTAGAGAATTGGTAAATAGAATTCAAAATCTAAGGAAAGAATCTGGTTTTGAAGTTACCGATAAAATTGAACTGAGCATATTGAAAGATGGCCATATTGAAAAGGCTATTGAAAACAATGAAACCTATTTAAAAAGCGAAACACTAACCGCAGAATTAAAATATGAAGAGCGTTTAGATGAAGGCACGGTAATTGCTTTCGATGACGTGAACACTAAATTGTTTATCCAAAAACACTAAAAATGGCAGAAGATTTAAAAGTTAGATACTCAGATAAAGACCTTGGGGAGTTCAAGGTTTTAATCGAAAAAAAAATAGAGAAGGCAAAAAGTCACCTAGAGTTACTAAAGAGCTCTTATATGAATGATGGTAATAACGGCACAGACGATACTTCACCTACATTCAAAGCCTTTGAAGAAGGCTCTGCAACTATGAGCAAAGAAGCAAATACGCAATTGGCCATTCGACAGGAGAAATTTATACGTGATTTAAAGAATGCATTGCTTCGTATTGAGAATAAGACCTATGGTATTTGCCGCGTTACCGGTAAATTAATAAATAAAGAACGCTTAAAGTTGGTGCCGCACGCGACACTGAGCATTGAGGCTAAGAATATGCAGAAATAACAAAACGCCCTAGGGCGTTTTTTTGTTGATGAAAGCTTCATATTTACTCATATTCATTTTTCTTTTTCCCCAGTTTTTGGTAGGTCAAAAGGTTGTTGAAAAAGCTATCCTTAATCCAGATCAGCAATACATACAACTAGATACTAAAAACTGCTATTTGGTAGAGTTAAGCACTTCAAAAAATAAAGAATTAAGGATAGAAGCTTATATCGAAGGGGAGTATACAAAAGATTTGGTAGTTCGCTTAGAGGAAGATGGTTCGAATGTTTTAGTGAGTGTAGATTTTTTACCAAATTTTGTAGCCCCAAATGATAAGCTTAGTGCACATAAAGTAATTTCCATTGCACTTAAGTTGGCAATACCTGAGTTTTGTGATGTAACTGTTTTTGGAACTAATAGTAAGGTAGTTGCAGAAGGGAGATATCGAAATTTAAAAATTAGCTTGGCCAACGGAGATTGTTTGCTTAAAGATGTTAGTGAAAATGTGGAAGTAAAAACCCAGAAAGGAAATATTAATGTAATGGCAAATAAGGGCGCGATTGAAGCCAAGAGTACTTATGGGAGTGTTAAAATGTTTAAACTAGCAGAAGGCGACTCTACTTATAAATTAGTATCTGTAGAGGGGAACATCTACGTGAACAAAACCGAATAATATGGCTATTTTTGCCGAATCTATTTAATAGAAATGAATTTAAAAAAATCTATTTTACTTATAGTTTTGGTTTTGGTGATTGACCAGATAAGTAAGGTTTATATAAAGACCAATTTTGTTTTGGGCGAGTCTGTTGAGGTCTTTAACTGGTTCAAAATTCTTTTTATAGAAAATGAAGGAGCGGCATGGGGAACAAAGTTGAGCGATATTTTACCAATATCAGAGTCTTTGGGCAAGCTCTTTTTAACCGTTTTTCGTCTTTTTGCGATATTCGGCATAGGTTACTGGTTATATGATATCATAAAAAGGAAATCGCCTAAAGTATTAATACTTGCTGTTTCCTTAATATTTGCTGGCGCATTAGGCAATATTATTGATTCAGTTTTTTATGGACTGCTTTTTAATGATAGTAATAACCAAGTGGCAGAATTGTTTTCGAATGAACCCTATGGAAATCTTTTTTATGGCAAAGTGGTGGACATGCTCTACTTTCCATTAATAGATACTACTTGGCCAGAATGGGTCCCAAGTTTTGGAGGAAAAAGTTTTCGTTTTTTTGAACCTATTTTTAACATAGCGGACACTGCTATAAGTACTGGTGTTGGAATCTTAATTTTCTTTAATAAGAGAGCCTTCACAAAAACTAAGACTCAGAATTCGTAGACTTTTTCTGGAGTAACACAATAGTCTAATGGAACATCGTATGTCCCAATATCACTAATCTCTTCTTCTGGTTCAAAAAAGGAAAGTCCAATTTTAAGAACATCGTTGTTGCATCTACGAAGAAAATTATCGTAAAACCCTTTTCCATAACCAACTCTATTCCCTTTTTTATCGAAAGTAAGGAGTGGAACAAAAACTACTTCAATTTGTTTTTCGTCAATAAGAATGCCATCGACTGGTTCGGGGATATTCCATTTACTTTTTCTAAAAACAGTATTGTCCGTCAGTAAATAGTTTTTTAGCTTATTGTTCGAAGTTGTCTTGGGAACTATAATATTTTTGTCTTTGCCTTGGAGCAGTGTTAGCAAATAAGAAGTATCTACTTCTTTACTTTCTGTAATCGAGAGAAAAACATGATAATACAAAAAACTCCAAATTTTCATTTGGAGTATATTATTAGAAATTTTTAAACTCTGGCTTTGTATTGTATCGAAACTAAGATTTTCTCTCTTGCTTCGGTAGGCCTTTCTAAGTTCAATTTTTTGCATCTAACTTCTTAAAGATAGAAGATACTGTGGGGCAGTTTTAGATAAAATTTACTCTCTCGTTGAGACAGCAAAGTAGATTTTGAAGAAAAGCATCAAAATCAAATACATACCTAAAACAATTAAATAGTTTTCCATAGGGGGTAACTTTAATTTGATTTAAATATAAAGAAAATTTTTACATACAACCTATGAACTGCTCTATTTTATCGTTGAAATACATGTTTTTACAAAATTTTTAACAAAAAGAAAATGGAAAAGTAGGGTTAACTTAATGTAAAATAACTGGTGGAATCTTTTAAGCGTAAGGAATAGTAGAATTATTTAAACTATTTGAGTTAAAAAGCTAAAAACGATTCCTGTTTTTCAAAAAAGACAGTAATTTAACAATGCGTATCAGATTTTAATTCCTTAAGCCGAATGGCACATTTGCCTATTGAAGTCCAAATAAGTTCTCTCCCTAATAGTCCCGGTGTCTATCAATTTTATGATGCAGCAGATACTATCATTTATGTAGGTAAAGCCAAGAATTTAAAAAAAAGGGTTTCTTCTTATTTTACTAAAAACCATGAATATGGTAAGACTCGGGTTCTTGTAAAAAAGATTAAAAAGATTAAGCATATTGTAGTTGCAACAGAATCTGATGCACTATTACTTGAAAACAACTTTATTAAAAAGTACAAGCCTAAGTATAATGTTCTGCTTAAGGATGACAAGTCGTACCCTTGGATTTGTATTAAGAATGAACGTTTTCCAAGGATATTCCCTACCAGAAAGTTGATTAAAGATGGTTCGGAATATTTTGGGCCATACACAAGTATGAAAACGGTAAAAACGCTATTGGACCTTATTAAGAGTGTTTATCCTTTGCGTACTTGCAATTATGACTTATCCAAAGAGAAAGTGGAGTCGGGTAAATATAAGCGTTGTTTGGAGTACCATTTAGGAAATTGTAAGGGACCTTGTGAAGGACTACAGGATTCTGATGAATATCACAAACAGATTGATGATATCAGGGGGATTATTAAGGGAAATTTTAAGAGTTCCCTACTTTATTTCAAACATCAAATGAAAGCGCTTGCGAAAGATATGGAGTTTGAAAAGGCACAACGTATTAAGGAAAAAATTGAGGTGCTGGAAAATTATCAAGTTAAATCAACAGTAGTTAATCCAAAAATTAGCAATGTAGATGTTTTCTCTATATTTTCTGATGAGACACATGCTTACATCAATTTTTTGCAAGTTTCCCATGGACTCATAATTAGATCACATACACTGGAAATTAAGAAGAAGCTGGAAGAGACAGATGCAGAGTTGTTGCAACTTGCAATTGTTGAATTGAGGCAACGTTTTAATTCAGATTCCAAAGAATTATATCTCCCTTTTCCAGTGGAAGTAGATAGTGCCATAAAGATTACCGTTCCTAAATTGGGTGATAAGAAAAAGTTGCTGGATTTATCTACGCGAAACGCTAAATTCTTTAGACAAGAACGATTTAAACAAATAAAAATCACCGACCCCGACCGCCATACCAAAAGGATTATGGCACAGATGAAATCGGACTTAAGATTATCAGAACAGCCAACACACATAGAGTGTTTTGACAATTCCAATATCCAAGGTAGTAATCCAGTTGCAGCTTGTGTAGTGTTTAGGGATGGGAAGCCAGCCAAAAAGGAATATCGTCATTTTAACATTAAAACTGTTGAAGGACCAGACGATTTTGCCTCTATGGAAGAGGTGGTTTTTAGAAGATATAAAAGGCTTATAAATGAAGATAAGGATTTACCACAGCTAATAGTAATAGATGGTGGTAAGGGACAACTTTCTTCAGCAATTAAAAGTTTGGATATTTTAGGGCTTAAGGGTAAAATTGCCATTATTGGAATCGCTAAAAGATTGGAAGAGATATATTTCCCCGAGGACCCCATACCTTTATACCTGGATAAAAAGTCTGAGACTCTCAAAATTATTCAACAGTTACGTAACGAAGCGCATCGTTTTGGCATTTCTTTTCATAGAAATAAACGGAGTAAGGCTGCAATCAACTCAGAATTGGAAAATATAGAAGGGATTGGAGAAAAAACAGCTGAACAGTTGTTAAAAAGCTTTAAATCGGTTAAAAGAATTAAGGAGGCATCAGTTGATAATTTGGCAAAATCGATAGGTATGGCAAAAGCAAAAAAAGTCTATGAATCCTTGCATTGAGTTGATATTAGAAATGAAGAAAATATTAATACCCTTTTTGTTTTTTTTATCACTAACCTCTTTTTCACAAGAAGAGCCAAAAGTTGGTTTGGTCTTGAGCGGTGGTGGTGCAAAAGGCCTAGCACATATTGGTGCGCTAAAAGTAATAGAAGAAGCGGGGGTTAAAATCGACTATGTTGGCGGAACAAGTATGGGTGCAATAGTTGGTGCGCTTTACGCTTCGGGCTACTCAGCTAGTGAATTAGATTCAATTTTTAGGTCAACAGATTTTTCTACCCTCATTCAAGACAATGTGCCTAGGGGAGCAAAATCGTTCTACGATAAAGACGACTCAGAAAGATATGCCCTAGGTTTACCTTTTGATAATTTCAAGGTTTCATTCCCCGAGGCTATCTCGGGGGGTCAAAATATTTATAATGAATTTGTTCGCCTACTTTTTCATGTAAAGGACATTAGGGATTTTAATAAGCTCCCTATTCCATTCCTGTGCATAGCCACAAATGTTGAAACTGGTAAACCAGTACTTTTAGATAGCGGTTATTTGCCTGAAGCCATTATGGCAAGCGGTACTCTACCCTCTCTGTTTGAACCAACAGAACTAGATGGACAAATACTCATAGACGGTGGGGTTGTAAACAACTATCCCATCGATGAGGTAAAAAAACTGGGAGCGGATATAATTATTGGGATTGATGTCCAAGACGCATTGGCGAAACGGGAATCGTTATCATCCGCCACGGAAATCCTGCTACAAATAAATAATTACCGTACCGTAAATGATATGGTAAAAAAGAGGGAACAAACAGATATTTATATTCAACCAAACATTGAAGATTTTTCGGTAATAGATTTTGAAAAAGCGTCGACAATTATTGAAGTTGGGGAAATTGGCGCAAAAGAAAAATGGGAAGAATTAAAGCAGTTGACAACTAAGCAACCCAAAATAAAGAATAATAAACCCAAGCGAAAGGCGATGGATAGCTTGAGTATCAATAGAATGATTATTGAAGGAAATAACAGATATACCAGAGGTTACATTAAGGGGAAGCTTCGTTTTAATCTTGCGGATAAGATTCCATTTTCTAAATTAAAACAAGGAATCAATAATTTGGCAGCTACAGGCAACTTTAAAGCAATTAGGTATGAGTTGGTCTCCAATGGACTTGGTACAGATTTAATTTTAAAGCTAAAAGAGAACACTACCAAGATGTATATAAAAATGGGTGCGCATTACGACGATTTATATAAAAGTGCGGCACTTATAAACATCACTAGAAAGAACTTGCTTTTAAAAGATGATGTGGCTTCTTTTGATTTTATTTTAGGAGATTATGTACGTTATAATTTTCAATATTATTTGGACAAAGGATTTTATTGGAGTTTTGGACTTAACTCTAATTTTAATGATTTTGATAAGGAGATAGATTTTGGACTGATACAGTCCAACTTTGATGTTCCAGATGATCCCAACATAAGTGAAATTAATCTTGATGTAACGGATTTAACCAATCAAGTATACCTCCAAACAGTATTGCAAGAAGAATTTGCTTTTAGCATTGGCCTAGAACACAAATTGTTAAGATATAGTACAAGAACTATAAATAATAATATCAACTCCCTCACAGTACCACCACCATCAAATGACCGCACTTTTTTTGAGAACAGTAATTACTTTAGCACCTATGGCAAGCTAAAGCTGGACACCTATGATGATAAATATTTCCCAACAAAAGGTCTCTATTTTGATGGGGATTTTCATTTCTATTTACTTTCATCAGATTTCAATGATAATTTCAAAGAGTTTTCAATTGCCAAAGCCAGAATGGGCGGGGCCTTTACTTGGTTTAATAATTTAACTTTAAACTTGGAAACTGAGGGCGGGTTTAAACTGGGAACATCAAATGTCTCTTCTTTTGATTTTATTTTAGGTGGATTTGGAAATGAACCCACACATAATTTTATTCCATTTTTTGGATATGATTTTTTATCCCTGCCAGGAAACAGTTTTGTAAAAGCATATGCCAGATTGGATTATGAAGTAGCACCAAAAAATCATATTCTTTTTACAGCCAATGTAGCCAACGTAGATGATGATCTTTTTAGAACGGGAGAATGGTTTACGGAACCCAACTTTTCCGGTTATGGTCTAGGGTATGGCTATGAGTCTTTTTTAGGCCCTGTGCAGATTTATTATTCTTGGTCTCCACAAAGGAATAATAGTGAAGTTTTTTTTAGTATTGGATATTGGTTTTAGCAAAACATTATCCTAAAAAGAGATAATTATTCTTAAAAGATTACCAACTATAATCAACTTAAGTTAAAGTACGTTAAAACCCATATTTACTGTAAAAACCTACCGTACATTTGTATAACAAGAGGGGTGGTTCCCTCACTACTTTAAGTATTGGTTTTTCATAATTTAAAGTTTGGTTGGTTATTTAGAGAAAGCCTCGATGTTTACATCGAGGCTTTTTTTATACAATACTTTGGAACAACTTTTGTTTAAGTTATTGTAAAAAGCGCTTAAAAAGCCATTTATATAGTAATTTTATGGATATTTCATTTGCTATGAAAAAGTATTTGTTTCTGGTTGTAGCCTTTTTGGCCATAAATGTCACTGCCCAAAAAAGACCTGCGTACAAAGCAGGAGAATGGTTAAAATTTAGAATCCATTACGGTATTTTTAATGCAAGTTTTGCTACGTTAAAATTAGAATCTGAAAAACTGGATACCATACCGGTGTATCATGTAATTGGTAAAGGGAAGACGACAGGTTTAGCAAGGGTCTTTTTTAAGGTTGATGATACTTATGAAAGTTATTTTGGGCGTTACGACAATAGGCCATATAGATTTGTCAGGAAAATTGATGAAGGCGGGTATACCAAGGATATTGAGATAGATTTTAATTATAAGGAATCCACAGCTTTATTAAAGGACAATAAGAACAAAAAGGAGTTCAATTTTGAGATTCATGATAATGTCCAAGATTTACTATCAGCCGCATATTATCTTCGAAACAATTTCACGGTAGAGGACTTAAAAGTGAATGAAAGCATAGTAATGGATATGCTTTATGATGATGATGGTGTGTACCAATTTAAGCTTAAGTTTTTGGGCAAAGAAATAGTTCGCACCAAATTTGGAAAAGTAGAATGCTTAAAATTTAGACCTTATGTACAATCAGGTAGGGTTTTTAAAGAACAAGAAAGCTTAACTTTGTGGGTATCGAACGATTTAAATAAGATTCCTATCCGTATTAAAGCAGACTTGGCTGTAGGCTCAATAAAAGCAGATTTAGATGGGTATAATGGACTTAAAAATCAGTTCAAGATAATTATGAAGTGATTTATAGATGAAGAAAGATGAGCTAATTGAGTCCCAAATCAACAAGCTTGAAGAAAAATTTAAAAACTCGGGTCAAGATCTTAGTTCTTACTTAGACGGACTTCTTTACCAACGCTACTTAACGTATTGGGACTACATTCATTTAGATACTTTGTTAAGTATACAGGTACCAAAAACTCATTTTCCTGATGAAGAGATTTTCATCATGTACCATCAGATTACAGAATTGTATTTTAAATTGGTTCTGCATGAAGAAAAACAACTGGTAGAAGACAAATCACAAGACCTTCAGTTTTTTATTGATAAAGTTTATCGAGTAAATAGCTATTATAAAGCATTGATTTCCTCTTTTAGCATTATGATAAAAGGGATGAATCGTGAGCAATTTCTGCGGTATAGGATGGCATTGCTCCCAGCTAGTGGATTCCAGTCTGCACAATACAGAATGATAGAACTGTATGCCACTCCAATGGAGAACTTAGTTCACCATACTGAGCGGGAAGATTTTTCCAATGACAATTCTATTGAAGAACTATATGACCACATTTACTGGAAAAAAGGCGCCACTGATATAACCACAGGCGAGAAGACATTGACTTTGAAACAATTTGAATTTCGTTATACTCCACGGTTATTACGAATTGCCAATCAAGTCAAAGGAAGCACTATTTATAATAAGTATCTTGATTTGCCAGAGAATATAAGGAACAATGCAGAATTAATTGAAGTGCTGAAGGAGCTAGACCTTAATGCAAATGTCAACTGGCCTTTAATGCATATGGGTTCTGCATATCGTTATTTAGGTAAAGATAAAGGGTCTGTTGAAGCTACCGGGGGAACTAATTGGAAAGACTATTTGCCTCCGAGTTTTCAAAAAATAATATTTTTCCCAACTTTGCACTCAGAAAAAGAGTTGAACACCTGGGGAAAACAATGGGTTGATCACATATTTAATCCAGAGAGTAAAGCGTAAAAGAATGCAAAAATATTGGGGTGCTATTTTGTTATTGGTATTACTTGTTTCCTGTAAGGAAGACAAGCCTGTTCCAGCTGTAGAAATAGCTCAAATACCTGTTGAAGAGCCTATAGTTAAACAATTTGGTTTCAATTTTGAAGATTTTAACGTGGTCCAAGATACTGTCAAAAATGGGGATAGCTTTGGTCAATTAATGCTTCAAAACAAGGTTGATTATGAGAAAGTAATTACTATTTCAGAAAAATATAGGGATACGTTCGATGTTCGAAAAATTAATGTGGGCAAACCTTACTTCATTTTAAAATCAAAGGATACCACAGCAAAAGCGGAGGTTTTTATATATCAAAATGATAAAATAAACTATACGGTTTTTGACCTTAAAGATTCCGCAAGAGTTTATAAGAGTAAACGAAAAGTTAGTTATAAAGAGAGAGAGATTGGTGGAGTAATTAAAAACTCTTTGTCATTGGATATGGACTCCTTGGGGGTAGATTATAATGTCACCTTAAATCTTGCTGACATTTATGCTTGGACCATTGACTTTTTTAGGTTGGAGAAAGGAGATCGTTTCAAAATTATTTATGATGAACGCTATATAAATGATTCGATTTACGCGGGAGTCACCCCTATAAAAGCAGCCTTTTTTGAGCACAAAGGAAGACCAATATATGCATTTCCGTATGTGGCGGATTCATTAAAGCAGCTTACAGATTACTATGATCAAGAAGCTAATAATCTACGCAGCACTTTTTTAAAGGCGCCAATTAAATTTGGTTATAGACTTTCTTCAAGATATAATTTAAGAAGAAGAATTGCTTATTATGGCTATAAAGTTCGCCCACACAAAGGAACCGACTATGCTGCTGCTATTGGTACTCCCATTGTCGCAACGGCTGATGGCACGGTCACGGAATCAAGAAGAAGGGGAGGCAACGGGAAGTATGTTAAAATAAAACATAACGGAAC
Organism: Croceitalea sp. MTPC6; assembly: GCF_036985525.1. Taxonomy (NCBI): domain Bacteria; kingdom Pseudomonadati; phylum Bacteroidota; class Flavobacteriia; order Flavobacteriales; family Flavobacteriaceae; genus Croceitalea; species Croceitalea sp. MTPC6. The sequence continues at coordinate 172,705 of NZ_BTGR01000002.1, forward strand.
TTATAGCACCCAATACTTACATATGAGGGCTCAAAAAGTTAAAAAAGGTGAGTTTGTGCGCCAAGGTGATGTAATTGGTTGGGTAGGTATGACAGGAAATACTGGAGGGCCACATGTTTGTTATCGTTTTTGGAAGAATGGGAGACAAGTTGACCCTCTCCGTGAAAAACTACCTTCTGCCGACCCTCTTGCAGATTCTTTAAAAACAGCCTATTTTGAACATATTCAACCCATAAAGACACAGTTGGATTGCATTGAATATATATTGCCCAAAGAACAAGAAGAAGAGGATTTAATCACACTTAACCAACAGAATGGCACTACCCAAAATCAACCCAATAACAACTAAAGCTTGGTCCAAACTTTCTTCACACTTTGAAGAAATAAAAGAAAAACATCTTAAAGAACTTTTTAAACTAGATGCTCAACGAGCAAATAAATTCTGTGTTGAGTGGAAAGATTTCTATGTAGATTTTTCAAAAAACAGAATTACCAATGAAACTCAATCATTGTTGTTACAGCTAGCCGAAGAGGTAAAACTTAAAGAGGCTATAGACAGTTATTTTGGTGGTGAAACAATAAACCAGACAGAAGGTAGAGCAGTTTCACATACAGCCCTTCGTGCAAAAAAGGAAGACACTGTTTTTGTAGAGGGTAAGAATGTGGTACCAGAAGTATATCAGGTTAAAGAACAGATAAAAACATTTTGTGATTTTATCATTTCTGGCGAAAAAAAGGGACTTACTGGAAAACCATTTACAGATGTTGTAAATATTGGCATTGGAGGTTCAGATTTGGGGCCTGCTATGGTTACAGAGGCTTTAAAGTTTTATAAGAACCACTTAAAACTTCATTTTGTAAGCAATGTAGATGGTGACCATGTGCATGAAATCCTTAGAGAATTAAATCCGGAAACCACTTTGTTTGTGGTCGTTTCAAAAACCTTTACTACACAAGAAACGCTTAGTAATGCTACAACAATAAAAGAATGGTTTTTAAAGTATGCTTCGCAAGAGGATATTGCAGCCCATTTTGCTGCTGTTTCTACCAATACAGAAAAAATTGCCGAATTTGGGATTGCCCAAGAAAATGTATTCCCAATGTGGGATTGGGTAGGTGGTCGCTTTTCATTATGGAGTGCAGTTGGGCTATCAATCGCTTTAGCTATTGGTTATGAAAATTTTAATGAGCTATTAATGGGCGCTAATGAAATGGATATTCATTTTAAGGATACCCCATTTGAAAAAAATATTCCTGTTAATCTAGCATTGTTAAGTATTTGGTACAACAACTTTTATGGTGCAGAGACAGAGGCCATCATTCCATACACACAATATTTGCATCGTTTTTCAGCTTATTTGCAGCAAGGTATTATGGAAAGTAACGGGAAAAGTGTTGACCGTGAAGGAAATGAAACCCCATACCAAACAGGAACAATCATTTGGGGAGAGCCGGGGACTAATTCCCAGCATGCCTTTTTTCAATTAATACATCAAGGAACAAAGGTTATTCCAACAGATTTTATTGGATATAAGCAATCATTGCATGGTGATGTTGATCACCATAATAAGTTGATGGCCAATTTTTTTGCACAGACAGAAGCTTTGATGAACGGGAAAAGTCTGGAAGAGGTAAAAACCGAACTGAAGTCTAATGGTTTAGTTCAGGAAGATATTGATAGACTTGCCCCATTTAAAGTATTTGAAGGGAATAAACCCACAAACACTATTCTAATTGATAAACTCACCCCAAAGAGTTTTGGAGCACTTATTGCCATGTATGAGCATAAAATCTTTGTGCAAGGTATTATTTGGAATATTTTTAGTTACGACCAATGGGGTGTGGAATTGGGCAAACAACTTGCCAAAAACACATTAAATGATATCGAGAGTTCCGATATTGGCAACCATGATTCTTCCACAATGTCACTTTTACAAAAATTTAAGGTTTAAGTAGTATTCTTATAATTTTAAGAATCTTGTAAGCTGTTGTTTTTTAAGCTTTTAACAACTTATATATATTATATTTCTTAACGTTAAGTTAACACTTTAGCTAGTTTTATATATGACTTTTGCAAAGCTAATTAAACTATTAAACACACTAAAAATGAAAAAAATCTACTTAGTAGCTATTGCATTACTTTTTTCTGCAACGGCATTTTCACAAGGGGTTACCACATCTGCAATTGGTGGTAAGGTGACCGACAATGTTGGCGAGCCATTACCAGGTGCCAGCATAGTTGCTGTCCATGTTCCTTCAGGAACCGTTTATGGCGCCGCAACAGACTTTGATGGCTTTTATCGTATATCTGGTATGCGTACAGGAGGTCCATACAAGGTAACCATTTCTTATGTTGGTTTTAATGATGATGTAAAAGAAGGAGTCTTTTTAAACCTTGGGGCAACAGTTAGGATTAGTTCCCAAATGGCTGAATCCGCTACCGCTCTTGATGAAGTGGTTGTTACCGGAGTATCAAACGGAGTTTTTGGATCTAATAAAACAGGTACGGAAACGAACATATCGCAGCGTCAAGTCGCTACAACTCCTGCAGCTTCCCGTTCTTTAGCGGATTTTGTCCGTTTAACGCCACAAGCACAGTTAAGTGAAGGGAATGATGGTTTTTCTATCTCACTAGCGGGCCAGAACAATAGATACAATGCTATTTATGTAGACGGTGCCGTAAATAATGATGTTTTTGGTTTGGCAGGTTCTGGAACAAATGGTGGTCAAACAGGTGTTAACCCGCTATCTGTTGATGCTATCGAAACTTTCCAGATTAACATTGCTCCTTTTGATGTAAGACAATCTGGTTTCTCAGGAGGTTCTATAAACGCAGTAACTCGCTCTGGATCAAATGAGTTTGAAGGTTCTGCATATTATTTTACAAGAAATGAAAGTTTAGTAGGTAAAACACCGCCAGATTTAGTTGGTGACGGTGAGGAAAGAGAAAAAATTTCTGATTTCTCAACAAATACGTATGGTGTTCGTTTGGGTGGTCCATTAATCGAGGATAAACTATTCTTTTTCGTTAACTATGAAAGAGGTGAATCAGAAATTCCTCAACCATTTAACTTCAGTAATTATACCGGACGTGCATCAGAGGCAGACTTAGCTAATCTTAGAAACTTTGTTCAAAACACCTACAACTATGATGTAGGTATCTTTGATAACAACGCAAGTACTTTAGAAAGTAACACGCTAGTTGCAAAGTTGGACTGGAACATTAATCAAGATCACAACTTGTCACTTAGACATAGTTATGTAGGTGCTGATAACTTAGAAGCTCGTAACTCTGGAAATAGAAGTATAGGATTCCTTAACGGTTCGGAGTCTTTTGTCTCAAATACCAATTCGACTGCATTGGAACTAAACTCAAGGTTTGGAAACAAATTTTCAAATAATCTAGTAGTTGGATATACCACGGTTCGTGACGATCGTGATCCTTTAGGAGACCCTTTCCCTACGGTTAGTATTCAAGATGGTAATGGAAATATCAATTTTGGTGCTGAGCCTTTTTCAACAGCAAACCTGTTAAATACTGACTATCTAACGATAACAAACAATTTTGAGATTTATGCTGGTAGACATACCATAACATTAGGTGCTAACGCTGAATTTGCAAATGTTAAAAATCTTTTCTTTGCTTTTAACTTTGGTAGTTATAACTATGAAGACATTACTGACGATGATGGAAACTTAATAACTTCTGCATTAGATCAATTTTTAAACAATTTGGAGCCTGAAGAATACCAGCATGGTTATTCCTTGGTAGGTAGTACTGCAGTAGGTGATGAATCTGACGGTTCAGCAGATTTTAAAACCTCTCAGTTTGGTTTTTACGTGCAAGATGATTTTAACGTAACCGATGATTTTAAATTTAGTTTTGGTGCGAGAATTGATCTCCCAGTCTGGAAATCAGGACCAGTAAATGAAGACTTCAATACAACTACTATTGGTATTCTTGAAGCTGCTGGAAAAGATTTACAAGGAGCGCGTGTTGGTCAAGAAATCAGTAATGCGGTTTTCTCTCCTCGTTTAGGATTTAACTGGGATGTAAATGGAAACAGAACTACACAAATACGTGGTGGTTTAGGGGTATTCACGTCAAGACTGCCTCTAGTTTGGCCAGGTGGTACATATAATAATAATGGTATTACCGGTGGTTTCTCTGGATTTTTTAACACTAACGTCACTGAATTTGAGCCAGATGTTAATAACCAAACAAGAGCTGTTGAACCAGGTACTGGTGGTCTTAGCGGTAATGTTGACTTAATTGCCGCAGATTTTAAATTACCACAGGTAGTAAAGTATAACATAGCTGTAGATCAAAAGCTTCCTTTCTGGGGATTAATTGCTTCTGTAGATTTCTTGTATACTGATGTTATTACCGATATCTATTACGAAAACTTAAACATACCTGCCTCAATAGGTAATTATGAAGGGGCTGATAATAGACCATTTTATACCAGAAGTTTTGGGGATTTATTGGATAACACGTACGGTAGAATCATTTTAGCATCCAATACAGGTGGAGGAAATGCAACTAATGCAACTTTCACTTTAAGAAAGCCATATGAAAATGGTTTTGCAGGTTCGGTTTCTTACACTTACGGTGAATCTAATAAGATTTTTGACGGTACATCTTCTCAAAACAGTTCACAATGGAGAAACATTCAAACGGTAAATGGTAAGAACTCTGATTTACCAGTTACAAGATCAGACTTTGCTTTGGGTAACAGAATTACTGCAAATGCTTCTTACGAGTTTAAGTGGAACGATAACATTAAGACAACGGTGGCACTTTTCTATGAAGGTGTTCAGAGTGCTCCTTACAGTTTTATTTATAGAGATACTCGTGACTTATTAAACGATGATTCTCGTGATAATGCATTAATCTATATACCAAGGGATGCTAGTGAAATCCAATTTTCTGGGGATGCTGCTGAGCAAGCTGCTAAATGGCAACAGTTAAATACGTTCATCAATAGTATAGACTATCTTAATGAAAACAGAGGTGGTTATGCAGAACGTAATGCCGTAAGAGGACCATGGAGCCATGTAGTTGATTTTAAATTATTACAGGATTTTTCACTTAAGTTTGGTGAAAAAACACATACCCTACAGTTATCTGCAGATATTTTCAACTTTACCAACTTGTTGAACAAGAATTGGGGAAAACGTAAATTTATACGAGGAAACGTTAGCCCTTTAACTACAGTATCTACAGATGGCGCTATACCGGTTTTTGATATTAATTCGGGAGCATACAACGATGATGGGACTCCGAACATAGAAGAATTGGATGATTTTGGTCTTCAATCTTCAAGATGGCAAGCACAGTTGGGTGTTAGATACATCTTCAACTAAAACCTTGCTATTAATATAATTTTTGAACCCCGCTTTTGCGGGGTTTTTTATGTTTAAAGAATTCGTATTTTTAGACATCAAATATCATCTATGGAAATCATACAAAACCTTCATTCTTACCTAGCTTATGTTGTACTTGCTATTCTTGTTTTAGCTGTTATTAACGCTTTTATGGGTTGGTTAGGCAAAAAGGAATTTCAATTTGATAAGGATTTAAGAATAAGCCTATTTGCTTTAATTCTTAGCCATATTCAGTTGTTGATAGGGTTGGTTTTATACTTTACATCTGCAAATGGTTTAAAAGCCATACAAACTTTAGGGATGGGAGGATTAAATGCACCCGCACGACTGTTGGCCTTAGAGCATCCGTTTATTAATATTATTGCTCTTGCGTTGATTACAATAGGTTGGTCACGTCATAAAAAGAAAATGGAAGATGCTGCTAAATTTAAGAGTATCGCTATCTTTTATGGTTTGGGGCTATTACTTATTCTTAGCAGGCTACCATGGAGTCAATGGTTTAACTAAGGTTACTTTACTACTGTAATTTTGTAATTAATAAGCGGGTCACTTTCAAAAACTGCAAAGGGTACAATATCCTGGGAAACTCCATCATAACTTATAGCTTGCGCTTCTAATAAGAATAAACCGCATTGATCTGGCACTCCATGTTTTAAGTTGATTACCAATTCATCGGTTTCGTTATCATTTAAATTCAGCAACCAAGTATTTTCTCCTTCATCTCCAAATAATTGAAGTACAATAATATCTTTTACAGAATCTGGTAAACTTAAAAATTGGGTTTCGTCAAAAACTACCGGGCGTATAATAAATCCGTCTTTTTCCGCAGTAATATCCAAACCATTATAAGTGCCATTGGCAATTAGATTGGCACCATTACTATCAACCAATTCTATATAAATAGATTGAGTAACTACATCTACAGAAGACCCTTCGGGCAGTGCACAAGGATTACCATCATCTGTACTACAAGATAATATTAGTGTAAATGCTGCAATGTATAAAACAATCTTTTTCATAGCTGTTTTTATCCAAGATGCTAAAAATCGATAGCGTTGCGTTTAGCAAAGTGTTAATTATGTTCTTTTATCAGGTAAAGATAAACTGGAAAATGATCAGCATATCCCCCTTGATAAGTAGTGCCTACATAAGTTCGATAGGGATAGCCTTTGTACCGGCCATTTGGAGTTTTAAGGTAATTGGGACTAAATACTCCAGCTTTCCAAAAAGAGTAACTATCTTTTTTATTCTTGACTAGGTTGGATGTAAAAAAGAATTGGTCAAATAGATTCCACTTGTCTCTGTAGGCTAAAGAACCTACACCCTTCTTATATAGTTTTTCCATTGGATTATATAAAGATGTGCTATCCAATTGCTTTATTTTCCCACGTGTTTTTAAAACCTTTTTAAAGCTGTTATCACGTGGGTCATCATTAAAATCACCCATGCTAATAATCTTTGCGGTAACGTCCAACCGTTGAATAGAGTCTATGATGCGCTTATTTAATTCTGCAGCCTTTTTTCTATAAGGTTTGCTTCTTGCTTCACCACCACTTCTGGAAGGCCAATGGTTTATGATAAGGTAAACTTGCCCATCATCCAGAAGACCGCTAACAACAAGTTGGTCCCTAGTATAATCACGATGCCCTTCTTCATTGAATAGTAGCAAACGATGACTTTTAAAAGTGTCTGGTAGAAAAGATGCTTTTTTATACAAGAGGGCAACATCGATACCTCTTTCGTCAGGAGAATCAAAGTGAATGAACCCATAGTCCTTTTCCTTGAGGTTTTGGTGCTGCACTAAATCTGTAAGTACTGCTGCTTTTTCGACCTCACATAATCCAATAATATCTGGGGAAGTACTCGTAATATCTTTTCCAATTTCAGAAAGTACTTTAGAAATATGATTTATCTTCTTTTGATAGCGTTTTTGGGTCCAGTGGTAACTCCCAAGTGAGGTTCTCTCGTCATCAAAAATTAGAGTATCATTTATGGTGTCAAATAGATTTTCTACATTGTAGAAGGCAATAGTTCTAATCTTATATGTTTTTTTAGTTTGTCCAAACAGGAAAAAAGGAAGTAAAAAAAATAAAGAATAAAGAACTCTCATTGAAGTATAAAAATAGAATAACAATTTAAGGTTTTGTCAAAAATCCAAGTTTTTTCTGACATTTTATTGTAACATTGAATGAGACATAACCATTGCATGCGTATACTTTTCTTGTTTTTTTGCATATCCTTTTCAGGCTATGCTCAAGAAACATTGACAGTTTCTGGAATAATATCAAAGGCTGCCATCAAAGAACCCCTTGACAACGTATCAATTTCAATTGAGGGCACTAGCGAGACCAGTCTGTCTAATTCTCAAGGTGAATTTTCATTAACTACAGCTTTGGTAGGGGCTTATATTTTAAAAATTTCTGCTCCATATTATACTACAAAACGCCTGCCTATTTTATTAGAAACTACAGATGTGGAATTGGGATTAATTTTCCTTACCAGTGATGTTACTTTTGAACAAACTGATAATCTGATTACGTTAACGGAATCAGATTTATCTGATGATGATGAAACGGTGTCTTTGTCCGCTGGATTATTGCAAGCAACTAGAGATGTCTTTTTAAATAGGGCTGCTTTCGATTTTGGTCAAGCATTTTTTAGGGTTCGTGGCTATGATTCCCAAAACGGTCAAGTACTTATCAATGGGATAAGAATGAACAAATTTTTTGATGGACGTCCACAATGGAATAACTGGGGAGGGCTTAATGATATAATCAGGAATCAAGAATTTTCTAACGGTTTAGAGGCTTCAGACTTTACTTTTGGCGGTATATTAGGAAACACCAATATCAATACCCGACCTTCAAATCTTAGGCCAGGGATTCGATTATCTTCCTCTGCTTCAAATAGAACTTATTTTGGACGGCTAATGGCCACCTATACATCTGGTCTAAATACCAATGGACTGGCATATACATTTTCCGCTTCCAGGAGGTGGGCCAAAGAAGGTTATATAGATGGTACTTTATATGATGCTTATTCCATGTTTGGCGGTTTGGAATATCAATTAGATGACAAGAATACATTTATGCTAAGTACTATTTTGGCAAAGAACAGGAGAGGGCGTTCCTCTGCCATAACCGAGGAAGTCTTTGAATTGGTTGGAAATAAATATAACCCATATTGGGGTAACCAAAATGGGGACATCCGTAACTCTAGGGAGCGGGATATTTTTGAGCCAATAGTAATGCTTAATCATTATTATGAATCCAAAAAAATAAAAGTCACTTCGGGTGTATCTTATCAATTTGGAACCAATGCGCGCAGTCGTTTAGGCTATTTTAATGCACCTAATCCAGAACCTACCTATTATAGATATTTACCAAGTTTTTATATAAACAACCCAATAGGTGCTGATTTTACCAATGCGGCTCTGGCACGGGAAGGCTTTTTAAAGAATAGACAAGTTAATTGGGGAAATTTCTATCAAGCCAACAGTAATGGTAAGGCTGCATATGTTTACTATAATGATACGGTGGATGATACCCAAATCTCACTTTCAACGGTAGCAAACCTCAATATAAATCAACACTTTAAAATTGATTTTGGAATTAATTATCACAAGCTAGATTCTGAAAATTATGCAGAAATACAGGATTTGTTAGGAGCTGATTTCCACGAAGACATAGACCCTTTCTCGGACACACAAAATGATATTAATGGTTACCTAACTAAAAATGAGAATGACATTTTTAGTTATCATTATGAAATGAATGCAACTCTTCTCAATGGTTTTGCGCAACTGAGCTTTGAAAGACAAAAGTGGTTGGGCTTTATTTCTGGAACAGTTTCAAATACTAAATATCAAAGAAATGGCTTGTTTCAAAACGAAAGATTTGTCGAAAATTCACTGGGCGAAAGCGAAGAAATAAGTTTTTCCAACTATGGACTTAAAGGTGGATTAACCTATAAGATTACAGGTAGGCATTGGCTCAAGGCAAATGGAGCTTATATTAATAGAGCGCCAGTATTACAAAATAGCTTTGTTAATCCTAGAGAGAACAATGCGATTGTCCCTGATATTCAAAGTGAAACCGTTTCAACTGTCGATGTAAATTATTTTCTTCGTCTTCCAGATGTTACTGGAAGGATCTCAGGTTTCTATACCAGGTTCCAGAACACTACGGATATAAATTTCTTTTTTGTTGATTCTGGGGTAGGTTCGGACTTTGTACAGGAAGTGCTTACAGATTTGGATAAATTACATATGGGAATTGAGCTTGGTTTAGAATATCAATTATCATCCCAAGTAAAGCTTTCGGCCGTTGCAAATGTTGCCAAATACCTTTACGCAAGTAACCCATCGGTTACGATAAATTTTGATACTGCTGGGGCGGAAGAAGATTTAATCGATCTTGCGGGCAATATCGATTTGGGTGCAGCGAACATTAAGGATTACCGTTTAGCCCAGGGTCCACAACAAGCGTTTGCTTTAGGTATAGAGTACCGCGACCCAAAATATTGGTGGATTGGTGCTACGGCAAATTATTTAGCTAATAATTATGCAAATATTTCTACGATAACTAGAACACAAAGTTTCTTTTTTGACCCAGATACAGGTGAGCGATTTTCTAACGCAACTGATGAGAATGTTGCCAATCTGTTAAGGCAATCAAAATTGGACGATTTCTATTTGTTGAATTTGGTGGGAGGAAAATCTTGGTTAAAAAACGGAAAATACATTAGTGTATTTGCAAGCATAAATAATGCTTTTGATACTGTTTTTAGAACAGGAGGCTATGAACAGAGTAGAAACGGAAATTTTGGGCAATTGCAACAGGACAGTTTGCGTGATAATCCGTCTTTTGCACCAAAATATTGGTATGGCTTTGGTAGAACTTACTTTTTAAACTTGGCAATAAGTTTTTAAAACAAAACGTCATTTCGACCATAGGGAGAAACCTCAAAAGTGGATTTCTCATTTTATTCAAAATGACGGCATAAATGAAAGAGAATTGAAAAGACAAATTTTTATACTCGTATTTTTAATAATACTAACCGATTCTTGTGTTAAAAACACAGAATTTGATTCTATTTCCAGTGCTTGTTCAGATAACCTTATTGCTAACGCAACTTTTGCCCAGGTAAAAGATTTGTATCAAGATGAATTGGTACAGATACAAGAAGATTTAATAATAGAAGGTTATGTAATATCTTCTGACAAAGCTGGAAACTTTTTTAGCGTACTCCATTTTCAAGATAGTCCAACTGACCCAACAGAAGGATTTCAGATAGAGATTGATTTAAGAGAATCTCATTTGTTTTTTGAAGTTGGGAGTAGAATACTGATTAAGTTAAAAGGCTTATATCTAGGGCAAAGCAGAGGGGTTTTTAAATTGGGAGGAACTTTTGCAGCTTTTGGCACTACATCTGTTGGAAGATTACCGGCATTAAAAATTCCAGAACATATTTTTTTGAGTTGTGATAACATTGTAGAAGTACAGCCAAGCAAATCTAGCATTACTGACTTAAGAGCAAATCAGGTAAACACATTGATACAGATTGATAGTTTGGAATTTATAGTGGATGAGTTTGGATTACCTTTTGCGGAGCTTCGCGAAGAAACAGAACGTACTTTAAGGGATTGTAATGGTGATGAAGTTAAAGTGCTCAATTCGGGTTTTTCAGATTTCCAGAGCGAAATACTTCCAGAAGCCAATGGCACAATTACGGCTGTCTTGCTTCAAGAGAATACAGATTTTTTATTGGTTATTCGAGATTTGGATGACATCAATTTTTCAAACCAACGTTGTGTAGAATCACAGACAACGTCAACCCAGATTTTCTTTTCAGAATTGGCAGATCCGAATAATAATTCTAGTGCCCGTTTTGTTGAATTGTATAATGCTTCTTCTGAACCGATTGATTTAGAAGGGTGGTCATTAAGACGTTATACCAATGCGAACACAGAGGTAAGCTCAACCATTGATTTAACAGGGCTTAATATTGGGGCAGAAAGTACATTCGTAATCTCTCCAAATGCCCAAGAGTTTGAACTGGTTTATGGTTTTCCTCCAGATTTAGGAGTTTCCACTAACAGTCCAGCAGATTCCAATGGAGATGATAATTTAGAATTGGTAGACCCTTTTGGAACTGTGATTGATGTTTTCGGAGTAGTTGGAGAAGACGGCTCTTCTACCAACCATGAATTTGAAGATGGAAGGGCAGTAAGAAATTTAGAAATCTCAGAAGCAAATGCCATCTACACCTTTTCTGAATGGACAATCTTCAACGATATGGGTAATGCAGGTACTACTAATCTGCCTCAAAATGCTCCAGAGGATTTTACCCCTGGTAGTAGGGAATAAAAAACCGCTTAATCAAAGAGAGAAAGCGGTTTACAGGTATGTATAAAAATTCTATTCTTCTTCTGGGAAAAGGTTATCGTTCATTATTTCTTCCATTTGCAACACATGGCGCTCCGTATGGCCAGAAGTAAAAAGCAATAGTTGGTAGGCATCAACGGTACCAAAAGGAAGATTGGAATTAAATCTGTTTCTTAAATCATCTTGAGTGGTCTTTACATATTCTATATGCTCTGCCCTTTTCTTTGCAAAAGCCGCTACAGTTGCATCATGGTCTCCAAATTTTCCACTTGGCTCAAAAGGCTCACTGGTTTTAACTTTATTACTACGGTCTATGATGATGGTAACCAATTGGTCATCACTCATTTTTACAGAGTCCTTAAGTACAGGATTGTTTCCTGTGGCAACAGTTTGCTTAATTAGACCGCTAAACGTATTTTCAGAAATAGCAAGATGTTCTACACATTCTGCAATAGACCATGCTTCTTCCGCAGGTTGAAACTCTAATTGTTCTTCAGTTAAACCATCAAGGACTTCCATCATGTGGTCTCTGGTTTTTGTCAAATGCTCAATTGCCTTTTCGCGCTCTTGTTCGGTAATGCCGTAATCTTCAGTAGTAAAACTGAATAATAGAATGACAACTACTAGTAAAATTAATTTTTTCATTGTGATAGACTTTAGTGTTAGGGATTACTTGAATAACGATTGTAAAGATAAAGATTGGACATCTCTACGGATTTTTTTAGTTATTTAAGACAATAATACAGTTAAATATCTTAATCTGCTGGCGCTCCAATAATTTCATTCAACTGTTTGGGCATTATAGGTTTTAGGATGTAATTGCTCACAAGCTTAAATTCTTTTGCTTTTTGCAAATCTGCGGGATCTATAGAAGAGCTAACTACATAGAGTAAAATATCTCCTTCGTTCAAATTTGGGATACTCATAAATTCTTCTAAAAAATCCCAACCGTTCATTACGGGCATGTTAATGTCCAAGAAAATAACATCGGGTAGTTTTTTTCCTTCTTTCAAGTAATTTTGCATTCCTTCAATTGCTTCCTTTCCATTTTTATAAACAACGATGTCGTCACAAAAACGCACTTCTTGCATTATTCTACGAGTACCGTAGATAAAAATATCGTCATCATCAATTATACATGCAGAGCTAATTTTCTTCATAATACTGGCTTTTCATATTTCATAATAAACGTTGTCCCCACGTCTACGCTACTTTCTATTTCTATTTTTCCACGCATGGCCTCTATTTGATTTTTGGTTATAAAGAGCCCAATGCCTTTTGCATCCTTATGTTTGTGAAAGGTTTTAAACATGCCAAAGACCCGAGTTCCATAACGGTCTAGGTCTAAGCCCAATCCATTATCAACAAATGTCACAATGATTTTTCCATTTTCTTCTTTTGATTCTACTTTGATTTTAAGTTTCCGCTTAGGTGAGCTGTATTTCATGGCATTTGTGAATAGATTTAGCAAAATACTGTCCAAATAAGCAGGAACTACATTTACAAAGTGATTCTTGGGAATGTCTATTTTTAGAAAAGGGTTAATTTCGTTAATCTGTGCTTCTAAATTTCTTAAGACCCCATAAACGGATTTCTCTAAATTTATTGGTTTCATTTTTTCAAGGGTACTGGTACGTACCTGTACTACCTCGTTCAAATGTGAAACCGTTTCTGTTAAACCACCAGAAGCAGATTTAAGCATGGCTTTAATTTTGTCAACTTCTTCTATGTTTTCTTCTTTAATCAAAAAATCTATCAACATGGACATATTGGTAGAATGCGATCTTAAATTATGCGAAACAATATGGGCAAAGTTTAAAAGGCTTTTGTTTTGCTCACGGGTGACCTTTAAATAGTCTTGAAGCTTATGCTCACTTTCCACCATTTTGGATAGATCCACAATTTGGGATATTACATGTGAAAGATGGCCCTCTACCCCATGAACAGCTGTAACTGTTAGTAATACGTGAACTATACTGTTATTCTTGTGGAAATAGCGCTTATTTATTTGGTAGCTTTCCCTATTGCCATTTATTAAATCATGCAATAAGTCTATATCCTTACCCAAATCCTCTGGGTGGGTGATGTCTTGAAAAGTTAATTTCAATAATTCGTCTTTATCATAACCAAGGCTTTTACAGATGCTCTTGTTTACTTGAATCCACTTTCCGTCCAGACCAACCAAGGCCATTCCTATTGTGGAGTTCTCAAAAGCTCCAACAAATGATTCTTCACTTCGCTGCAATTGAAGTTGGGTGGTTTTTAAGTCGGTAATGTCCCAATTGGTACCTAACATTTTAGTAGGGTTCCCTTTACCATCTCTTTCTACGTTAGCAAAGGCTTTAATATGGTGTATGTTACCGTTGGGCTTAACTATTCTAAAAGTGGTGTCGAATTCTTTTTCACCTTTTAGAGCCATTTCCAATTCCTGTTGCCCACGTTCTTTATCTTCAGGATGAATGCTCGACTCCCATGCATCTACAGCTCCTGAAAAGTCAGCTCTTTTTATACCATAAAGCGAAAACATATTATCATCCCAAATAAGTTCATTTTCAATAGGGTTATATTGCCATATTCCTATTTTTGCCACTTTGGCGGCAAGTGCCAAGCGTTCCGATGTTTCCGTATATTTTAATTGAGCTCTTTTTTTCTGGTCTATATCTTGAAAAGTTCCAAAAAGCCGTATAGGTTTTCCATTTACACGCTCTGCTTCTCCTTTTGCTCTAACCCAAACTTCATTCCCTTTGGCTGTAACGATTATAAGTTCTGTGTCCCAAGGTATTCCCTCTGCTATGGCCTTATTTACCAATTCTGAAATATGTTCTCGATACCTACCTTCTTTATAGAAATTGATTCCTTCTTCTAAGGTAGGCTCATAATCTTCACTGGTTTCATGGATTTCCCTGGTTATATCTGACCAAATAACAGAATTATCTTTAAGGTCTACCTCCCAATATCCAATTCTAGCTACTCTTTTTGCCTTGTTAATAAGCTCCTCTCTCTTTTTTCTCTTGGTAATATCTTCAATGCTGACGAGTTTATAGTCTTCATTGGCGATTACAACAGAATCCACTTTCCATTTTAACCATTTAACAAGTCCATCATCAAAAGTTACTTTTTCACTAATGTAATTTGAATGTCCACTTTCCTCAATTTCAGCAAGTATTGATGAAAACTTGGAAGCAAGCAGTGGTAATGCCTCAAAAATTTTTCCCCCTAATAAGTCTTCTTTGTTTTTTCCAAATTGTTTGCACCATTCACTGGAGCATTCTACAAAACAGTCCCTACGGTCCAATAGGGCAACGGGCAATGACAATTGCGATAGAATTGAAAAATCTATATTAGTTTTGGGATTGACCATGTATTATTTAATTCACGTGAAATTAAGAAAAATCGACAATAAGTAGGAAATTACTTAACTCTTTATGATAGAAACGCTCATTTTGCATGACTTATTATAAATTTAAAAACCGATATTTATAACTGGAATATTGTACAATAAATGAACACTGCAGAGGTTTTTTTTGAAGCCATTAGAAAAGGAGATCTAGATAAAGTAGAAAAATTACTTAAAGGAACTCCTGGACTAATTGAAATAAAGGACAAAAGGGGCTCTACACCACTTATTTTGGCCGCTTATTATAACCACGCTCCAGTTGTGGAGCTTCTTCTTAAGAAAGGAGCAAATGGCAATGGAAAAGATGAGTCAGGGAATACTCCACTAATGGGGGTTTGTTTTAAAGGATATAACAATATCGCAAAGATTTTGATTGAGGCTGGCTCAGATGTTAACCATATAAATGCAATGGGCTCTACTTGCCTTATCTATGCAGTAACATTTAATCATCCAGAGATAGTAAAACTTTTACTGGATAATGGTGCAGATGCAAATATTAGGGATGCCAAAGGGAACACTGCATTAGACCATGCAAAAGTAATTGGTTCTAGACCGCTAATTGAACTACTTGAAAATACCCCAAATAGCTAATGGAGAATGAGCTTAAGGTCGCATTGATACAATCCCATTTACTTTGGGAAAACCCTGAAGCGAACAGAAAAGTTTTTTCAGAAAAAATAAACTCAATCACTTCTGCAATAGATTTAATTATTTTACCAGAGATGTTTACCACTGGTTTTACAATGAAACCAGAAAATATTAATGTCGGGGAAGGGGATGAAACTTTGGATTGGATGAAAAAGGAAGCTTCTAAAAAACAAACTGCTATTATGGGTAGCGTAGTTTTTAAAGAAGGTAAACGATTCTACAACCGTCTATTTTTTGTCTACCCGAACGGAAAGGTAGACAAGTATGATAAAAAGCACACTTTTACTTTAGCTGGGGAACATAAAATTTATGAATCGGGAAAGTCAAAAACGAGTGTTGATTTTAAAGGATTTAAAATTTGTCCCCTTATTTGCTATGATCTTAGATTCCCTGTTTGGGCAAGAAATACAGAAGACTATGATGTTTTAATTTATGTTGCCAATTGGCCTAAGCCCAGAATTGAAGCTTGGGATACTTTATTAAAAGCACGGGCCATTGAAAATATGAGTTACTGTATTGGTGTTAACAGGATAGGTTTAGATGGTTTGGGCCATGAATATTCTGGCCATTCTGCGGTTTACGATGTTTTGGGCAAGCGTTTGGTATATTCAGAAAAAGAAGAAGTTTTATACGGATTCTTATCCAAGGAACATATAAAGTTAAATAGGGATAAGTTAAAATTTTTGGAAGACAGAGATCATTTTAATTTGTTATGACAAAGGTTTCGTTTTTTTCCCAATTTGCCCGTATTTCAATAATATCAGGATAGTATTTAATGACCTCCGGTTGAATTTTTTTAAGGTAATTTCCCGTATCCCATTTTCCATTTTTGTTTTCATCAAAAATGATTCGAATACCATAGTTTTTTGGTTCTAGGTTATTAAATTCAAAGGTTTTTGGTTGTTCCGCATAAATTTCACGAAGTTTTTCACCCTTTTCATCGGTTAACTCAACAATTACTGGATAAGTTACTTCACCGGATAAACTTAGACTTAGATTTCCATAATCAGCGTAGCTTCCCGTGGAAAGATTAGACACCAAGGTATCATTTTGCAATCCAAAAAAGTCTTCAATAGCACCTGGTAAAAGCACTATATTATATTTCTGATTGTCGGTTAATTCAAAATCAAAGTCAACTTTATTGATGATGGAATCCAATCGAACTTTATATGTTATTTGTAAAGTGTCTTTATCCAGAACTGCAATTTTTGTGGTATCAATTTTAATGATTGGAGTGTTGGCCAAAATGTGAAAGGATTCTTCAAAATTTAACTTCCCCCTATGGCTTGGCGCCAGCTGTAATGAATCGGAAGGGAGCTTTCTGGTTTTTACCGTAAAAGTATCTATAAGCTCTTTCTTTTCGTTAGTGATGGTGAAAATTATAGAGTCTAAATCGGTAGGGGTAAGCCAGTAGTCTATAGTGTCTTTTTCACGGTTTTTAGTCATTAATGTTTTTACAGAATCGGGCAATGATGTCAATGTTTCAATCTTAAAATCATCTTTTGAGCCTTGATAACCGAAAATAATGTGATTTTTAGCAACATAACTAGGGACAGAAATACTGTAGTCAGGGTTTTCTTTAAAAAGATTCAACAAATAAATACTGTCCGTTGGTATACGTATGGTATCTGTTAAAAAACCAATTTTATCGGCCCTTTGATCAAACACATTGTTTTTACCCTCATCTTTTATGGCAACCAATGCATATTCCCCTGCTTTTAAATTTTTTAATGAGAACAATGGAAGGCTATCCAATGTATTTGTGATATAATTGGGCGGATATTTGTAGATGGTAGAGTCATTATAAATACTGTCAATTTCGTAAAGCATGACACTCACAAACTGCTCTGCGCTTCTTTTGTAAGCATCTTTTATAGCGCCAGTAAGAGAAAGGGAATCAATATAATCCCCAGTAGAAAAAACATAGGACAAAAAGCTATTGGGGTTTCCTTCATTATTATCCACAATGCTTTGTCCAAAATTAATAGTGTAGGTAGTGTTTTCTCGTAAAGTATCCTTAAACGTAATTTCTATGAATTTGCTTGCAACACCTTGTGGCTTTATTTCTGGGATATATTTTAAAGGTGGGGAGACAACCAATTGGTTTTGAACATCCTGTAGCTTTATATATTCATCAAAATAAAGTTTGATTTTCTTTTTGTCAAAATTAATACTCAGGTTTTCTGGATCGGTCTTAAGGAGGACGGGAGGAGTAATGTCTTTATCCCCACCAGATGGAGTGCCCCTTCTTGCACATTGCCAAAGGGCAAGTGTAATAAAAAACAGAAAAAGCAAACTAAAAATCTTTTTCAAGAAGGGCATAAAATCAAATTGATAAACAAATAAACAACATCTTCCAGTATTATAGAATTAATGACTTTCAATTTTAGAAAACTTTGATAGTTAAAGTATCATTAAAAGTTTAAGGGACTATAGCCATGGAAGCTACATAAAGTTCTAAGCCTTCAATTTTTAATAAAGCAGAACCACAGGATTCAATAGTCGCACCAGTGGTAATAACATCGTCTACCAATAGAACTTTTTTGTTCTTCAAAAGCTCAAAGTCGGATATTTTATATAGTTCCTTTGTGCTCATCCACCTGTTGAATCGGCTTTTCTTCGTTAATGTTTTAGTATTGGCCGTTTTGATCAATATATTTTTTAGAAATGGAACTCCTAGTTGTTTTGCGAGCTGTTCACCAAAAGCATCAACTTGGTTATACCCTCGTTTTTTAAGTTTTTTATGGTGTAGCGGTACTGGAATTACCATATCTATGCCTTCTAACCCTCCTTGTTCTTTTAAAATTTCTCCGTACCAAGTACCTAAAAAATCCCCTATCAGTTCTTGGTTTTTATATTTTAAATGATGCAAAAGTTGTTTTACAATACCATTTTGGGAGAAAAAAAGGAAGGCTCCAGCCTTTTTAACAGGAATTCTCCCATAAAATATACGGTCTACCCTGTTCTCTTTCAGAAAGTTATCATCGGTAATCGGTAAATCATTTCGACAAACGGTACACAGTAGGTGTTCTCCTCTATATAATTGGGTATTACATCCAAAACAAAGCTTTGGCAATAGGATGTAGTTAATATCGTTTATTATCTTTGAAAACCTGTAGTATGTCAAATCTTTACCTACTGAATTAGCTTCTTATCGATGGAATCTCAAGATACTAAATTCAATTATAAAATAATTCTTACGGCATTAGTTGCGGTCATTATCGCTATTCTAATCGCTTTCTACTACAGTTATGCCCAATCTACTTCTCAATTAAAGTATTTAGAAGACGAGAAAGAACTCTTGGTAAAGGATTTGACATTAATGAAAGTTGAGGTAGATAGGTTATCTGGTCTTAATGAAGTTAATGATATAGAACTACAGACATCGCGCACTCGTGTACAACAGCTTTTAGATTCGGTAGGTAGGTTAAACTTCAGTATCGTTAAACTTAAAGAAAGCCAAAAACGACTCCGAGTTTTGGAACTAAGGTTTGATAGTTTAAAAGTGAAGAACAATTTCTTACGTTATAACAATAGCCTTTTAGTGGATAAGTATGAAAAAACGCGTAGAGAGATTCAAGAATTAAGAGGGAAAACCACCTCATTGGAACAGGCTGAAGCCTTACAGCGCCAAAAAAACAAAGAATTGGCTAAAGAACTCAAAGTAAAGAGTTATTTAAAAATGAGCAATGCTGAGGGAGCGGGCTTCCGTTTGCGTGCTGGCAGACCTCTAAATACCAATAAGGCGTCCACAATTGAAAAACTTCGTGGTTGTGTTACCGTTCTCGGCAATCCAAATGAAAGAGGAAATGTAAAAGTTATTTATTTCCAATTTTTAGGACCCAATATGACCATTATTGAAGATAATGCAACAACTGTTTCTGTTGGGGGTAATACTTACAGTAAGCGAGTGGAACTGGTTTACTTGGGTAAAGAAATCAGCGTTTGTGATGCAATTACGGTTCCAGAAGGTTCTTTGGAAGAAGGCATTTATACCTTAAATGTTTTTGAGGATGAGCGCCTACTTTCCTCTACAGAATTTCAATTAAAATAAACTTCACTCTTTTTGACCATTGTACTATTTTTGCCCAATGGCAAATCAAGAAGATATTTTCAAGAAGGTAATTTCACATGCTAAGGAATACGGTTATGTATTTCAATCCAGTGAAATTTATGATGGGTTAAGTGCTGTTTATGACTATGCCCAAAATGGGGTAGAACTCAAAAAGAATATTCGAGAATATTGGTGGCAGGCGATGGTACAACTCAATGACAATATCGTTGGTTTGGACTCGGCCATTTTTATGCACCCTACCACTTGGAAAGCCTCTGGCCATGTTGATGCTTTTAATGATCCTTTAATTGATAATAAAGATTCAAAAAAACGTTACCGTGCGGACGTTTTGGTAGAAGACTATGTGGCTAAAATTGAAGCTAAGATTGATAAGGAAGTAGCTAAAGCGGCTAAACGTTTTGGTGACAGCTTTGATAAAAAACAGTTTTTGGAAACCAATGGACGTGTAGTTGGTTATCAAGAAAAGGCAGATGGAATCCTAAAGCGTTTGGGAAAATCTTTGGAAAATGAAGATTTGGCTGATGTAAAAGCATTGATTGAAGAATTGGAAATCGCTTGTCCACTCTCTGGCTCTAAAAATTGGACCGATGTAAAGCAATTTAATCTCATGTTCGGTACAAAACTAGGAGCTTCGGCGGATTCAGCAATGGATTTATACTTACGCCCAGAAACAGCGCAAGGAATTTTCGTGAACTTTCTGAATGTTCAAAAGACGGGTCGAATGAAAATTCCATTCGGGATTGCCCAAACCGGAAAAGCTTTTCGTAACGAAATTGTGGCGCGCCAGTTTATCTTTAGAATGCGTGAGTTTGAACAGATGGAGATGCAATACTTCATAAAACCAGGCACTCAACAAGAATGGTATGACACTTGGAAAGAAAAGCGAATGAACTGGCACTTATCGTTAGGAATGGGTGAGGATAATTACCGTTTTCATGACCATGAAAAATTGGCTCACTATGCAGATGCCGCTGCAGATATCGAATTTAAATTCCCATTTGGGTTTAAAGAATTAGAAGGTATTCACTCAAGAACTGATTTTGATTTAAGTCAGCACGAAAAACATTCAGGTAAAAAGCTCCAGTATTTTGACCTAGAGGAAAATAAAAGCTATGTGCCTTATGTATTAGAAACCTCAATAGGTTTGGACCGAATGTTTCTAGCGGTATTCTCTAATTCACTTCAAGAGGAGGAGTTGGAAAACAACACTACAAGAACGGTTTTAAAGTTACCTGCAGTTTTAGCACCAACCAAAGCAGCTATACTTCCTTTGCTCAAACGAGATGGCTTACCAGAAGTTGCTAAAAAATTGGTTGATGAATTGAAGTGGGACTTGAACGTGGCCTATGACGAAAAAGACGCCGTAGGGCGTCGCTACCGTCGTCAAGATGCCAATGGAACCCCATTTTGTGTTACTGTAGACCACCAGACTTTAGAGGATGACACTGTCACCATTCGTCACCGCGATACTATGGAACAACAGCGCGTAAAACTCTCTGAAGTAAAAGGTATTATCGCCAAAGAAGTTGATATGCGAGAATGGTTAAAACGTATCTAAAACCTAATATTTCCTTTTTTGAAGGAGGACACTAACAAAGTTAGAAAAATAAAAAAACCATGGCCCACGAAAGATGCCATGGAACAGATTTACGAGCAAAAACTTTGGGGAGATAATCATACCCAATTTTATTCTGGGAAGGGTTCGCATGAACCAGAAATTGTAAATCCTTACCTAAAAGCTGTCACCTCTTTTTTAACTTCCTTTAAAAATCCAATTATAGTATGTGATTTAGGCTGTGGGGATTTTAACGTGGGCAAGCAATTGGTAAAACATGCTGAAAAGTATGTTGCAGTAGATATTGTCCCCGAACTAATTGCATATAATAAAGAAAATTTTAGAGCAGAAAACTTAGAATTCCACTGTTTAGATGTTGCAACCACTGATTTGCCCCCTGGAGATTGCGCATTGCTGCGACAAGTATTGCAACATTTGTCCAATGCTGAAATTCAAAATATAGTTTCCAAGCTGGTAAATTTTAAATATGTAATTGTAACAGAACACTTACCCAACGGTGATTTTATACCTAATAAGGATATTATCTCAGGACAAGGAATTCGATTAAATAAGAAAAGTGGGGTGAACCTATTAGCTCCGCCATTTAATTTAAAAATAAAGGAGAAAACAGTATTATCTTCTGTTGTTTTAGAGGATGGGAAAGGTGTTGTTGATACGAGTTTATACAAAACTTAAAGAATAATAACCACTACTCGGATTAACCTTAAATGAAAACTGAGGGAGTAAATTTTATTTATTGACGGTGATGACCAAAACAAAGAATATAGCCGTCTAAATCTTCAATTTCAAAATCCCTGTTTCCATATTCAGTGTTTTGTAAACTTTTAATGATTGAAACTCCTTTCTCTGAAAACTCTTCAAATAATACATCTGCATTATCAACCCATATATAAGCATCCCAGGCTTCTTGACCTTTAGTATGCCAGCCGGATTCTATAAAAGGAACCCTATTGGGTCTAGACAGGTTTTTTTGCTTTAACTGCCTTAAAAGCACACTAAAATTATCACGACTTAAAATCGCAAAAAAAGGTCCTTCACCAATCCAGTCGATATTGAAGCCTAACTTTTTTTGAGTAGAAATCAATAGATTCCTTAACATTTTCAACAATAAATTGAATTCCAATTCTGTTCATGGTATTTAATAATTGCTCAAAGTCACAGGCGTATGCTACACCATCGGCTTTGGCTATGGCTTCGTGGCCAGCGCCAGACATTTTTTAGTTAATTGAAGTTAGGAAAAAATGACCAAGCGGGGAACCATGAGTTATAGCCATTGTTAGGCAGCGTTAGAATCTCTTTAATCTTCCGACATTACCATAAATTACTTCCATTTTTTCAAACTGTTTTATTCCATAGTGCATTTCACGATGACAATTTGGACATAATGCAACGGCGTTTTCAATCACATCTGGACCTCCGTCAGCCAGCCTAACTACGTGATGAACTTCTAAAAATTCCACCCCGCCAACAGACTTGAATGGAGCTTTGTTATTGCATAATTCACAAACTCCTTTTGCTATTTTTAATACCCAAGCTTTTACTGAAGGGTCTCTATCGTAAACTATACCTTCTGAGATTGACTTTTTCGGTTTAATTTTACCTCTAGGTTCTGATAGCTTAGTTTTGGATAGCTCCTGATTAACCTTGGACTCAACTATAACAGAATGGTTAATTGGTCTATTCTCAATTTTACTAAGAATTGACTCCATTCTTGTAACTATATTGTGTCCAGCATTTGATAGAGGTGAAAGTCCCTTAAGCCATTGTCTACCATGTAGAGCTAAAACATAAGAGATATTGGACATCCGATACTCAAATGCATTAGCATCGCGACCGTGTTTCAATGCTAATTCTCGATAAGTCTTAGCTTTATTGAGTTTCTCGCCATTTCTGGTTTTTTCGAGCATGAATATGTAAGCCTCAATAGCAGATTTTAACTCGTCATCTTTCCATGGTTTGCTCATGACTTACTCGATTATACTACCTAACAATTGTATATATATCTTTTATGTACGGAACTAAGATAACCAAAACCAACGCTATTTTACTTTAAGCATAAGCATTCCTAATGATAGAATAAACCAAAAAAATTAGTTGCCACTTTTATTTTATTATAAGAGCATTACTTTTAAGGGTATTAATTACGTAAATCAAAAAATCAACATACTATGAGCGATGCGCACAATGGAAATGGCGACCCAAGCCAATGTCCTTTTTTAAGTGGAAAACAAAATGCTACTGGTGGGGGTGGCGTAAAAAACAGAGATTGGTGGCCAAATGAATTAAAATTGAATATTCTTAGGCAACATGCTACAAAATCTGACCCTATGGGTGAAGATTTTGACTACGCAGCTGAATTTAACAGCATCAATTATGACGAACTCAAACAAGAAGTAATCGATTTAATGACAAACTCGCAAGATTGGTGGCCTGCAGATTATGGTCATTATGGTGGGTTTATGATTCGTATGGCATGGCATAGCGCAGGAACGTACAGAGTGGGTGATGGTCGTGGTGGCGCAGGAACCGGTAACCAACGCTTTGCTCCAATCAATAGCTGGCCAGATAATGGGAACCTTGATAAAGCGAGGCTTTTGTTGTGGCCCATTAAAAAGAAATACGGAAGAAAAATCTCTTGGGCAGATTTAATGATTTTGGCAGGTAACTGTGCCTTGGAATCTATGGGCTTTAAAACTTTTGGTTTTGCAGGAGGTAGAGAAGATATCTGGGAGCCAGAACAAGATGTATACTGGGGTAGCGAAACAGAGTGGGGTGCCAATGAAGATAGATATGCAGAAGGGGATCTAGAAGATCCACTCGCTGCTGTGATGATGGGTTGGATTTATGTAAACCCAGAAGGTCCTAACGGGAATCCAGACCCAATGGGTTCAGCCCATGACGTTCGTGAAACTTTTGGACGTATGGCAATGAACGACGAAGAAACCGTTGCATTAGTTGCAGGAGGACATACTTTTGGTAAAGCGCACGGAGCTGCAGACCCCAACAAATATGTGGGTGCAGAACCACATGGAGCTTCCATTGAGCAGATGAGTACTGGATGGAAAAACACCTACAAAAGTGGTGTTTTAGAAAATACTATCACTAGTGGAATTGAAGGTGCTTGGACACCCAACCCAACCCAATGGGATGCAGATTATTTTGATGTTTTATTGAACTACGATTGGGAATTGACCAAAAGTCCAGCAGGAGCGCATCAATGGACACCAACAGCAGCATCTAAAGCAAAAATGGCACCAACGGCAGATGACCCTAACGGACAACAAGCCTTGATGATGACCACTGCGGATATTGCGTTAAAAACCGACCCTGAGTATCTTAAAATTTCAAAGCGTTTTCATGAAGACCATGCCGCTTTTGAAGATGCTTTTGCTCGTGCTTGGTATAAGCTTACACATAGGGATATGGGACCGATTGACCGTTACTTAGGACCGGAAGTTCCTAGTGAAGAGCTGATTTGGCAAGACCCAATTCCTAAAGTGAATTACACCTTGAGCGATTCAGATATCGATTCTTTAAAGAAGATGATATTGGCATCTGGCTTAACTGTTTCAGAAATGGTGAAAACTGCTTGGGCTTCAGCCTCAACGTATAGAGACTCTGATAAAAGAGGAGGGGCTAACGGCGCACGCTTACGATTGGAGCCGCAACGTAGTTGGAAAGTGAACAATCCAGAAGAGCTAAATAAAGTATTGAATGTGCTAGAAGGGATCCAAAAAGAATTTAAGGATACCGTTTCAATGGCAGATTTAATTGTATTGGCTGGTACGGCTGGTGTGGAAGAAGCTGCTAGAAATGCTGGGCACAATATTTCAGTTCCTTTTGCACAAGGCAGGGGTGATGCAACCCAAGAACAAACAGATATTGAGCAGTTCAATTACCTAAAGCCTTTGGGAGATGGATTTAGAAACTATCTTAATGCTAATTTAGATATTAAGGCAGAAGACCTATTGGTAGATAAAGCGAACTTAATGGCACTTTCCATTCCAGAAATGACAGTTCTAGTGGGTGGAATGCGTGTTTTGGGGGCAAACTATGATGGCTCTGAGCATGGAGTGTTTACAGATAGCGTTGGAAGTTTAACCAACGATTTCTTTAAAAACCTATTGGACATGACTTATACTTGGGAAGCTACTGATGATAGTCAAACCATTTTTGAAGGTCGTGATAGAAGAACCGGGAATGTAGCTTGGACAGGAACTAGGGCAGATTTGATTTTTGGTTCCAATACAGAGCTAAGAGCAGTTGCTGAGGTCTATGGTACTGATGATGCAAATGAAAAGTTTGTAAAAGACTTTGTTGCCGCTTGGACCAAAGTGATGAATGCAGACCGTTTTGATTTAAAGTAATTACTCCAAAATAAGTATAGCTAAGAAGCATCCTGATTTTATTGGGGTGCTTTTTTATTTATTTCTCAAACGAAATGGCCAATCATTTCCCGAAGAATCTGTAAAATGAAAACGACTTCCGCTAGGGAAGGAGGAAATATCTTGACTTATCTTTCCGCCAGCTTTGGTGATTGTTTTCTTAAGATTTTTGGTCTTAAATCCTATATAGTTGACATGGGTTTTATTTTGATGAATTAAGGTAAATGATAAGCACTAAAATTAGCTATTTTTAAACAAAATTTGATTAATGAAAATTGTTTCCTACAATGTAAACGGTATCCGTGCAGCATTAAACAAAGGGTTAATAGAATGGTTACAATCTGTAAACCCAGATGTAGTTTGTATACAGGAGACAAAAGCCATGGAAGAGCAAGTGGATGTCTCACTTTTTGAAGCTGCAGGATACAAATACAACTATTGGTTCAGTGCCCAAAAGAAAGGATATAGCGGGGTTGCACTTCTATGCAGAAAAGAGCCTGACCATGTGGAGTATGGCACAGGAATAGATTACATGGATTTTGAAGGAAGAAATATTAGAGCGGATTTTGGAGACCTTTCTGTAATGAGCATGTACCTACCCTCTGGTAGTAATATGGACAGGTTGGAATTTAAACTTACTTATATGGCAGATTTTCAGAAGTATGCCAATAAGCTTCGTAAAACCCATCCAAATCTAATTGTTTGTGGAGACTATAATATTTGTCATAAAGCAATAGATATCCATAATCCGGTCGGGTTAAAAAATGTATCAGGGTTTTTGCCTGTTGAACGCGAGTGGATAGGTAACTTTATCGAGAGTGGCTTTATTGATAGCTTTCGTCATTTTAATAAAGAACCCCATAACTATACTTGGTGGAGCTATCGTGCAAATGCTAGGAACAACAACAAAGGCTGGCGATTGGATTATGGTATGGTCAACGATTCTTTAAAAAACAGATTAAAGAGGTGCGTAATTCTAAACGAAGCTAGACATAGTGATCATTGCCCTATTCTTTTAGAGATAGATTAAAATTGCTTATGACAAAAAACATAGTTTTTTCTGTTTTTGTAGTTGTTTCTATGATTGTTGGGGTTCTTTTTTTAGATAAAATAAAGAAACCAAAA
Organism: Croceitalea sp. MTPC6; assembly: GCF_036985525.1. Classification (NCBI taxonomy): domain Bacteria; kingdom Pseudomonadati; phylum Bacteroidota; class Flavobacteriia; order Flavobacteriales; family Flavobacteriaceae; genus Croceitalea; species Croceitalea sp. MTPC6. The sequence continues at coordinate 199,685 of NZ_BTGR01000002.1, forward strand.
AGTGATTTTGGATATCAAGAAGTGTTTCCCAATCCCAAGGAACAAAGAACGGGCTTAGATTTAGCAAAAATCTATTGTTCATCTTGTCATAAATTTCCAGAACCAAAAGAGTTAGATAAAGAGACTTGGGAGACTACGGTTTTACCTAATATGGCTTTTAGACTTGGGTTAAAAGTTGAAGGTAAAAATTGGTATGATGGGATAGACCCTTCAGAATTACCAGCGATTAAAAAGATGAATGTTTATCCAGAGAAGCCTGTTATAAAAAAGGATGAATGGAATTTAATTAGAGACTACTATCTAGAAAACGCGCCTCAAGAACTAGCTGTCATCCAAAGAGATGAAACTATTAAAACGAATGAATTTCCATTTGCACTTCAGTCTATTGAGATTGGAAAAAGCACATTGCCACATGTAACCCTTTTGGAATATGATGAAGCTAACTCAAAACTTTACATTGGGGATTACCTGAATTTTTATGCAATTGATGCAGTTGGTAATATCACAGAAAATATGAAACTTGAGAGCCCCGCATCTGATATAGACTTCACGATAAAGGACAACCCTTTTCTATTGACTATTGGAAAAATAGAACCATCGGACCAATACTTAGGAAGTCTTGGGCCATTAGATAAATCAAACAAAGGAAAGACCATTTCCCAACTAAAAAGACCTGTTAATTTTGAGATTGAAGATTTTAATAATGATGGTCAACTAGATGCACTTGTGTGCAATTTTGGGCATAACCAAGGCACGCTATCCTTGTATAATGATTTTAAAAAAGAAGAAGAAAATATTTTGAGTTATTTGCCAGGAACAAGAAAAGCAAAAGCTAAAGACTTAAATAATGATGGTAGAATAGATATAGTTGCTTTGATGACTCAAGCAAGAGAACAAATAATGATTTATTATAACCAAGGAGATGGGAAATTTGATGAAAAAATAGTACTTAAGTTCTCTCCAGTTAATGGCACAAGCTATTTTGAATTACATGATTTTAACGAGGATGGATATCAAGACTTAATGGTTACCAATGGTGATAATAGAGATTTTTCAGCAATAGAAAAGCCATACCATGGTGTTAGGATTTATTTAAATGATGGTGCAGATAATTTTGAAGAATCTTTTTTCTTCCCAATGTATGATTGTGGAAAAGCCATGGCCGAAGATTTTGATAAGGATGGCGATTTGGACATAGTGGCAGCTTCTTTTTTTGCCAAATATTCAGAAAACAGAAAAGCGGAAGAAAGTTTGATTTACTTAGAAAATATTGGGAACATGAATTTTAAACCAGCTTTTATTAATAATTCTATACACGGGAATTGGCTTACAATGGAGGTGGCAGATTTTAATTTAGATGGTAAAAAAGACGTTATGTTAGGCACTTTTATTTATGACATTAATGAAATGATGAGCATAACTAACAGCACAGGTAATTTTTCTTTTCCTCAGGTTTTATTACTCACACAGCTATAGAATTATTTAAGTTTACAAAAAAATTGTCTTAATGAAATATACCTTTATTCCACATACTAAAATTAGGGTAAGTAAAATTTGTCTGGGGACCATGACTTGGGGTCGCCAAAATTCGGAAGAACAAGGTCATGAACAAATGGATTATGCTGTGGAACAGGGGATTAATTTCTTTGACACCGCAGAATTGTATCCTGTTCCTGCAAAAAAAGAACTGTACGCGGTTACCGAAGAGATTATAGGGAATTGGTTTAAAAAAACAGGTAAGCGAGAAGAAATAGTTTTAGCCAGTAAAGTTGTGGGTCCTGGGGATTATACCAAGTTTATAAGAACTACAGGATTTAGTAGAGATTCTATTCTTACAGCTGTAGAGGGGAGTTTAAAAAGACTCCAGACAGATTATATAGATTTGTACCAACTACATTGGCCAGAAAGAAATACCAACTTTTTTGGTCATCGCGGTTTTAATGCAGATTCTCCAGATTTTTGGGAGGATAATATCCATCAGATATTGGAAACGTTGAGGGATTTGGTAAAAGAAGGTAAAATAAGAAATGTAGGTATTTCTAATGAAACCCCATGGGGAGCTATGCGTTTTTTAGAAGAAGCTAAAGTTCATCAAGACTTGCCTAGAATGGTCACGATTCAAAATCCATATAATCTATTAAATCGATTGTTTGAAGTAGGACTTTCTGAAGTTTGCATACGAGAGAAAATAGGATTATTGCCCTATTCTCCTCTGGGTTTTGGTGTTTTGAGCGGGAAATATTTAGGTGGACAAAAACCACGTAAAGGGAGAGTTACTTTGTTTCCCAATTATAATCGCTATAGTGGTGAAAACTCTATGACCGCAACCCAAAAATATTATGATTTAGCACAGGAACATGATTTGTCTTTGACCCAAATGGCACTTGCTTTTGTCAATACTAGGAACTTTGTAACCAGTAACATTATTGGTGCAACATCCATGGAGCAATTAAAGGAAAACATTGATAGCATTAATATTGATTTGTCAGCTGAAGTTTTGGAAGGGATTGAAGCAATACACAATGAGATTCCTAATCCTGCGCCTTAATCTGGCAATGCGTAAGCACGATATTCATCCCCGGATTTTGTGCCCATTTTACCGCCACCACAAGCAATAACCACATATTGTTTTCCATCTATTTCGTAGGTTGCGGGTGTAGCGTAACCTCCTGCTGGTAAATTACTCTCCCAAAGGAGATTCCCAGATTTCATGCTATAGGCACGAAACTTTTCATCTTTTGTGGCAGCAATGAATAAGACACCACTAGCAGTTATTACGGGGCCACCATAATTTTCTAAGCCGGATACAGGATATTTAGGGTCGTTTAAATCTTCTTCATGACCGAATGGAATTTTCCATAGGTATTCGCCCGTATTTAAATCAATCGCATTTAGCGTTCCCCATGGTGGATTCATTACAGGAAACCCTCGATTATCTTTAAAACGACCAAAACCGGCTACTGCATAAGGTACTTTGATGGAACTTTCTTTCACACGATGGTCTGTTGTGGATTCTATTCCAGAAATATAATTGGAAATACCTTCTATTTCATTATTGGATAGATTTGGCATTCCTGGCATTGCACCTTTTCCATTTTCAATGATTTTTTGAATAGAATCAACGGAAAAACGCGCTTTCACATTGTGTAGTTCTGGGATTGCGCCTAAACCTTGTAATTCACCCCCATGGCAGCGAGCACAATGAATCTGGGTTAAGGAACCACCAAAGTCTGATTTTTCACCAGTTTTACTTCCTACTTTTTTCATTCGTACAATCCAAGCCATTTCATTAGAATTCACATACATAATTCCTTTGGTCGGGTCCAATGCAGCCCCGCCCCATTCAGCACCACCATCAGCACCTGGATATAACAAAACACCAGTGGTGTCAATGGGTATAAATTGCCCCTTAGAAGTAATCTGTTTGAATTTATCCAAGACAGTTGGCGGATTTATATTTTGGTCTTTGTCCACAAAATCATCCACAAATGCAGGCTGATTTGGGGCATATAAATCAGCTTCGTTTAGTAATTGTTTTGCAAAAGGTTTTGGTTTTGTTGGTAAGGGTTGTGTTGGATGTGCCTGTTCTCCTTCTAAAAGTGAATTTGGATATGGTTTTTCTTCAATAGGAAACAAAGGTTCACCGGTCAAACGATTAAAAACAAAAATATGGCCACTTTTAGTCACTTGTGCAACAGTAGGAATTTTTTTTCCATCACGATGCATTTCAAAAAGATTTGGAGGAGCTGGTAAATCCCTATCCCAAATATCATGATGTACAAATTGAAAATGCCAAATACGTTCACCAGTTTTTACATTAAGCGCTAAAAGTGAATTTGCAAATAAATTTTCACCATGTCTATCCCCACCATACCAATCGAAAGCTGCAGAACCAGTTGGGACATATGCAATTCCTCTTTCTTGGTCCATGGCAATTCCTGCCCAACTATTTGCTCCACCAACTGTCTTATAAGCATCTTTTGGCCAAGTGTTATAACCAAATTCACCTGGTTGGGGGATAGTATGGAATGTCCATTCTATTTTGCCAGTTAAGACATTGTATGCTCGGATATGACCTGGAGAAGAACCAGGACCTTCACCAACACGTGTACCCATGACCAAGGTGTTTTGATAAATAGCTCCTGGAGTGTTGGCGACCACAGATAGCTTTTCAGGATTACGACCTAAACCATCTCTTAAATCAATGTTTCCGTTATTTCCAAATGATGATATTGCTTTTCCATCTTTAATATTTACCGCATATAACTTGCTTCCAGAAGTGAAAAATAAACGACTTTGCTCGTTTGAGTTGGATTTCCAAAAACTCAACCCACGATTTAAACCTAAGCCTGAATTGTCTTTACTATTGGGTTCAAATTTCCAAAGTTCCTCTCCAGTTTTTGCATCAATAGCGAACAATTCTATTGCTGCGTTTACTCCAAAGAGTTTGTTACCTACAACTAATGGATTGGTCTGTATTTGTGTAGTCCTGCCTTCTTCAAGTCCACCACTTTTATAGCTCCAAGCCAGTTCCAATTGTTGTACGTTAACAGTATCAATTTCGGTCAATTTACTGTAGTGAGACCTTTCAGAATCTCCTAGATAATCATTCCAATTGCTATAGTCTGCCTGTTCAGAATTGTTGGTATCATCTTTTTTGCAAGAAGTCGAGAAAATGACTGTTCCAAGTAGAAAATATGAGAAGATTTTTTTCATTATCGGCTGATTGGTTTCCTAAAGATAAGGACTTTTCTAGCCAAAGAGTTCTATTACGATTTGCTCTATTTTTGAAGCTAATTTCACTTGAATTTGGGTTTTCTTTAATCCAATTTTATTGTTTTTGGAAACATAAATTGTTTGAAATCCAAGTTTTTCTGCTTCTAAAATACGTTGGTCTACACGCTGCACTGGCCTTATCTCACCTGCTAAACCTACTTCAGCCGCAAAACAAACTCCCTTTTCGATGGGAATGTCACTATTACTTGAAAGAATTGCCGCTATAACAGCTAAATCGGTAGCTGGGTCATCAATGGAAATTCCACCTGTAATGTTTAAAAAAACATCTTTTGCAGCAAGCTTAAACCCTGCTCTTTTCTCTAGAACAGCCAGCAACATATTTAGACGTTTAGCATTAAAACCAGTTGCTGAACGTTGAGGTGTTCCATAAACTGCAGTACTTACTAAAGCTTGAATTTCTATAAGTAAAGGGCGCATACCTTCAACGGTTGCTGCGATGGCCGTGCCACTTAATTCTTGGTCATTTTTTGAGATTAAAACTTCAGAGGGGTTGTTCACCTCACGAAGGCCACTGCCTTGCATTTCGTAAATCCCTAATTCTGCAGTTGAGCCAAATCTGTTTTTTAAAGAGCGTAAAATCCGATACACATAATTACGATCACCTTCAAATTGTAGAACAGTATCTACCATGTGCTCTAAAATCTTGGGTCCGGCAATAGTTCCATCTTTAGTAATGTGCCCAACTAGGATAACGGGAGTATTACTTTCCTTAGCGAATTTGATCAGCTCTGCAGTACATTCACGTATTTGAGAAATACTACCTGCGGCTGACTCAATATAATCTGAATGTAAGGTCTGGATAGAATCTATAACAACTAAATCTGGCTCTAAGGCTACGATTTGCTGAAAGATATTTTGAGTCTTTGTTTCGGTTAGGATAAAGCAATTCTCAGAATTTGGATGAATGCGATCTGCGCGCATCTTAATCTGTTTTTCACTTTCTTCACCAGAAACATAGAGCGTTTTGTAAGCTAACTTAAGAGCGATTTGAAGTAATAATGTACTTTTTCCAATTCCAGGTTCTCCGCCAAGCAATGTTAATGAGCCCGGGACTAAACCTCCTCCTAAAACACGATTAAACTCAATATCTTGAGTATTGATTCGAATTTCCTTATCACTACTTATTTCATTAACCCGCAAAGGTTTAAAAGTTTTCTGAAGGGTACTTGAATTGGTTTTCCAAGCCTTTTTTTCTTCTTTTTGGACCACCTCTTCAACAACAGTGTTCCATTGTTTGCAGGATGTACACTGCCCAATCCATTTTGGGTATTGAGTGCCACAATTTTGACAGAAAAAAGCTGTTTTGGTCTTTGCCATAAACCGTTAAGGAATTTGGCTAAAGATAAGTTTTAAGTTCTAAATTTTAGTAGCCAAAGTCTGCTTTTAGAGCATCTATTTTTTCAATGGCCAAATCTTTGGTCAAAAAGTCAATTTCCTCCATTTGATAGGCTTTTTCAAAGGCTTTCATTGCTTTTTTAGGCTCTCCCAATAACTCCAAATATTCTCCTTCAAAATAAAAGCCCATCATAGTTTCTGGATAAAACTTTTTGCAAAGTTTAGCCAACTCCTTTAAAGATTCATAATCTTCTTTTTTTGCCGAGCCGGCATAAATTGCCATTACATCATTGAGCTCTACTGCTTTTTCAAAACCTAGCAAATCTTCGATTCGGGCGTACTTATCTTCTAAATATTTGAATACAGGTTCCTCAGATTTTAGTATTTTTTCCTTGTATTCTTTAGGGCTAATGGGTCTAAACAGTTTAAAAACGTTATCAAATGCTTTGCTGATACCATATGCCGCTATTGAAATATGATCTGGTTCATCATATTGATCAAAGAAATAATGAATATTGTCTTTAGTTATAGATTTGATGGCATTATCCATTTGTAAAATTTGCTGCCTACCATCAGTCTTTTCTTTTTCTAAAATTAAATTGTAAAATATTTCTTGGTCCAAATCCAATAACCTGGAAGGCACACGACTTTCCATCTCTGTAGCGAGTACTGGTGATATGGTTAAGTAAGAATTGAACAAAGACGTATCCTTAAACAAAAAGTAGTTTCCAAAATTAGCAGTGATGTCATAGCCAATAAACATTTTGAACGGAGCAATATTATAGTTTGTCTCTAAGTAAGGAATTAATTCAGTACCTAAAAACTCATAAAATAATTTTGCCTTTTCTGTAGGCAAACCAGTTGTTTGCTCATAATCACAATCCTCCCACCTTATATCATTTTCGCTTTGATGAATGCCTACTACTACAGCTTGTGGCATTCTATTGTGTTCGCTATAGAACTTAGCATTGGCTACAACGAGGTCAAAAAGATAATCTGCATCTAGAACAAGGATTAAAGGATACTTTTTGTCTTCAGTATAATCCTCTGGAAAATAATAAGAGACACCCCTTCTTTCTTGAAGTTTAAACGATTCGAAAATTTCTTTTTGTACTTGTGCGTTTACACCAAAGCAAATAAGGGCCAGTAGTGGCAAAAGGAATTTTGTCATTTGTTAGACTTTTGATAATCAGTATTATCGGTTTCGATTCAATAACGGAAGGAGGACAAAAGATATTGCCCCAAATACAACCACCATTAAGGTTTGTGCAGTCCACATAATCCACCCATAAGCTAACCCAGAATTTTCGCTCACCCCATAAACCATTAAAGCTGCAGATACTGCAATAGGGAAAAAACCAAGCCCACCATTTGTTGTGGCCATCGCGAAAGCACCTGCTACAAATGCCACTAGAAAAGCTCCCACAGGCAAATTAATAGTATCTAATACGGTAAATTTAATAACCCAAAACATGGCTATGTAACAACCCCAAATAAAGAAAGTATGAAAAACAAAAGCCCATTTGTTTTTCATTTTTGAGATACTAAGTACCCCATCTAGCATTCCGGTTAGAAAGTTCTTAATTTTTAAGGCGAATGGCGAAGTTGATTTTTTTATGATTCGTATTGCTATGATAAGCCCAAATACTCCTGTAATGAGAACTGCTAATGAGCCAAAAAGACCAATGCCGTTGCTGTTAAGTATTTCCAATATTATATCTGCTTGCAAGAATAGCGCAAGTACTATGATTAAAAGAAGCATTATAACATCTATAATACGTTCTGTCACAATAGTTCCAAAACCCTTTTCAAAAGGGATGTCTTCATATGTGTTAAGTGCAGTTGCACGCAAAAACTCACCTGAACGTAAAATTAAAATATTGGCAAAATAACTAATTAAGACAATCAAGAAGCTATTGGATAATTTTGGTTTATAGCCCAAAGGTTTTAATAAATAAACCCAACGAATGGCTCTTGAAAAATGACTTAGAACACCTATGGATATAGATATGAAAACCCATAACAAATCTGCATTCTTTACAGCACTGTAAATATTTTTACGGTCTTCCTCTGAGGTAGACGAATAAGAGTACCACACCAGAAAGGTTCCCAATGCAATAGGGATAAATGTCTTTAGAAATTTTTTGGTCGAATCACTCAAAACTAGTTGAGTAAGTTAGTCTCTTCATTTGGAAAAACTAATGCAGGATTAAAGCTTTTCGCTTCTTCAATATCCATGCTGCCGTAAGTAATCAAAATTAAAACATCACCAACGGCCACCCTTCTTGATGCCGCACCGTTTAGTGTAATTTCTCCTGAGCCTCTAGGGCCTGGTATTGCATAAGTTTCCAGTCTTTCTCCATTATTGTTGTTGACAATCTGAACTTTCTCACCTCGAATTATGTTTGCAGCATCCATCAAATCTTCATCTATGGTAATGCTACCGATATAATTAAGGTCGGCACCTGTGACCTTCACTCTATGAATCTTTGATTTTACAACTTCTATTTGCATGGTACAAATTTACTGATTTACAGTGCAATATTGTCGATTAAACGAATGCCTTCAGCGTAAACGGCAATGAACGCCCTGTATTTTATATTTTCTTGCTTTTTTATAATGGGAGTCAGTGTTTCTACATCTGCAATCTGAAAATATTCTAATTCAAAAATTTCATTGTTTTCAAATTCAGTTTCTACGAACTCCAAAATTACTTTAGCACTTTCCGTGCCAAATTTTGCTTTGGCAGATTTAAGGGTTTCATATATAAAACCGGCATTTCCCCTGGCTGAATTTGATAGTCTTTCATTACGGGAACTTCTTGCCAATCCATTAGGTTCTCGCTCGATGGGACAACCAATTATTTTAAAAGGGAATTTTTTGAGTTCAACTAATTTTCTAATGATTTGAAGTTGTTGAAAATCCTTTTCCCCAAAATAAGCCCGAGTAGGTTTTACCGTAAGTAAAAAAAGCTCAACTATGGTAGCTACCCCATTAAAATGACCAGGTCTAAATTCGCCTTCCATTACTTTTTCCAGGCCATTAAAATTAAATTCTTTAGATGTTATATTTCCACTATAGATTTCTGAAGCAGAAGGTGCAAAGATTAAAATCTTATTGGATACCTTTTTTAACAACGAGATGTCCTTTTCTAAATCTGCAGGATATTTTTCTAAATCTTCCCTCTTATCAAATTGGGTGGGGTTGATAAAAATACTTACTGTAGCAATGTCATTTTCTTTTACTGCTCTTTCAACAAGTGAAATATGACCACCATGTAATGCTCCCATTGTAGGGACAAAACCTATGGTACAGTTTTTGTAATCCTTGGAAAGTAAAACGTCTTGTAGTTCTTTTTTGTAATGTATTACTTGCATGAAATAGCATAAAAGCTCGCAAAAATACTATAAATACTGCATATCTACATAATTTTTGTACTTTTGCAGCTACGTTTTTTCAGATACATAAAAATTGCGTTTATGAATGGTAAAAAGATATTGTTTGTATCTTCTGAATTAGTGCCTTACCTCCCAGAGAATCAAGTCTCTTTAATGTCTTACGAAGCCCCTAGAATGGTCAACAGTAATGGGGGTCAAATACGTATTTTCATGCCTAGGTATGGGAATATTAATGAAAGAAGGCATCAACTGCACGAGGTAATCCGTTTGTCAGGGATGAATTTGGTCATCAACGATATGGATATGCCTTTAATTATTAAAGTTGCTTCAATCCCTAAAGAACGGATTCAAGTTTACTTTATAGATAATGAAGAATATTTTAAGAGGAAAGGAACATTTACAGATAAAGAAGGAAATCTTTTCCCTGATAATGATGAACGGGCAATATTCTTTGCTAAAGGTGTTGTGGAAACCGTTAAAAAACTCAACTGGACCCCAGACATTATTCACGTGCAAGGTTGGATGGCTTCTCTTCTACCACTCTACCTGAGAGAATATTATGCAGATGAACCAATTTTTGCGGATAGCAAGATTGTAACTTCAGTCTACAGTAAAGGTTATGAAGGAGAACTGGACCAACAAATGATTAAGAAAATAGCATTTGATGGTATTGATGAAGGCAAAATAGAATCACTTAGTGAACCCGACTATAATAATTTGTTAAAGATAGCAGTAGATTATTCAGATGCAATTATTTTAGCCTCAGAAGAGGTTTCTGACGATTTAAAGCAACATATCGAAAGTCTTCAAAAGCCTGTTCTGCCCTATGTCTCTGTTCAAGAATCTGAAGAGGCGTATTCTAATTTCTATAAAACAGAGGTTCTAAAATAAATTACATGAGCTTTTTTGGTAAAAACATACTTTCGGCTTTAGCCGTTGTATTTGTTGTAGTGTTGATAGCTTCCTGTGAAGAAGAGTTAAATACGATTGGTGAAGGCGTCGTAGCTGGAGTACCTTTTACTACGGGCAGTGCAGAATTTGATGTTTTTGCGTTCAACAAAAATATAGAAGCCGTACAGACCAATAGGTTGCCTATTTATCAATTAGGTAATTATAACGATCCAATTTATGGTAAAACAGAAGCTAGGATTACCTCTCAACTAAGATTGGCAACAAACAACGGAAGTATTTCAAATACTTTTGGAGATTTGTCACAATCTACAGAGGATATTGCTGGAACCGATGATATAGAATCAACTATACCCGAAAATGAAACGGTTAAAGAGGTAATTCTATATTTACCATACCAATTGGCTCAGGCAAATAGAGATTCTGATGGGGATGGGGTTGAAGATGAGTTTGATGATGACCCTTTGGACCCAAACTCTGACGAGGATGGAGATGGTTTATCAGATAATGACGAGAGGATTAGGGGAACGGATCCTTTTAATCCAGACACAGATGGTGATGGAGTAGGTGATGCTGCTGATGACGACTTTGTGGCAAATACTTTCTCTAGAAAGTTTGATTTGGATAGTATCTTTGGTAACCGAAATGCACCTTTTCGAATTAAGGTGGAACATTCTACCTTCTTTCTCCGAGATTTGGACCCAAACAGTAATTTTGAAGAATCCCAAGAATATTTTTCAAACCAACAGTTTTCGCCGGCATTCGTAAATGAAGTTTTAGCAGATACTTTGATTACCGTAAGCAACGAAGAATATTTGTTTTTTAATGAAGATGACCCGGAAACCAGCGATGTGGATGAGTCCCTTACCATTGATACGCGTTTAGATCCAGGAATCAGAATCAAATTGGATAAAGATTTCTTCCAAACAAATTTGTTGGACAAAGAAGGAGGTTCAGAGCTTTTAAGTCAATCTAATTTTAATGACTTTTTACGAGGGTTGCACTTTTCAATTGACTCTTCTTCGGATATTATGATATTATTAGACTTAACTCGAGCTAATCTAACTGTTACGTATGAATATGATAATTTTGTTACTGATGATTCTGGTGATAGTGGGTCTGTTAATTCAACAGAAAGGGCAGAACGTGACTATGTACTCACTTTTCTGCAAAGGGGCAATAATGTTGTAATAGGGAATGCAGTTAACACTTTTAATAATGATACTTACCCAGCAGCTGTTACAGCTAGTCTTGATAATAACGAGAATGCAGAGCGGATTTATTTAAAAGGAGGCGCGGGAACATTTACTGAAATACAACTTTTTGACGAAGTTGATGCTTCTGAAATAATTAATGAAATTAAACAGAACAATTGGATAATAAATGAGGCAAATTTAGTTTTTTCAATTGACAGAGAGACCTTAGACGCGGCTGGTGGGACTATCGAACCACCTAGACTCTACTTGTTCAATGCAGAAACCAACCAACCTTTATATAATTCATCAACAGAATTCAGTACAGCAGATACACCCCTTGGCCTATTTCTAAACTATGATGGAATTATTGAAAAAGATGGTGATAAAGGAATTAATTATACGGTTAAAATCACCGAGCACATAAATAATATTCTAGTTAGAGATTCAACCAATGCAAAACTAGGCCTTACCTTGACCTCAAATATTAGTATTCTAAACGTTGCTAATGCTATGAGCAGTTCTGGAAATGAAATTGATGTGCCAATTATGTCTTCGGTCAACCCATTGGGAACGATACTCTTTGGAAGTAATGTTTCTGCAGCGGATGAAGCCAAAAAATTAAAGCTTCAAATTTCATACACAGAGGCAAACTAGCTTTCTTAGAGCATAGTAGTACGACTTATAGTTTTTTTACGTTAGTTAATCTATCTTTTAAACTATTTTTTAAATCATACCTTAAATTTGCAATAGTCTATTTGCATTTAACTTCTTAAAAATTATACACTTATGTGCGGTATTGTAGGATATATAGGTCACCGAGATGCTTACCCAATCGTTATTAAAGGTCTTCAAAGACTAGAATACAGGGGCTATGACAGTGCCGGAGTTGTTTTATTTGATGGGGAAGGAACCCATTTGGCTAAAACCAAGGGAAAAGTTGAAGATTTAAAACATAAAGCAGAAGTTACTATTTCCACAAATGGAAAGTTAGGACTTGGACATACTAGATGGGCGACCCACGGTGTTCCAAATGATGTTAACTCACATCCACATTATTCAAATTCTGGAGATTTAGTAATAATCCACAATGGAATCATAGAAAACTACGAGTCTATCAAGAAAGCGTTGATTAAACGTGGATACTCCTTTGAATCGGATACTGATACGGAAGTACTTGTAAACCTAATCGAAGAAGTAAAAAAGAAAGAAGGGGTAAAATTGGGGCAGGCTGTTCAAATTGCCCTAAACCAAGTGGTTGGAGCTTATGCAATCGCTGTTTTTGATAAAAACAAGCCTGATGAAATCGTTGTAGCCAAGCTTGGAAGCCCATTGGCTATTGGTATTGGTGAAAACGAGTACTTTATTGCCTCTGATGCATCTCCATTTATAGAGTTCACCAACAATGCCGTTTACTTAGAAGATGAAGAAATGGCCATTATTAGAATTGGTAAAGAAATCAAGCTCCGCAAAATCAAGGATGATGCTATTGCCTATCCAAATATTTTAGAGCTTCAATTAAATCTTGAGGAGATAGAAAAAGGTGGTTACGATCACTTTATGCTAAAAGAAATTTATGAGCAACCACGGGCAATTTTAGATACTTATAGAGGAAGACTTTTAGCTGATCAAGGTTTGATAAGAATGGCGGGAATAGATCAAAACCTAGAAAAGTTCACCAATGCCAATAGAATTATCATTGTAGCATGTGGTACATCATGGCATGCTGGTCTTGTGGCAGAATATATTTTTGAAGATTTAGCAAGAATTCCTGTAGAGGTAGAGTATGCTTCAGAGTTTAGGTATAGAAACCCGGTGATTACTGATAAAGATGTGCTAATCGCAATCTCTCAATCTGGGGAAACTGCAGATACTTTGGCAGCCATAAAGATGGCCAAAGAAAAAGGAGCATTTGTTTTTGGTGTTTGTAATGTTGTGGGGTCTTCGATAGCTCGCGAAACACATGCTGGTGCATATACACATGCAGGTCCAGAAATTGGAGTAGCTTCTACAAAAGCATTCACGACTCAAATTACGGTACTTTCTCTAATAGCATTAAAATTAGCTAAAGAAAAAGGAGTTTTTTCGGAATCTAAATTTCACGAGTTTTTAACCGAATTGGAAGGTATTCCCAGCAAAGTGGAAAAAACCCTTGAATCAAATGAACTGATAGAGCAAATAGCAGAAGTATATAAAGACTCTACCAACTGCTTATATTTAGGAAGGGGTTATAATTTTCCTGTAGCTTTAGAAGGGGCATTGAAATTAAAAGAGATTAGTTATATCCATGCTGAAGGATATCCAGCTGCAGAGATGAAGCATGGCCCTATTGCATTGATTGATGAAGAAATGCCAGTAGTAGTTATTGCCACCAAAAAAGGTCATTATGAAAAAGTAGTAAGTAATATTCAAGAAATTAAATCTAGAAGTGGAAAAATAATCGCTATTGTTACTGAGGGAGATAAAACCGTTAAAGAGCTTGCTGATCATGTAATCGAAGTACCTGAAACTTCTGAACCTATGACTCCATTATTGACTACTATTCCATTGCAATTATTATCATATCATATCGCATTAATGCGTGGTTGTAATGTAGATCAACCGAGAAATTTAGCAAAGTCAGTTACTGTAGAGTAACTATTGTTACAGGATATTTAATATTAAAAACGACCTAATCAGGTCGTTTTTTTATTAATTTAATAGAGGAAACACACATTTTTTCACAAAAAAGTACTATGCATGCATAATTTTTTTGTTTTTAGTAAGACAAAAGTCAAAAAAAATGTATATTCCGCCTTGATTAATTAACGCTTAATTAAAACTGACTTAACGCAAATTCAAGACTAATGAAAAAATTATTTTTTGTCTTTTTCTTACTATTTGGATCAACACTAATTGCCCAAACCACGGTTGCCGGAAAAGTAGTGGATCAGAACGGAGAACCAGTGCCAAGTGCCAATGTTTTACTACTTGGCAAGGCTGAGGGTACAGTAGCTGATTTTGATGGAAATTTTACATTTTCTACAAGTGAAACACCTCCATTTAAACTTAGAATCTCAAGTATTGGTTATACCGATACTACTGTTGATGTTACTGCTAATAATCAGGAATTATCAATAGTTCTTAATGAAGCATCAACCTTACTGGATGAAATAGTGATTTCAGCCTCTAGAACTCCAGAACGAATTTTTGAATCTCCAGTTTCTGTGGAACGTTTTGGATTAAAAGAAATTAAAAACACAACTGCGGAGTCTTTTTATGGGGGTCTTCAAAACCTAAAAGGAGTAGATATCAATACCAATAGTTTAACATTTCAATCTGTAAATACAAGAGGTTTTGCAACTTTTGCAAATACTCGTTTTTTACAATTGGTTGATGGTATGGACAATACCGCACCAGGATTAAACTTTGTATTAGGTAATTTGGTTGGGATGAACGAGCTGGATGTACAGAGTGTTGAAATTCTTCCAGGAGCTTCTTCAGCTTTATATGGAGCAGGAGCTTTTAATGGGATTCTATTTATGCGTAGTAAAAACCCATTCGATTTTCAAGGGATAAGTGCCTATGTAAAGACCGGCCTTACCTCTCAAGAAGCTGCTGGAGACAATAACTACTATGACTTTGGTATACGTGCGGCTCACGCTTTCAGTGATAAATTTGCTGGTAAAGTAAGTTTTTCATTTTTAAGTGGAGAGGATTGGCATGCCAATAGAACCGACGATTTAAATAATCCTGGTGCAGATAGAACAGACCCCGCGTATGATGGTTTAAATGTGTACGGTGATGAAGTTGGTGTTCCAATAAACTTTGATGCGGCAGCTGGTCTTCCAACAGGTACGGTTGGTTCTGCTTTTGTAACCCGTACAGGTTATAATGAGGCTGATTTAGCTAATTACAATGCCCAGAGTGTTAAAGCAGATTGGTCGCTTAACTACAGACCTTTTGGCAATGATTTAGAGTTAATATATAATGGTCGGATTGGTCGAGGAACTACCATATATCAAGGTGCGAATCGTTACTCAGTTGCAGGCTTTAAAATGCAGCAACATAAGCTGGAGCTAAAAAATGATAACTTTTTTATTCGCGGTTACATTGTTGCAGAAAACTCAGGAGATGCATACGATACCAGATTTACAGGAATCAATATTAATAGAAGGTGGAAGTCAGATACGCAATGGTTCACTGAATATGCGCAAACCTTTATAGGTGCTAAACTAGGTGTTGGTACTGGTGTGCAAGCAACAGATGAGCAAGCCCATGCTGCTGCAAGAGCTGTGGCCGACACAGGAAGACTTATTCCAGGCACTCCTGAGTTTCAGAGTGCTTTTAATGCAGTTACTAGCGACGGAGATTTAACAACTGGATCAAAGTTTATTGACAATACTAAATTTAGACACGTTAATGGAAATTATAACCTAGCTCACCTAATAGATGATTGGGCAGACATTCAAGTAGGGGGTTCTTGGAGAGAGTATGAACTAAACTCTCAAGGAACAATTTTTACAGATTTTGATGGACCAATTAGCTATCAAGAGTATGGAGCTTATACACAATTTCAAAAGAAAATGATGGACGATAGGTTAAAGGTAACACTATCGGGAAGATACGATAAGAATGAGTTTTTCGATGGTTTCTTTTCGCCAAGAGCTGGTCTTTCTGTAACTCTAGGTGAGAATAGAAATCATAATCTTAGGGCTTCAGTTCAGCAAGGTTTTAGAAATCCGACAACCCAAGATTTATTTATTGGATTGAACGCTGGTCTCGCTGTTCTGATAGGTTCTGCACCGGACAACTTGGACAGGGATGTAAGGACTTTTGACGTCAGTCAACAAGGTCAAGCATTTACTGGTTCTCCAACAGTTGATATTGTGGGTAGGGCAGCTTACGAAAATGCATTTTCTAGAGCTTCGGTAGAAGCAGGTAATCCTACAGCAGTAAATACTCCTTTGGTTCAACCCGAAGAGATTACAGCTTTTGAAGTGGGTTATAGAGCACAAGTTGGTAAATTTACGATAGATGCAAGCGGTTATTATAACAGCTACGACAATTTTATATCTCAAACGCAAACTTTAGTGCCATTGTATGGAGAAGCAGGCGATGGCGGTTTATCATTGTTAGCATTGCAAAATGGAGATTTTGAAGTTTATCAAGTGTATACTAATTCGCAAGAAGAAATAACTTCTTATGGTGGTACATTGGGAATTGACACTAAATTAGCAGGCTTTGATATAGGTGCAAATTATACTTATACTAAACTTGAAGATGCTGAAGATTTGAGAGCTAGAGGCATAAGAGTTAATTTTAACTCTCCAGAGCATAAAGTAAAGTTATCTTTAGGAAAGACAGATTTATTTAAAAACTTTGGTTTTGGAGTAAACTATAGATGGAGCGATAGCTTCTTCTGGGAAGCTTCTTTTGCTGATGGAGATGTGCCAGCATATTCTGTACTGGATGCTCAGATTAACTACTCAGTTCCAAGTATTAAGTCAGTATTTAAGGCTGGTGGTTCAAATCTCTTAGCTGATGAATACTTTCAAGCTATAGGTTCTGGATTAATAGGTTCTATTTACTATGTTTCCTGGACCATAAACCCTTAAGAAACAATTTTATAAGATTTGAAAAAGGCATCTCTTACAGATGCCTTTTTTTATATAAAAAAAGAATTCAGAAGTTTCTATTTCAAATCCTAATAACATATCTTTGCAGCCGGAAAAAACAGGGTTTTTTCTAACCAAAAAATCGAATAATAGAAATAAGCAAGTAATGTCGAAAGTTACAGGTAAAGTTGCACAGATTATCGGACCGGTTATTGATGTTGAATTTGAATCAGGAACCGTAATCCCAAAAATTTACGATTCATTAGAAATTGATAACGCCGACGGCTCTAAACTAGTACTTGAAGTACAGTCACATATTGGAGAGAATACCGTTAGAACAATTTCTATGGATTCTACTGATGGTTTAAGTAGAGGTGTTGAAGCATTTGCCACTGGTAGTTCAATCCAAATGCCAATAGGTGAAGATGTTTATGGACGCCTTTTTAATGTAATCGGTGATGCAATTGATGGACTGGAAGAATTGCCTAAAACTGGAGATAATGGACTTCCAATTCACCGTGAAGCTCCAAAATTCGAAGACTTATCCACTTCTACCGAAGTACTTTTTACAGGTATTAAAGTTATCGATTTAATTGAGCCTTATGCAAAAGGGGGTAAAATTGGATTGTTCGGTGGTGCCGGTGTTGGTAAAACAGTATTAATTCAGGAGCTGATTAACAATATTGCTAAAGGACACGGTGGTCTTTCCGTATTTGCTGGTGTTGGTGAGCGTACAAGAGAAGGAAATGACTTACTTCGTGAGATGTTGGAGTCAGGAATTATAAAATATGGTGATGACTTCTTGCATTCTATGGAAGAAGGTGGCTGGGATTTGTCTAAAGTAGACAAGAAAGCTATGAAAGAGTCAAAAGCGACTTTCGTTTTTGGTCAAATGAACGAGCCTCCTGGAGCACGTGCTCGAGTAGCATTATCAGGATTAACTATTGCTGAGTATTTCCGTGATGGAGCTGGTGATGGTCAAGGTAAGGATGTACTTTTCTTTGTTGATAACATCTTCCGTTTTACACAAGCTGGTTCAGAGGTATCTGCACTTCTTGGAAGAATGCCTTCAGCAGTAGGATACCAACCTACGTTGGCAACTGAGATGGGTGCGATGCAAGAACGTATTACTTCAACTAAAAGAGGTTCTATTACATCGGTACAAGCGGTATATGTACCTGCGGATGATTTAACGGATCCTGCACCTGCTACAACATTTGCTCACTTAGATGCTACAACGGTACTTTCACGTAAAATTGCAGAGTTGGGTATTTATCCTGCTGTAGATCCATTGGATTCTACCTCAAGGATTTTAACTGCCGAGATTTTAGGAGATGAGCATTATGCTTGTGCACAACGTGTAAAAGAGTTGTTACAACGCTATAAAGAATTACAGGATATTATTGCTATTCTTGGTATGGAAGAATTGTCCGAAGAAGATAAATTAGCTGTTGGTCGAGCAAGACGTGTTCAGCGTTTCCTTTCTCAGCCATTCCACGTAGCTGAACAGTTTACTGGTATCCCAGGGGTATTGGTAGACATTAAAGAAACTATCAAAGGTTTTAACATGATTATGGATGGTGAATTAGATCACTTGCCAGAATCTGCCTTTAACTTAAAAGGGACTATTGAAGAGGCTATTGAGGCTGGAGAAAAAATGTTAGCTGAAGCATAAAATAAGTAAGCAGTAAAAAGTAAACAGTTAGCAAAAAAGCTACTGACTACTGACTACTGAATACTGAATACTTTTAAAATATGTATTTAGAAATTGTATCCCCAGAAGCAACTTTATTTTCAGGAGAGGTAACATCTGTTACAGTTCCAGGAATAAACGGTGAATTTCAGATGTTGCAAAATCATGCTCCAATCGTTTCATTGTTACAAGAAGGTGATGTGAAAGTACAAGGAGATATTTCTATTGATGAAGACTTTCAAAGTAAATTCTCAAAGGGTGCTAACGGAGAAACTGTTTTAGCTATCTCTAGTGGAACTATTGAAATGAAAGATAATAAAGTGATTGTATTGGCAGATTAAGCTAAACAATTCTTACAAAACAAAAAACCACTCTTTTTAGAGTGGTTTTTTGTTTTTAAATAAACAGATTACATTTGAACTATGCCTGATTTTCCTAAAAAGCTAATCGAAAAACTTAAAAAAAGAGTAGCTGAAAATTCTTTTCGGACGCTACCGTTGGGCAATAATTTAATTGATTTTTCTTCTAACGATTACCTAGGGTTTTCTAAAGAAACTTGGATTGGAGAAAGAGCGCAAGAAATTTTAAAATCCTCTGCCCCAAAAAATGGAGCAACAGGGTCACGTTTACTTTCAGGGAATCACAAGCTATATCAAGTTTTAGAAAATCAGCTTAGCAATTTTCATAATGTTGAGGCAGCTTTGGTTTTTAACTCAGGTTATGATGCAAACCTTGGACTTTTTGCATGTGTTCCACAAAGGGGAGATTTCATTTTTTACGATGAATTGTGCCATGCCAGCATTCGAGATGGGATTCAATTGAGTAATGCAAAAAAATACAAGTTTAAGCACAATGACTTAGATGATTTAAATGCTAAAATAAAGTTGTTATTTCAAAAGGAGTCGGGAATCCAGGATAAGGAAATTTATATTGTCACTGAATCTGTCTTTTCAATGGATGGAGATTCTCCAGATTTACGGTTTTTAGCTAGGCTATGTAAAGAGAATAACTATCATTTAGTGGTAGATGAAGCACATGCAATAGGTGTTTTCGGAAAAGGATTGGTAAGTGAGAATAACTTGCAAAATGAAGTTTTCGCTAAAATTATAACTTTTGGTAAGGCATTGGGGTGTCACGGAGCAGCTATATTAGGAAGTGGAAAGTTAAAGGAGTTTTTAATAAACTTTGCAAGGAGTTTTATTTATACAACGGCTCTACCACCTCATGCAATTGCATCAATCTTAGCTGCTTATGATTTTATAAATTCACCAGAAGGGAAAAGAAGCCGACAGCTTTTATTGGAAAACATTGTTTATTTTAAGCAAGAGTTAAAAAAACAAGGGTTAGAGGATAATTTTATAGAAAGTGATTCCGCAATCCAAAGTATGGAAATAGAGGGAAATATAAGAGTTAAGAATATTTCAGAAAAACTTATAAAAGAAGGTTTTGATGTTAAAGCTATTCTTTCGCCAACAGTACCAGAGGGAAAAGAGCGACTTCGGTTTTGTTTACATTCATTCAATACAAAAGAAGAAATTACAAATGTTGTACAAATATTAAAAGGGGATGTATGAGTAAAGATTTGGTAACACTTGGTAGTTTTGAATTTTTGGCAGATGTACAGATCATTAAGGGCAGGTTGGAGTCTGAAGGAATAACCGTAACCTTAAAAGACGAGAACACTATCGGTGTGGAGCCCTTTGCTAGTAATGCTATTGGTGGGATTAAATTACAGGTGTTTAGTGTAGATAAAGAAAGAGCTCAAGAAATTTTTAATGAGGTCCGTAACTATGCTGTTGATGATAAAGGAAATTTAATTCAATGCCCTAACTGTAAAGAACGAAAATCTGAAGTTCATTATTTACGCAATACGCTATTTTATAAACTCTTTCCTTTCTTTGAGCCCAAAAAGTACCGTTGTACCAATTGTGAATTTATAACTAAAACTGAGCAATGAAATTATTTGTCACTGGAATTTCGACTGAGGTTGGCAAGACCATTGCTTCAGCAATAATTACAGAAGCACTAGAGGCAGATTATTGGAAGCCGATTCAAGCTGGAGATTTGGAGGATTCTGATAGTCATAAAATAAAAAGCTTGATTCCCAATGACAAATCTGTTATTTACCCTAACAGTTATGCCTTAAAAACGCCCATGAGCCCACATGCTGCTGCTGAAATAGATGGAGTTGAAATTAATCTAGATGCTATTCGGGAGCCAAAAACAGAGAATCATTTGGTTATTGAGGGAGCAGGAGGTTTATTGGTGCCTTTAAATGAATCTGATACTATATTGGATTTAATTCAACCAGACTATAAAGTAATTGTTGTATCCCGACATTATCTGGGCAGTATTAACCATAGCCTGCTTACTATTGAAGCATTGCAACAACGTAATTTTAAGGTAGGTATCATCTTCAGTGGAGATAAACACCCAACCACAGAAAGTATTATTCTTGAGAAAACAGGAATTGCTTTTTTAGGAAGGATCAATGAAGAAAAGAAATTTGACAAAAAGGTGGTTCGCCAGTATGCAAATGAATTTAGACAAGCATTACTTGAGTTTTAAACGTTGATGGATAATTGCATTATCAACAGTATCTAAAGGAGTATAATTTTTTGATAACTGTAAATTCATATAAAAATTTGCAGCTAACTTTTTTCTATCAAAAACCCTTCTGTTTTTTCTAGTAATAATAAAATTTGGCCGAAATTCTTCGAGGATAAATTGAAGTTCTTCACTTTCAGTGGTTCTTGAATTTTCCATATAAGGGAATAGTTCTTCTCTCAAAATACTGCTGGGATGAGTGGCGGCTTTAGTTGGAGGTTTCTCATTCAATAGCCAATAGCCAATATGATATTCCATAAACAACACTTTATCAGCTGATAATTTGTGTTCTTTAAAATAATTGGGGACAGTAACACCTTCACCATTATGAAAGGAACCTTTGTTTATTTTGTGTTGTGTAACATTTTTTAACTCTAAATAGGATTCCATCGGAATTAACAACAAAATAAAAAATACAATTGGCTTGTAATTAAGATTTTTAAGAATCCTTAGCTCATATATGGAAATGGTAATCAAGAGAATTAAAGTAGGGTACAGTTGTATTAGATAATGCCCATTTACCTTGCCAGCCTGTATAAACGAAAATAATATTCCAACAGAAGTTATTATCAATAGTAGTATGCCAGGTTCTTTATAATTTAAAAACTGTTTTTTAATTCCCCAGTAAAAAAAGACAAATACCACGATAGCAAAAGGGAGAACATTGAGAATTGAGTGCTCTTTAGAACCGGAATAAGCCATAGGTGCTTCAAAGACAGATTGCCACCATAACTGAAAATCATTATTAAAATAATAGGGAGCTGCGGTAGCTAGAATGACTATAAGTATTGCACTTCCCAAAACTAAAATTTTGATTAGTTGGAGAGATAATTCTTTTTGCCTAATAGCTTTCCAGAACAGGAAAAGAAAAATAAATAGAATTGGGTATGCTAGGTTCAGCTTGGTCATTAGGGAAAGCCCTAATAATAGACCAGCCAGAAAATAGTTAATAGTACTGTTTTTAGAGATTAGTAGATATAGTGCAGGAATAAAAAATACCATTGAAATATGCTCGGACATTACACCTTGTAAGCTTCCAAAAAGACTCTGTAATATAACTGCGAGCAGCCCTGACCAAAATGCCACTTTTTTGTTTGATACGGAAAGCCCAATTTTATAAGTGAATAAAGCAGTTATAGCGACCAAAAGAGCCCCAGCTATTCTAATGGCTAGAAAACTTTTCCCAAAAGCAAAAATTAGAGCTGCAAAAAACAGAAAAGTAATAGGAGGTTTTAAATCCCACAATTGTGTATAGGGTAAAAAACCATCTACCCAAGACTGCCCCATTAAGATAAAAGTACTCTCGTCCCTATCGATATAATCCCTAAAGAAAAAAGGGAACCGTATAGCAAGTGAAACCAAAAAGAAGAATAAAAAAGTTTTTCTCGCATTGCTGGAATGATAGAAAGAAGTAAAGTAAGCAATGGTTTTTTTAAGCAAGGCAGCTACTATTTTTTGGTTTTATCACCATCTTTGCAAGGTAGCCAAATTGAAGGATTTGAAAGATTTAGAGCAGATAAAAAATTTAGTTGAACGCGATAAAAAATACTTGTGGCACCCGTTAACCCAGCATAAAACAGCTGCTCCACCCTTGGCCATTGTTAAGGCTGAAGGAGCCTTAATCTGGGACGAAGATGGCAATGAATACATAGACGGTATTGCTTCTTGGTATACTGCAATGTATGGACATTGTAATGAATACATTACCAATGCAATTGCTGCTCAGATGCAAGAACTGGACTTTGTGATGTTCAGCGGTTTTACTCACAAGCCAGCGATAGAATTGTCTGAGAAATTAGTGGAGATTTTACCAAGTAATCAAGCTAAAATCTTTTTTAATGATAATGGTTCCACAGCAGTAGAAGCCGCTATAAAAATGGCTTTACAATATTATCATAACAAAGGAGAGAAGCGAGATACCCTAATAGCTTTTGAAGATGGTTTTCATGGTGATACATTTGGAGCTATGAGTGCCTCGGGACTATCTTCTTATAACGGTCCTTTCGAGGATTTCCTATTAAAAGTAGAACGAATACCAACTCCTCAAGAAGACACCATTGATGCTATTTTAAAACAAATAAGAACCATTGCTACAACCAATTCTTGCGCAGCTTTTGTTTTTGAGCCTTTGGTACAAGGAGCAGCAGGCATGAAATTTCATTCGGCTAGAGACCTTGACTTACTTATAAAAAAATGCCAAGAATTAGATATTTTATGTGTTGCTGATGAAATTATGACCGGCTTTGGAAAAACGGGTAAAAACTTTGCATCTGACTATTTAGAGAACAAGCCAGATATTATATGTTTAAGTAAAGCACTAACTGCAGGGATGTTTCCATTGAGTATAACGAGTTGTTCTCAAAGGATTTTTGACGCTTTTTTGAGCGATAAGGTGACCAAGGGTTTTTTTCATGCCCACACATTTAGTGCACACCCTTTGGGTTGTGCAGCAGCAATTGCTGGGATAAACCTATTGTCTTCTGATAAGATTCTCGAAAGAAGGAATTATATAGCACTCGAACATCGAAAATTTGTTTCCAAAATCGAGAGTCATTCAAAGGTAAAAGCAGCACGGAGTATTGGAGTAATCTTAGCAATTGACTTAGCCGTGAAAATGGATCGTTATGGCAAATCAAGAGATGAGTTATATCAATTTTTTATGTCTCGGGGCGTTAATCTTCGTCCTTTAGGGAATACTATTTATGCACTACCTCCTTATGTAATTACTAATAAGCAATTGGAAAAAATCTATAATTCGATTTTAGAACTATTAGAGAATTAGAATTCAGAAGAAGGGTCTTCTAAAAAATTAAATTCTTGTTCATTAACTTCTACACGAATTTCATGATAGTTCCATTCATCACCCTCCCCTGTAGCATCTATATATAATTTACCCACTCCTTTTGATCCAGCTATAGGTACGGTTATTTTTGCACTTTTGTTACCATTTGTCCAACTAATATTACCTTGAAACATACCATTTTTTTCAATTGGAGAGCCCAAAATTTCCAAGAGCTGCTCGTCTTTATTTATCAATTCAAGCGCATATTCATAAGGTTGAGACTCTTCCATTATATTACTCACTCCAAAATAAATAGAAGAGAAAAGGATAATTGCTCCAATAATTAAAGTTAGGCAACCACCAACAGGCACCACCCATTTCCAATTTCTTTTCCACCAGCTTGGTTGAGGTACTAATTCGTTGTTCATTGTTGATATAATTATAAGTTTATGAAGATAAGAACTTTTACCTTTGTTGGAATTACTATTTAGACTTGAAAAACCCTATAGCTATAACAGCAATTTCTTCGGTTTCTCCCATAGGTAATTCCTTAGAGCAAGCTTGGGAAGCTTACCAAAATAAATCACATTACCTAAAAGAAACTTCAATTGGCAATAACCTAGTTTGGGCTGGAAAGCTTCCTAAACTATTGAATGATGAAATTAAGGCACTTGCATCTTCAGATAGCAAATACAAAAATTTAGATGCTTCTGTGCTGTATGGGATTTATGCTGCAAGAAAAGCTGTTGAGCAAGCCGATTGGTCCTCGTTCGATAACTTTGGAATAAACTTAGGTTCTTCTCGTGGGGCGACAGAATTATTTGAAAAATTTCATGAAGAATTCTTAAAAGAGGATGGCACATCTACTTTGGCATCACCAACTACAACGTTGGGAAATATCTCATCTTGGGTGGCACATGATTTAAAAACAAAAGGCCCAGAAATCTCCCATTCTATTACTTGCTCAACAGCTTTACATGCAATGTTGAATGGTGTTGCATGGATTAACAGCGGAATGACTGACAAATTTTTAGTTGGTGGTAGTGAAGCGCCGCTAACTCCTTTCACTATTGCGCAGATGAAGGCATTAAAAATTTATTCTAAAGATGTGGTTTCATTTTCGCGTAGCTTTCATCCTGAGCTTGTCGAAGGGTATCCTTGTCGTGCACATGATTTAGAAAAAACCAAAAATACGATGGTCCTTGGAGAAGGAGCTTCTGTTGCTTGCTTGGAAAATGGAAATCCTACTAATAGCTTGGCTAAAATTATAGGTGTCGGTTATGCTACGGAACCTTTAATCCATAATGTTTCCATATCTACAGATGCAAAATGTTTTCAGGATTCGATGGAGATGGCTTTGGACGGTAAACCCACTGATAATGTTGATGTTATCGTTATGCATGCACCAGGTACTGTCAAAGGTGATTTGTCAGAAGTCAATGCAATAAAAAAAGTTTTTTGTAACAAAAGGCCTTTTTTAACTACAAATAAATGGAAAGTAGGTCACACCTTTGGAGCATCAGGAATGCTCAGCGTGGAAATGGCCATATTGATGCTTCAAAAGCAAGAAGCAATTTCGGTTCCATTTGCGGAGAAACAAGAAAGTCCCAAATCGATTAAAAGTGTTTTAGTAAATGCAGTGGGTTTTGGCGGAAATGCAGTTTCAATATTACTTTCAAAATAAGCCTTCCGATATTCTCGGCAATGTCTTATCTTAAATGATTTATTAACCAACATCTTTGTACCATGGAAAACTGGTTTGCGGCTTTGAGCCTTTTCGAGAAAATATATTGGGTTACCGCACTAATATCTTCGGCTATTTTTATTGTTTTAATAATTCTAACCCTAGTTGGTGGTGATGCAGATGATATGGGTGGGGACGTTGATGCAGAAGTTGATGGTGATTCAGGCATAGGATTTCAGTTTCTATCATTCAAGAATTTAATGGGCTTCTTTACCATTTTTGGATGGTCTGGCATCGCTTGTTTGGATAATGGATTGTCTACTGCTATAACCGTATTTGTCTCGGTCATTTGTGGTCTTTTGATGATGACTGCGATGGCAGCACTTTTTTACTATCTGGCTAAATTACAGCACAGCGGAACACTAAAACTTAAAAATGCTTTAAACCAAATTGGTGAGGTATATCTTACCATTGGTGCAAAACGCTCCAGCATTGGAAAAGTGAGCATCAACGTACAGGGTACTTTACGGGAATTGGAAGCACTTACTGATGAAAATAATGACTTGGTGCAGGGTAATGTTGTGAAAGTCAAAGAAGTCACAGACAATGGAATATTAATCGTTCAACTTTTAAATACATAAACATATGCTAATACCGTTACAATTGGGAGGAGGTGCGTCATTATTGGCCATCGGGTTTGCCATCCTCTTTTTCTTTATCATTATTATTTCATTTATCAGAAGATACAAACGCTGTCCATCCGATCGGATTTTGGTTGTTTATGGAAAAGTTGGTAGCGGGAATTCTGCTAAATGTATCCATGGTGGTGCGGCCTTTATCTGGCCAGTAATTCAAGACTACGAGTATTTGGATTTAACGCCTATTTCTATTGAAGTAGATTTGGCAAATGCCCTGAGTAAGCAGAATATTCGTGTAAATGTACCTTCAAGGTTTACCATTGGGGTATCAACTGAGCCAGGTGTTATGCAAAATGCTGCTGAGCGTCTTTTAGGTTTGGGAATGCCAGAAGTTCAAGAATTGGCTAAGGAAATCATTTTTGGGCAGTTACGTTTGGTTGTGGCTTCTATGGATATTGAAGAAATAAACTCGGATAGAGATAAATTCTTGACCAATATTTCGCAGAGTGTAGAGTCAGAATTAAAGAAAGTTGGTTTAAAGCTTATCAATGTAAATATCACAGATATTGTTGATGAGTCTGGATACATTGAGGCTTTGGGTAAAGAAGCTGCAGCACATGCGATTAACGCGGCACGTAAATCTGTTGCGGAGAAAAATAGGGATGGTTCTATTGGTGAGGCAAATGCTTTACAGGATGAACGAACTCAAGTAGCTGCTGCAAACGCAAAGGCTGTAGAAGGTGAGAACATAGCTAAAATCGATGTTGCAAATTCTGATTCTTTACGTAGACAGCGCGAGGCAGAAGCGGAGCGAACCGCGATTGCTGCAGAGAAAGTACAATCTGCAAAAGCGTTGGAGGAATCTTACGCTGCGGAAAAAGACGCCGAAATTGCCAGAGCTGAAAGAGAGCGTAGTTCTCAAATGGCTGATATTGTGGTACCTGCGGAAATCGATAAAAAGAAAGTAGAGATTGATGCAGAAGCTGAAGCAGAAATGATACGTAGAAAAGCAAAAGGCGAAGCTGATGCAATCTTATTTAAAGCACAAGCTGAAGCACAGGGTATCCTTGAAGTATTGAGCAAGCAAGCTGAAGGTTTGGATAAAATTGTTCAAGCTGCGGGAGATAATCCTAAAGATGCCGTATTATTATTGGTAGCTGATAAGTTGCCAGAGTTAGTTAAAACTCAGGCTGAAGCTATCAAGAATATTAAAATTGATAAGGTTACGGTTTGGGATTCTGGTCAAAAGTCAGAAGGCGGTAAAAATTCCACAGCTAATTTCATTTCTGGAATGTACAAATCTGTTCCTCCTTTGCAGGAAATGTTTAATATGGCGGGAATGCAGTTGCCCGAATATTTAAAAGGTAAAGATGTAACTGCTGAAGAAACAGAAGCAGAGACTAAAAAAACAACTGCTCCTAAGAAGAAGGAGGAATAAGATATAAATGAAATCCAAAACCGGAGTTCATACTTTGGTTTTTTTATTCCAATAGAAAATGGATAAAAAGTTGATTGGGCAAATATTGATTGGTTTAGCCTTACTAATCATGATTTTAAAATGGACTATTTTAAAGGATAGTGAATATAGGACCATGATTTGGGTAATTCAATTTGCTTTTGCCTTTGGAGGTCTCTATTTAATTAGAAATAGGGAAAAGGATAACAAGAAATAAACTTTGAATTCCTATTTTTGATTTATGAGCGAGATCAGACACGATTGGACCAAAGAAGAAATATTAGCTGTTTATAACAAACCTTTAATGGAATTGCTTTATGATGCGGCCACGGTACATCGTAAATACCATGACCCTAACACAGTACAAGTTTCCACTTTACTTTCAATAAAAACAGGTGGTTGCCCAGAAGATTGTGGGTATTGCCCGCAGGCTGCGCGCTACCATACAGATATTGAGGGTAATGATTTAATGTCTGTGCAACAAGTTAAAGCTCAAGCTCTTCGGGCCAAGTCATCTGGTAGTTCTAGAGTTTGTATGGGAGCAGCTTGGCGTAATGTAAAGGATGGCCCTGAGTTTGATCAAGTTTTAGAGATGGTTCGTACTATTAATAAATTGGATATGGAGGTTTGCTGTACACTTGGGATGATTACAGAAAACCAAGCCAAACGTTTGGCGGAAGCGGGTCTTTATGCTTACAATCATAATTTAGATACTTCGGAAGATTACTATAAGGACGTAATTTCTACACGCGCTTTCGAAGACCGTTTAGAAACTATAGACAATGTTCGTAAAACCAATGTTACGGTTTGTAGTGGAGGTATTATCGGTATGGGTGAAAAAGTTGAAGACAGAGCTGGTATGTTAGTAGCATTGGCTTCTTTAAGCCCACAACCAGAATCAGTTCCAATTAATGCGCTTGTTGCTGTAGAAGGTACTCCTATGGAAGATATTGAGCCTGTACCCATTTGGGAAATGATACGCATGGTAGCTACTACTCGTATCGTAATGCCAAAAACACAAGTTCGGTTATCTGCGGGTCGAACAGAAATGAGCAGGGAAGGGCAAGCGATGTGTTTCTTTGCCGGGGCAAATTCTATTTTTGCGGGCGATAAGTTATTGACCACTCCAAACCCAGATGTTAATGAGGATATGGAAATGTTTAAAATGCTAGGACTTAATCCTCAAAAAGCATTTGTAAAAGCTCCCCAACCGGAAACGGTAGAAGCTTCAGAATCTGAACTTCAACCACTAGGAGAAAAACCAAAATGGTCTCGTCCAGGTCACAAAATTGAACGAAACGAGAATGCCAAAGCAACTTCAAAATTAGTAAGCAAGGAATAGACTTTACTTCATTTAGTATCCTTTTACTAACTTAGTTAGTTTGAAACAATGTGATTTTGGAACTTAACCTTAAAGAAATCCCTAGGGTAAAAACGCTTTCCAAAGAAGAATTTATCCGCGATTATTTTAAACCACAAAAGCCGGTGGTTATTGAGCGATATATCCAAGATTGGCCGGCATATTCTAAATGGAATTTAGAGTATATTAAAGAAGTGGCAGGTGATAAGGAAGTTCCCCTTTATGATGATAGGCCGGTAAAACATGATGAAGGTTTTAATGAACCACATGCTAAAATGAAAATGGCAGATTATGTGGATTTATTAAAAAGTAAGCCAACCAAGTTTCGAATTTTTCTTTGGAATGTGATTAAAGAAGTACCAGTACTCCAAAAAGATTATAAGTATCCAGATTTTGGACTTAAACTAATGAAAGGACTTCCTATGCTTTTCTTCGGAGGTAGCAATTCACATACATTTATGCATTATGATATTGACTTGGCCAATATCTTTCATTTTCATTTTGAAGGAAAAAAAGAGTGTATACTTTTTCCGCAATCGGAGACAAAATATCTTTATAAGATTCCTCATTCCCTAATAGTTCGCGAGGATATTGATTTTTCAAATCCCAACTTAGAAAAATGGCCAGCTCTAAAACATGCGAAAGGCTACATTACGCAATTGGAACACGGCAATGTTATCTACATACCAGAAGGTTACTGGCATCACATGAAGTATATTACTCCAGGCTTTTCAATGAGCCTACGTGCAATAGCTAGAAAGCCTAAAAATTTTATAAAAGCAGTCTACAATATCATACTGATGCGCCATTTTGATAATTTAATGCGAAGAATAAAAGGACAAAAATGGATTGACTGGAAAAATGAAGCAGCAATCAAAAAAACTAACAACGTATTGAATTAGATTTAGATTAATTCTTTTATTTTTTGATAAACCAAGTGGCTTTCCCAACCTCTGTATAGTAAGTAATCAGCTAATTTTTTCTTTCTTTTTTGAATATTGGTTTCTTTAATTTGCGTCAAACGTTTTTTTGAAAGTTCATCTAGAGTTTTTATGTATTCCGATTCGTCAATTTCTTTTAGTGCTGTTTTAATATTGAATCTAGAGATATTACGCTGCTTTAACTCATTCACAATTCGATTTTTGCCCCATTTTTTTATGGAGAACTTTCCCCTAGCAAAGCTTTGTGCAAAACGTTCCTCGTTCAAATAATTTTCTTGAATAAGATGGGTGACAATTTGGTCAATGGCTTCGGGAATCATACGCATCTCTTTCAGTTTTTGCACCACTTCTTTATGGCAACGTTCCTGGTAGGCACAGTAGCTCTCTAATTTGCTCATGGCTTCTTTTACAGAATAGCTTTTTGATACATGCATTCTCAAAAGTATATAAAACAAAAAAAGCGACCTCATCTCTGAAGTCGCTTTTTATTATTTGAGAGTTTTACCCTCTTTATCTTTGAATCTATATTCTAGATAAGTATAAGCATCTCTGGGCTGAATCTTAACCCATTTCTGATGCTCTAAAAACCATTTTTGACGTATGGAAGGAGTTCCTTTGGTTAAATAAGCAGCAATAAAGGGATGTATATTTAATACAATGCTTTTCTTCTTATTTGGACCTTTTAAAATTCGTTCTAAATCAAAGTTGATCTTATCTATCAAAACAATTGGAGCTTCAACCTCTTGGCCACTGCCATTAGGGTTTTCTTCGCTTGTTTTAATGTTCATTTCTGGTCGTACCCTTTGTCTTGTAATTTGAACAAGACCAAATTTACTTGGGGGCAAAATCTTATGCTTAGCACGATCATCTTTCATCTCGTCCCTTAAATGGTCAAAGAGTTTTTTACGATGGTCGCCCCTGGTCATATCAATAAAGTCAACAACGATAATTCCGCCCATATCCCTAAGTCGTAATTGTCTGGCAATTTCTGATGCTGCAAGCATATTTACTTCTAAGGCGGTATCTTCTTGATTCTTTGCTTTATTGGAACGGTTGCCACTGTTTACATCTATTACATGTAAAGCTTCGGTATGTTCTATGACCAAGTAAGCACCTTTGCTCATGGAGGCAGTACGCCCGAATGATGTTTTAATTTGTCGCTCTATCCCAAATTTTTCAAAAATGGGAGAAGGAGCATTATATAGTTTTACTATGGACTCCTTTTTAGGAGCAATCTCGTGCACATAATCCTTGATGTTTTCATAAAGGGCTTCATCATCAACATGTATCCCTGTAAAGGAATCGTTGAATACATCCCTTAAAATAGAGGAGGCTCTATTGAGCTCCACCAATACTTTTGAAGGGTGTTGCGCTTTATGCAAGGTTTTGCACATTGCTGTCCATTTGTCCAGCAAGTTCTGGAGATCTTTGTCAAGTTCTGCGACTTTTTTGCCTTCTGCAACAGTACGGATGATAACTCCAAATCCTTTAGGTTTAATACTCTTAACAAGTCTTTTTAACCTACTTTTTTCTTCGTTACTTTCGATTTTTTGTGAAACCGAAACCCGATCAGAAAAAGGAACCATGACCAAATAACGTCCAGCTATTGATAACTCTGAACTTATTCTTGGTCCTTTGGTTGAAATGGGTTCTTTTACAATCTGTACTAATAATGACTGATTGGCCTTAATAACATCGTTAATACTGCCATTCTTGTCTATATCTTTTTCAAATGGAAAGTCTTTCAAGGAAAAATCTCTGAGTTTTCCTGTTCTTGTTTGTTTAATGAACTTTAACATGGAAGATAGCTGTGGGCCAAGGTCATGATAATGCAGAAAAGCATCTTTCTCATAACCAACATTTACGAAGGCTGCATTTAGGCCGGTAACTGGTTTTCTTATTTTGGCGAGGAAAATATCCCCAACCGAAAAGCTATTATTATCTTCCTCTTTATGAAGTTCAATAAGTTTTCCATCCTTTAATAAGGCAAAATCGACTGCGTCAGAACTAGATCTTACGATTAATTCTCTATTCATGTATCGATTTTTATCCGCAATAGCGGATGATTAAAAAATATTTATAACGGCTATAATAGCCGTAATGGTATGCTAATTTTTGAACCGAAATGTCAATGAACGTGTGATTAAAATGAAAAAGTAGTCTAGCAGACTACTTTTTCTTGTGTCGGTTTGCTCTCCTACGCTTCTTGCGCTTATGGGTAGCTACCTTATGTCTTTTTCTCTTTTTTCCACTAGGCATATAGTGTGCTTTTTACGTTAGTATTTTATTTAACCTGTACGTTACTTTTTACTCCTTCTACAAAAACCTTTGCAGGTTTAAATGCAGGAATATTGTGTGCAGGAATTTTAATCGTGGTGTTCTTGGAAATATTTCTTCCTGTTTTTTCAGCTCTTGTCTTTATGATAAAGCTACCAAAACCTCTTAAGTACACATTATCACCATTCTCTAAGGACGTCTTAACTTCTTCCATAAAAGATTCTACAGTCGCTTGTACGTCACCTTTTTCAATACCCAGTTTCTCTGAGATTTTAGATACAATATCCGCTTTCGTCATTTCGTATTTAGATTTTCGTTTTTTTAGGCTTGCAAATATATAAATGTTTTGCATAAAGCCCTAAATTTTAAGTATATAAACTGTTACTTTGGCGCAATAGTATTTTTGCATATGGTTTTTTCAAAAAAAATACTGACTTGGTATAACGAAAACAAGCGTGAACTTCCTTGGCGGAGTACGACAGACCCCTATAAAATATGGCTTTCCGAGATTATGTTGCAACAGACAAGGGTGGCACAAGGGTTACCTTATTATAACAAGTTTGTTGATGCGTTTCCCACGGTTTATGATTTAGCTAATGCTGATGAAGAAAAAGTTTTAAAGTTATGGCAGGGTTTGGGTTATTATTCTAGGGCCAGAAATATGCATTATACGGCAAAAACTATTGTCAACAAGTTTGATGGAGATTTCCCAAATACATACAAAGAGTTAGTGAAATTAAAAGGTGTGGGAGACTATACTGCGAGTGCTATAGCTTCCATAAGTTTTGGAGAACAAGAACCTGTGGTTGATGGAAATGTATATCGGGTTTTGGCTAGATATTTTGGAATTGATATTCCGATTAATTCCTCGGAAGGAATCAAACATTTTAAATCCCTTGCAAGAGAGATCATGGACAAGGATGATGTTCGTGATTATAATCAGGGCATCATGGAATTTGGGGCGATACAATGTGCTCCAAAGAAACCTTATTGTTTGCATTGTCCAATAAATGACAGTTGTGTTGCTTTAAAGGAGAATCGAGTTCATGAACTACCGGTAAAATTAAAAAAGACTAAGGTCAAGAATAAATATTTTAACTATTTAGTAGTTTTTGACAACAATAATAATGTCCTTTTTGAGCAACGTACAGGGAAAGGTATTTGGCAAAACCTATATCAATTTCCATTGTTGGAAACTACGGAAGAAATAGAGTTGAAACGTTTGAAGGAAGAAGTGTTATCCCTCTTGAATCTTAAAAGTGTTTCGGATGTTTACTTGTACAATGATAAACCAATTGTCCATAAGCTGTCTCATCAACATTTGCATACCAAGTTCTGGATACTAAAGATTGATAAGAGTTTAAAGGATGGGCTGTCTTGGGAGAAGGTGACTAATTATCCAGTTCCCGTTTTAATTGCAGACTTCATTAAAACCTTTAAAATTTAGTACTTTTGATATAATATAAAGTTATGAGCGGAACATTAAATAAAGTGATGCTGATTGGGCATCTAGGAGACGAAGTGAAAATGCATTATTTTGAGGGTGGTGGCTGTATTGGCAGATTTCCTATCGCCACCAATGAAACCTATACCAATAAGCAGACCGGTGAAAAAGTAACCAATACAGATTGGCATAATGTAGTTGTGCGCAATAAAGCTGCAGAAATTTGCGAGAAGTACTTAAATAAAGGAGATAAGGTCTATGTAGAAGGCAGGCTCAAGAACAGACAATGGCAAGGTGAGGATGGCAATACACGTTATACTACTGAAGTTCATGTACAAGACTTTACTTTTTTAACCACCAAAAATGAGAGTGGTGCAAACGCACAAATACCACAATCCAATACGAATGCACAACCGACTTCAAATAACCCTGTGAGTACTCCAACAGCAGCACCTGCACAGAATGTTGAAGAAGATGATGATTTACCATTCTAGATAATTAAATTGTAATCATTTGGACCCAGACTCCCATTGTTTACTAGTATTATTTCTTTCTTTTAATGGAGTATTTACGGCAAAAGTAGTCGTGCTTGTTTTGCTTTTAATCTGCTCTGCACTTATTTCTGGGGCAGAGGTTGCATTATTTGGACTTTCCCAAACAGATTTAAAAGCCATTGATGAAGAGAGTACTTCAAAAGGAAAATTGATTATTCAGCTTTTAGAAAGACCTAAAAAATTATTGGCAACAATTTTGATTGCCAATAACGCCATAAATATTGGTATAGTTCTTTTATTTAGCGCTATTGGGAATACTATTTTTTCAGGAATTGATCAATCATTACTTGGGGTGATTTCTGTTCGTTTTATTCTTGAGGTGGTATTGGCCACCTTTTTAATTTTAATGTTTGGAGAAATTCTTCCTAAAATCTATGCCAATAGAAATAGGATACAATTTTCAAGCTTTATGGCACTACCTCTTAAAGTTTTTGATTTTTTCTTTACGCCATTAAGCATGCCAATGCGCTCTGCCACACTATTTCTACAGGAAAAATTGGGAAAAGAAAAATCCAATCTTAGTGTAGACCATCTTTCCCAAGCTTTGGAGCTTACTTCAGAAGGTGATACTACCAAGGAAGAGCAAAAAATATTAGAGGGCATTGTTTCATTCGGGAATACGGATACCAAACAAGTAATGCGGCCACGTATTGACATTTTTGCGCTAAACGAAGAAATGAAATTCCCTGAAGTGTTGGAGGAAATTAAAAAGAATGGATATTCCAGAATTCCGGTTTTTTCTGAGAATATGGACAATGTACTGGGGGTACTTTATGTTAAGGATTTGCTTCCTTATATAGACAGAAAAACGTTTAATTGGATGTCTTTGATTAGGGAGCCCTACTTTGTCCCAGAAAATAAAAAACTGGATGATCTTTTACTAGAGTTTCAAGAACAGAAAAAACATTTGGCGGTTGTGGTCGATGAATATGGAGGAACCTCAGGTATTGTTACTCTAGAAGATATTATTGAAGAAATTGTAGGTGATATTAGTGATGAGTTTGATGATGAAGATCTGATATTTTCAAAATTAGATGACTATACTTATGTATTTGAAGGAAAAACCACTTTGAAAGATTTTTATCGCGTAGTAAAAATTGATGATGAAGAGGAGTTCGAATTAAAAAAGGGAGAATCGGAAACCATTGCGGGTTTTGTTTTGGAAATTTCAGGAAGTTTCCCAAAAAGGGGGGAGAAAGTGGTATTTAACGACTATCAATTTATTGTTGAAAGTATGGATAAGAAGAGGTTAAAGCAAATTAAAGTAACATTACCGCATGAGTCATAGAATCTTAATAGTATTGATTGCTTTTATAGTATTGGCAGGGTGCAAAGAAGAAGTGTTTCCAAAACCAAAGGCGATGTTGCGATTGGATTTTCCCAAAACAGAATACGGAAAGTTGGATACAAAGAACTATGTTTTCGAGATGAATAAGATTGCCAAAGTCAAAATTCAGAACGAAAATGCAATGACGATTGATTACCCAACTATTAAAGGGTCCATTTATATCACTTACAAAAAGGTTGGGGAAGATTTGAACACGCTTCTAAGGGATAGTCAAAAACTATCCTACGAACATGCCGCTAAGGCCGATAACATTATAGAACAACCTTTTGTAAATCCTCCAAAAGAGGTTTATGGAATGTTTTATGAAGTCACTGGGAACGCTGCCTCACAGTCTCAGTTTTATGTAACAGATAGTATTAACCATTTTGTTACTGGCTCACTATACTTTTATGCGAAACCTAATTATGACTCCATTTACCCAGCGACAAATTATTTACAAAAAGATATTCGTAGGATTATGGAAAGTATGGAATGGAAAGATTAGCCTAATCTTTATCAAGTAAAGCTTCTGCTCTTTCAATACTAGAGTTTATTTTTTCTTTAAGTGCTTTCACTTTTTCTTCTTCCTCATCCAACCAATCTTGTTTCTCAGGAGAAAGTTCTTTACCCTCCAATATTTCATCAGAATCAAAACGGTCCCCAAATCCCATCATCCAATCCATCATGGATTTATTGGCATCTTGCAAGTCTTTCATTGCAGTTTCATATTGTTTTCCAGTGGCCGTGGTATCAACCTTGGTTTTTAGCTCGGCAACAAGTTTGGAAAGTGTACCCATTTTTGGCATGACTTCGTCATGGATTGCCATAACCTCTTCCATTTGTGTAGGTCCTTCTTCTACTTTCTTTTCTTGTTTGCACGAGATGCCAATCATCAACAGCAAAATAAAAACAAGTGTCCTCATGGTAATATTTTAAGTCTTGTAAAATTAGTTAAGAAATCCGAATTAAATACCTCATTTTTGTAGCTTAATCCTGGATACTTTGAAGCTGCAACAAAATAAGTGGTTTTACCTTATTGTTTTATCTTTTATTTGGGGGACATCTTACATACTTATTAAAAAAGGATTAGAGGGTTTTACACCAATTCAATTGGGTTCTGTTAGAGTTGTAATTGCTGGGTTTCTTCTTTTCATGATCGGGTTTAAATCTCTAAGAAGTATTTCTAAAAAAGAATGGAGATGGATAGCGCTTTCTGGCTTTATTGGAAGTTTTATTCCCATGTTTCTATTCGCTTTTGCCGAAAGTGAGATAGATAGTAGTATTGCCGCGATATTAAATTCCTTGGTTCCTTTATTTACACTATTTATTGGTTTGCTCGCTTTTGGAATTTCATTTACAAAAAATCAATTATTGGGAGTTTTAATTGGTCTTTTAGGGGCAGGATTTTTAATACTTTTTGGTGCTGCCGTAAACCCAGAACAGGACTATTGGTATGCAAGTTTTGTGATTACTGCTGCAATTTGTTATGCGGGTAACGTTAATATCATAAAAAGCAAGTTGCAAAACGTACCCCCTATGGCCATTGCTGTTGGTAACTTTGCGTGTATAATTTTGCCAGCTCTTATTGTGCTCCCACTATCTGGATTTTTTGGAGATCAGGTTAGCTCTGGAAAATATTTCTGGAGTTCTTTGGGATATGTAATAATTCTCTGTGTTATTAGCACTTGTATTGCTAAAGTGATGTTTAACAAATTGACACAGATTTCTTCGGCGGTATTTTCGGTCTCAGTAACGTATTTAATTCCCATTGTAGGGATTCTATGGGGAATATTGGACGGAGAAAAATTTAGTTTGAAACAATTTTTTGCTGCACTCTTAATCTTATTCGGGGTATATCTGGTCAATAAAAAAAGACGCCCCGAAAGGCGTCTTAAAAATTCACTATAAGTATTGAAAATTATTCAAAGTCAGCTTCAGAAACACCAGTATTGATTACTGCTTCTAGTAATTTAACTTCAACTTCTTGTGGCCCAAAACTTTGTGTTTTTATCGATGGAAATTTAATGCCATCAACTTCTTGATAATCTTTGAGCATGGAAGATTGGTTCTGCGTTTGCCCGTTCATTGTAATAACAGAAGTCTCTTTTATTTTGAGGCCAGTTTCAACATCATAAAAGAAAGAGGATTGCATCACTTTACCCGCAACATCTATTTTATAGGCATCTTTACCATCAACATTTTCGACGCCAGCTAATTTTGCTGCTCCGTTAGCTAAAAATGCCTGCTCGGGGAAAATACCCAAAACACTCATCATATCTTCTTTCATGTCTGCTGGTAAAGGCATTTTATTTGCACCTTGCTTCATGTAAAGTTCATCACCTTTAGCTACAACTCCCATCATGGCATTGTCGTTCATAAAGGTAGTTTGGGCAAATTTATCTGCTGTTCTTTTTTCCTCAATTTTTATTTTGCTTCCCATAGCTTCACCTTCATAAACCAATTTTAAAGAACTTATGGCATTTACCTTGGTAGCGCCCCCAATTGCTTCAATGTATTTCTCCAACACATTGTTCGCAGTAATTCCTTCTGGAAGTGCAGCATCGTAATCCGGCTTTTCAGCTTTATCAGCAGTTTTATCATAGTAAAGTACGGGAACAGCTTTACCATTAAGGCTTACCTTTTCCAAATTCTCCAAAACTTCACTTCCCTTTCCAGTAACAACTACTCTAGCGTTGCTTGAAGAAAAATACTTTTTAGCAGCGTTTTGGACATCATCTATACTTACGGCATTGATGCGCTCCAAATACGTTTTGTAGAAGTCTTTTGGAAGGCCTTCGGTCTCAATGTTCAACGCATAATTTGCTATGGTTTGTGGCCTTTCCAAAGCCATCACAAAATTTCCCACATACTTTGCCTTAGCATTTGCCAACTCTTCTTCTGTGACTGGTTCTGAACTAATCTTATCTATTTCTTTTAAAAGTTCGACCACAGAACTGTCAGTTACCATGTTACGAACACTAGCTGTTGCCCTAAAAGTAGATGGGCCATATTTGTTATTGCCGATTCCAGAATAGGAACCGTAGGTGTATCCTTTATCCTCTCTTAAATTAAGAAATAACCTTGCTTGTGCACCTCCACCTAAAATTCTGTTGGCAATCAGAGCG
This sequence comes from Croceitalea sp. MTPC6, assembly GCF_036985525.1. Classification (NCBI taxonomy): domain Bacteria; kingdom Pseudomonadati; phylum Bacteroidota; class Flavobacteriia; order Flavobacteriales; family Flavobacteriaceae; genus Croceitalea; species Croceitalea sp. MTPC6. The sequence goes on from NZ_BTGR01000002.1 coordinate 238,802, forward strand.
TCTAGATAATCTTCATCTTTCATTTTAAGGTCTACCAAATTCTGTACAGAAATTTCCGATTGAACGGCATTTGGCATGTCTACAAAATTAATCTGGGTATATTGTGCATCTTTTGGCTCGGAATAGCTTAATGATGGTGGAACAGCTTTGGTCCAAGGTGTAAAGTTTTTAGTTACCAATTCTTTTACTTGGTCAAACTCTATATCACCAATAACAACCAAATATGCATTAGCTGGCACAAAATAATCCCTGTAAAAATTCTCTACGTCTATAAGGTTTACATTGTTTACCGTTTCTTCAGTAGTAAACTCACCTCTTGGATGATTTTTGCCGTAAGCTAGAGCACTTTGTACTCTACTGGCAATTGCTGACACATCATTTTCCTGGGTTTTGAGCCCAGTAATGAGCTTTGCTTTTTCTTTTTCAAATTCTTCCTGAGTAAAATTTGGATTAAGGGCGGCATCTGCCATTAATTCCAAAATTCTAGGAAAATATTTGGATAAACTACTTGCAAAAGCACTCGTGGCACCAAAATTTAGTCTAGCTCCGAGAAAATCCACTTCCTCATTAAAATCATCTTTTGAAATTGATTTGGAACCATTCCCCATAAGGCTGCCTGTCAAACTCTGGACTCCAGCTTTTTCTCCTTCTAAAACGGGAGGATTGTCTATTTGCAGTTGGATTGAGACTCTAGGTAATTTATGGTTTTCAACAACCATAACTTTTAACCCATTCTTAAGCTCAAAAGTATTGGGCTCTTGTAAATTAATTTCTGGTGCTGGACCAGGTTCTGGCTGTTTAGTTCTATCAACTTGTGCGAAAGATGTTGCAAAAAACAGGGACAACATCGAAAATAATAATAACTTTTTCATCTTAGTTAGCTTCTTTTTGTTCTGGTAAATACTCTAACTCTACTCTATTGCTTGGAGTAAGATATTTATTGGCAACATCTTTAATATCCTCTCTTGTAATGGAACGATAAATATCAATTTCAGTATTTATCAAATCGGTATTGTCATAAAGCATGTAATACCTTGCCAAAGAGTTAGCAATACCTTGTATGCTACTGTTAGAGTTTACAAAATTGTTTTCGAACTTGTTCTGTAATTTTTGATAGTCTTTTTCCGAAATAAGCTCCGACTGAACTTTAACAATTTCTTCTTCAATCTCCTTTTTGATATCCTCCAAAGTATTTTCACCTACAGGAAGACCCCCAACAATGTAGGAGCCATAATCTTCTTGTGAGCCATTGAAGGCAAATACCTGCAAGGCCATTTTCTTTTCGTCTACAAGCTTTTTGTATAATTTAGAACTTTTCCCATCACTTAGATAAGTTGAAATCATATCAAGTACATAGGCATCTTTTTCAGTTTGCGCTGGAGTTCTGTAACCCATCATAAAAAGGGGAATCTGAATATTTGGGTCGTTATAACTAGCTTTTATGGGACCGTTTAGAGGGTCTTCCACAAAAGTGTTTCTTTTTATCTCTGCTCCTTTTGGGATAGGGCCAAAATAATCTTGAATCATTTTCTTGGTCTTTGGAATATCAATATCACCAGCAACTACAAGTACTGCATTGTTTGGCACATAGTAGATTTTATTGAATTTCTGGAAATCTTCTAAAGTGGCACTGGCCAAATGCTCCAAAGAACCAATTGTTTGCCATCGGTAAGGATGCTTTTTGAAAAGATTAATGAACATTTGTTCTCTCCACCTTCCATATGGGGAATTATCATAGCGTAATCTACGTTCTTCCTGTACTACTTCTTTCTGAGTATCCACACCAATTTGGTTGATTACAGGATGAAGTAGCCTTTCAGATTCCAACCATAATCCTAATTGTAGATTGTTAGAAGGAAATGTTTCGTAATAGAATGTTCTGTCCTGCGTAGTGTTGGCATTATTACTGCCTCCATTTGCAGAAACTATCTTGAACCATTCACCGCGTTCAATATTTTTAGTGCCTTCGAACAACAAGTGTTCAAAAAAGTGTGCAAATCCAGTTTTTTCTGGATCTTCATCTTTTGCACCTACATGGTACATTACTGATGTTGATACTACTGGAGCACCATTGTCTTGATGCAAGATGACATGCATACCATTGTCTAAATCATACTCTTCATAGGCTACCTCTTGAGCAGAAACTAAGCCCATGGAAAAAAGCATGACAAAGAATAAAAAGGAAAGTTTTTTCATTTCTGAGTGTTTAGAATTAATTATACTTCGAATTAGTCTTCAATAATTAATAAGTGTTACACGAATATATATTTTTTAGGATAGAGGATAGAAAAGGATTATTCTTTTTAACAGGATTTTTTATATTATTTTGTTACTTTGAGTATGACTTAAATCTAAAAGATGAAAAACTTTACATTACCTATTCGTTTTGGTATTGTCACAACAGCCAGTTTAATAGCATATTTTTTAATTCTATCCCTGTTGGGAAAACATACCAATGTGTTTTACAGCCTTTTTAATGGGGTAATAACTGGCTTTGCCATTTATGAGGTAATAAAATATACAAGAATACGTGAGGGTTCATCTTTTACCTACAGTAAAGGTTTTACCAACGGTATTATTACCGGTTTTTTGGCAACCTTACTTTTTACACTCTTTTTTGCTATTTACTCTACAGAATTGAACCCTGATTTTTTACTCGAGCTTTCAAAGAATTGGGCAAGTGATTACAATAATTTTAAAGGAATAGTATTTTTTACTGTTGCCATTATGGGTTTCGCAACATCTATTGTTTTAACACTTACGTTTATGCAACTTTTTAAGGCATCAAATAACCCAAAAAAATAAATGTTCAATTGCTTAAAAAATGCTTGTAGATTAAGGAATTAGCAGTATATTTGCACCCGCTATTTGTAAAAATAGCAGCTAAATATAATTTAATTAAACGCATTATGTACGCAATTGTAGAGATGGCAGGGCAGCAATTTAAAGTTGCAAAAGACCAGAAAGTGTACGTTCACCGATTACAGGCAGAAGAGGGAAAAAAAGTCACTTTTGACAAAGTTTTTCTTTTAGATGACAACGGTAACGTAACTATCGGCGCCCCAGTCATAGACGGTGCGGCTGTAGAGGCCAAAGTCGTAAAGCATCTTAGAGGTGACAAAGTAATCGTTTTTCATAAGAAAAGACGTAAAGGTTACAGAAAAAAGAATGGTCATAGACAATCTTTGACTGAAATTATTGTTGAAAGTATTGTAGCCAAGGGAGGTAAGAAAGCAGCTCCGTCAAAACCAAAAAAAGCAGCGGCTCCTAAAAAAGAGACTGCTAAAGCAGAAGCGCCTCAAAAGGCAGCAGCTCCAGCCAAAAAAGCACCTGCAAAAGCCAAAGCTACTGAAGATTTGAGTGGCAAAACCGTAGCAGAATTGAAAGAAATGGCTAAAGCTGCGGGAATTACAGGTATTTCTTCGATGAAGAAAGCAGAGCTTATAGAAGCATTAAAAAAGTAAAATAGGAACAAAAAACATTATATCATGGCACATAAAAAAGGTGTAGGTAGTTCTAAAAACGGTAGGGAATCAGAATCGAAACGATTAGGAGTTAAGATTTTTGGTGGTCAGGCTGCAGTTGCCGGCAATATTATTGTTAGACAGCGTGGAACAAAACACAATCCAGGTGAAAATGTTTATGCTGGCAAAGACCATACATTACATGCTAGAGTAGACGGTATTGTAAAGTTCGAAAAGAAAGTGGGAGGTAAATCTTATGTTTCCATTGAGCCTTTTGAGGCATAGAAAATATCTATTAAAATTATATAAAAACCTCGCTATTTAGCGGGGTTTTTTGTTTACAGGATTTAAATTTTACGTAAAATTGAGATTAAATGAACAAGATATTAAGTAAATAGTAAAGTATCCTTTAACTTTCTGAAACATGTTTTGTAAGCCTAAACAGTTCCTTTGTGGCAACTAATTAGACCAAATCATGAAAACTAAATTACTTTCTTTTATCACTATTTTAGGATATGTATTTGTTAGTGCCCAAACAGGTAATATTCAAGGAACAATTTCTGATGAAAATGGAATATACGTGCCTGGTGCAAATGTTTATATTTCATCGATTTCAAAAGGGGCTATTTCAGATTTTGACGGACGATTTACCCTTGTAGGAGTTCCAGAAGGAACTTATAGCCTTCAAATTTCTTACTTGGGTTACGCAAATGTTGAACAAGAAGTTACAGTTGCGGATGGTGAGACCGCTGTGGTATCTGTTACAATGAACTCACAAAATTTTGAACTTGAAGAAGTTCAAGTAAGTGCCTACGGAATAAGTGGGCAGGCAAAAGCATTAAATACTCAGAGGACCAATTTAAATATCACTAATGTGGTATCAACAGACCAGATTGGTAAATTTCCAGATGCTAATATTGGGGATGCTGTTAAACGGATTCCTGGTATAACCATGCAAGTAGATCAAGGGGAGGCACGTAATATTATTGTGCGCGGTCTATCACCACAACTAAATTCGGTTACTTTAAATGGCAGTAGAATTCCTTCTGCGGAAGGGGATAACAGAAATATTCAGATGGATTTAATTCCTTCTGATATGATTCAGACCATTGAGGTAAACAAAGCAGTAACCCCCGATATGGATGCTGACGCTCTTGGTGGTTCTGTAAACTTGGTTACTAGAACCGCTCCACAAGGTTTTAGACTTTCGGCCACAGCGGGCTCAGGAATTAATTTTATTACTGATAAAAGAATTTTAAATGGTTCCTTCTTAGTGGGTGACCGTACTAAAGATGGAAAGTTCGGATGGATGGTTTCCGCCTCTATCAATGACAATGACTTTGGTTCTGACAATGTAGAAGCGGAATGGACCGATGAATTTGAATTCAATACAGGAGTACAAGACGTTGATGGTGAAGACATAATTGATGAAGTTGATGTAGATCCTTACACTAACGTAACTGAACAACGCACCTATTTGGTACAGCGTATTCGTAGAAGTTTTGCCGCTAATTTTGATTATAATTTTAACGCGGATAACACTATTTATTTAAAAACCATGTACAATTGGCGAGATGATCGTGAAAACCGTTTTGTGCTGGCTCAAGAAATATTGGATGCTGAGGATATTGGTATAGATGATTTTACCATTACCAGCGGGGTGCCGACGCGTTTTCCAGCTGAAATTGCTCGCGAGACCAAGGGTGGGCTTGATAGCGACCGAATTCAAAATAGACGTTTGGAAGATCAACGTATGCAGAATTACACCCTTGGTGGAAATCACTTGTTTGGCAGTTTAAAAATGAATTGGATGGCTGCTTATGCCAAAGCCTCCGAAGAACGTTTAGATGAGCGTTATGCGCAATATGTAGCAGAGTATTCCGTATTGAATAACAACACTGACCCAGAATTTCCGATAATGACCGCAGAAAATGCCTCTGATGCTGATGATTTGGGCAGTTTTGAATTTGATGAAATCACCAATGAAACTCAGTATACTGAAGAAGAAGACATCAATTTTTTCTTGAATTTTGAGTTGCCAACGGACTTTTTTGGTAATGGTGATGGTATCGTTAAGTTTGGGGCAAGAGGTCGTTTTAAGAAGAAATTCAGGAACAACAACTTTTTTGAATTTGATTTGGAAGATCAATTTCCAACCTTGGCCGATGTACCTACTAAAAGTTATACTGACCCCGATTATTTAGCAGGTAGTCAATACGAAGCTGGTCTATACCCCGATGAAGTTTGGCTAGGGGGTCTTGATTTGAGTGACAATGCCGGTGAATCTGTTCCTGATGAATTTTTAAGGGATAATTTTAACGTAGAAGAAAATGTTTGGGCCGCTTATGCCATGACCAACCAAAAGCTTTCCGATAAACTGAGTCTTTTAGCCGGTCTTAGAATAGAAAACACAAACATTACTGCAACAGGTAATCAAATTGAAGATGAAGAGAATGTAGTAGGTGAAATCACAGAAGAGAGTTCTTATACTAATATACTTCCAGGGGTTCACTTTAAATATGACTTTTCAAGCAACACTATTTTACGTTTGGCATGGACCAATACTTTGGCACGGCCAAATTATGTGGATTTAACTCCATTTTTAGATGTGGTGAACGGTGATGATGAAATTTTTGTGGGGAATCCTGAACTAGACCCAACAACATCAATGAACTTTGATTTGATGGCAGAACATTATTTTAAAAGCGTTGGTATAATATCTGGAGGGTTGTTTTATAAAGACATAACTGATTTTGTATATACTTTTATTTCGGAAACCCCAGACAATTCTTTCGGTCCCGATACTGAAGGTTTTGATTTGTTTCAACCTTTGAATGGAGATTCGGCAACAATTTTCGGAGCAGAATTTGCTTTTCAAAGACAATTGGATTTTCTGCCAGGCTTTGCAAAAAACTTTAGCATTTACTTGAATTATACATATTTGACATCAAGTGCCAACGGCATACGTAACGAAGATGGAGATGAGCGAACCGACCTAGATTTGCCAAATACTGCCCCAAACATGTTCAATGGCTCTTTAGGATATGCAGACAAGAAATTTAGTGCAAGATTGTCTGCTAATTTCTCTGATTCTTATATTGATGAAATAGGGGGTAACGACTTTGAAGATAGATATTATGATACGCAGTTTTTCTTAGATTTTAATGCCAGCTATACCATAAATAGCAAACTAAGATTGTATGCAGATTTAAATAATATAACTAATCAGCCTTTGCGTTATTTTCAGGGTATTAGTGAAAGAACCCAACAAGTTGAATTTTACAGTTTACGGCTTACATTCGGTTTAAAATACGATTTGTTCAAAAAATAGTTTGAGTTAGTTTTGTCTTAAGGCCGTCCTTAAATATAGTAAGGGCGGTTTTGTTCTTATATAAACACAATGAAAAAAGTAACCTATATTTTAATTGGAGTTGTTACACTTGTAGCTTGCAAGAAAAGTAAGCTTGTACCAATTGAGCCAGATGTAATTACAGCTTTTACTTTAAACGATACGGACGATCCTGCTATATGGGTTAATTCAGATGATGCATCAAAAAGTATTGTTTTTGGAACTGATAAAGAAACCAATGGGGCTATCTATGCATTTGATTTAGATGGAAAAATAATTGAAGAAATGACCATTAGGGACATCGAAAGGCCCAATAACGTAGATGTGGAATATGGATTTCAATTAAACGATTCTACTCAAACAGATATTTTAGTATTTACCGAGCGTGAAAAGCATCAAATTAGAATATTTTCAGTGCCAGATATGAAACCACTGGATAATGGTGGTTTTTCAGTTTTTGTGGATGAAACAGGATTTGAACAGAATTTACCAATGGGAATTTCATTATATAAATCACCAAAAGACACTAAAATTTATGCCATTGTTGGTAGAAAAAAGGGACCTAAAAACAATTACCTGTATCAGTATGAGCTAAATACAGATAGCAAAGGGGTTAAAGCAAATTTGATTAGAAAGTTTGGAGAGTTTAGTGGTCAAAAAGAGATTGAAGCTATTGCTGTTGATGATGAAAAAGGATTTATTTATTATGCTGATGAGGGGGTCTGCATTCGAAAGTATTATGCTGAGCCAAGCATGGGGAATAAAGAAATTTCCTGTTTTGGAGGAGACAAATTTCTAGACGATATTGAAGGAATTGCTATTGCTACTTATCCAAATGGAGAAGGATGTTTAATCGTTTCCAACCAGCAACAGGGGGAGTTCAATATCTTTTCGCGAAAAGATAACTCATTTATCAAAGCAGTAAATCTGAACACGACAGAAACAGATGGTTGTGAAGTGGTAACGACCCCCCTAAATGATACTTTCCCCAATGGCCTTTTTGTAGCCATGAACGATGAGAAGAACTTTTATTTTTATGATTTAAATAGAATCTTGGACAATCAATAAGCTATTGCTCCAATATATCCCTGATAATCTTTAAATGATGGTTGGTGTGGATAGCTAAAAAACGCTTAGTTTGCCCTTTGTCCAAAGTTTTGAAAACAGGATGTTCAAAATGAGTATTTTTATCCAATAAATTTATTTTTTTAATATTGTTTTTAACCTCTTCCAATTGAATTTTTAAACTATCCAAGAGTATTACATCTGGTGGTCTCACATTTTGTGGGGATTGGGCAACTCCTCTGGGAATCACACCGGTTGTATGTACTACCACTCGTTGAAAGCTGAAGCTTGATGAATAGTCTTTAGGCTTTGATTGAATTAACTGTTCTGAGATACGATTTATAGTTTTTAGCGAGTGATCAAGATGCCAAGATACACTAGCTTGTGAAACTTCAGGATTGGAGACATTTCTTTTCTCAAATAGACGTTCAATCTCTGCAAGATGATTATCTAGAAAATCTACAGAATTGTCCTTGTTATTCCATTGTACCAATACAATTAAACCTATTAATACAACTCCAAACATGAGTGCTGCTTTTTTCATAACTTAAGTCGTTTTCCAACCCCACCAAATAAAATTTGATTTTAGTTGCTGTTTTCTTTTAAGGGAGAAAGAGGTAATCTTCAATTTTTTCTCTTTCTCTTGATTTTTTTGTTCTTCTTTTTTCATGATTGTGATTTCTTGATTGATGCTAATAAGACGCTTAAAACTGGAATTTGTAACCAAAATCTGGAAAAAATCCTATCTGGTCCACTTGGTCTACCTGATTTGTCAAACGATTATACCTTCTAACAAATACATTTTCATTAGAGGTAACATTTTGCAGGTCAAAATAAATCTGATGTGACCTTTTTTTGTTCTTACTGTTTATCTTGATGCCAAATTTTACATCCCATCTAAAGTAGTCATCATACTGCTGGCTAAAAGCCTCATTTTCTCTAAGAATTTCAAATCTCGCTTGCTGTGAAGCTTCTAAATTTACAGGGGTAAAATAACGTCCGCCGGAAGTGGTTAATCTGGTATCGAAGAATAGAACTTTGGTCCCCGATGCCCCTATTTTAAATTCTTTTCCAGCTAAAAGATTTATAACATAACCATTGTTAAATGGGGAATTTCTTTCTATACCATCACTACCTTCATATTTACTTTCAAAAAAAGAACCAGTTAATAATCCATAATAGCTATCACTAAAAAACTTTTCTAGGGTAAATTCAACTCCTTGATTAAAACCTGTACCGTTGTTGGTTAATGAGACCCGGTCATTGTCAAAAATGAAGTTTGCACCTTCTGTTAGGGTAGAATAACTAGACGGGGATGATTCCACCGCTGCATCTTCAATATCTTGTCGGTAAACCTCTATTTTTCCTCTCCAGGAATTGCCAAGTTTTACATCATAGCCTAAAACATAATGAGTACTTTCTACAAAGTCTAAATCTCTATTTGTTTGTATTAGTTCTCCATTCACATTTTCATTCAAGAAAAGTAGTGGTAATGGAATAGACTGGTAGTGTTGTCCGTATCCAAAATTTAGAGAATGATTTGGTAAAAAATTATAATTTAAAGCTGCTCTTGGCCCTAAAACGAACTGCTTATTTAAAGTGCTATATTGAGAATGCAATCCAGCATTTAACGTAATATCCTCGGTCACTCTAAATTGACCTTGAATATAGGGTTGAAGAATGCTTAAATTTTCATCAATATCTCTAAATGTAATTAAATCTGGGTCACCGTCGCCATCGTTGTCTGCCTGCTCATTTCTATCCAACAATAAGCTTTGGATATTATAATTTTCAATTAAAACTCCGGTTCTGTAACTTAATTTGCTGCTCACTTTAGAGTTAAAAAGTGTGGATAAAGCTAATCTAACTTCGGTATTGTCAGCTTCCGTATATCTTATAATGCGTTCTTGAGGGGTATCTTTTTCTATAAAACGATCTGCGGAGAATGTATTTCCAGAATATGAACCCGAGACAATAGTGCGTAGGTAAGAATTATTATTTAGACTCAGATTATACTTTATACCAATAACACCAAATTGGGAGTCAACCAAAGTGTTTTCATCTTCAGCTGCAAACAAATCATCTTCATCAATATCATCTCCTAAAAACTCAATATCAGAATTGCCAATAATCCCAAAAATGGAAAGATTGCCATTATTCACTTTTCCGAAATCAAGATTAAACGAGACATCGTTATAATTAGGTGTTGCAGCGGTTCCACCAGCACCAATTCCTAAAAGACCTACTAGCGAATAACGAGCTGAAACTAAAAAGGAACCTTTTTTGGTCCCTAAAGGACCTTCTGCCATAGCTTCAACTCCCGTAAAAATTCCGGTTTGTAGTGTATATTCATAATCATCCGTATTACCTTTTCTAAAGCCTAAATCAAAAACCCCACCTATGGCATTTCCGTATTCGGCTGGAAAAGCTGAGGTAATGAAATCAGAATTCCTTAATAGGTTTGGATTTAAAGCAGAAACTGGTCCGCCAGTAGTTCCTAGTGTTGAATAGTGATTGGGACTTGGAATAGGAATTCCTTCTAAACGCCAAAGTAAACCCGTTGGGGAGTTACCACGGATTACAATATCGTTTCTACTATCATCTGGAGCAGAGACTCCAGCGAAGTTTGCAGCCAACCTTCCAACATCGCTTCGTCCCCCAGAAAATCGTGTTACTTCTTCAACTCCAAATTGTCTTGCTGAAACAGTTGCTAATTTGTTTAAGGGTCTGTCTTTATTAGCTTCGTTAGTTAGAATTACTTCATCCAATTGATTAAAGGATTCTAGAAGCTGTACCGTAACAAACACATCTTTTCCTGAGGTTACTTCAATATTTGGAATAGTGACGCTCTCATAACCAATATAGCTAACTTGAATTACGTTTCTTCCCAAGGGAACATTAGGCATGCTAAAACGCCCATCAAAACCTGTGATGACTCCGGTAGCAATTTCAACATTTAAAAGTTCAATAGTTGCACCTTCTAAAGGTTGCTCGGATTGTTTATCTATTACAATTCCTTTAATTATTCCTGTTTGAGCTGGAGCAGCTAATCCTAATAGAAGAAGAAATACAAAGAAAACTTGTTTCATGATTTTTGAGTATTTGATTGACTCAAAGATGTATTGTCTTTAATGGAATTAAGATTTGATTTTTGTGTATTGGGGATTTTCTCTTTGGACCATCAAATTTTAGAATAAGATGGAATATATCAATCTAGGGGCATAAAATACAGTTCAAATAAATTTGAAACGGTTCAAGAAAAAATATGACAACTAGGAAAGTATAGCATAGTCAAGAAAACAGACTTGTGTATCTTTAAAGTTGTTATGAATATTAAATTCACAAAAAAAGGGGTTCAAAAATTTCTGTTTCGCTGGATGGTCGTCAATGTCGTTTTTTTTACGGTGAAGTTGACTATGGAGCAACATCCTGAAGGTTTAGCAGATTTGTTTAGTCCAACCAGTCTTTTCTATTATTTCAGTGCATTCTTCCTCTTTATGTTAACATGGGAAACCAATGATTATCTTTTAAAAAGACACAAAAAGTATTGTAAACTCAATCTCAAAAGAAGCTTAAAAATTGTCTGCATCAATTTAGTAATAATGCTTCCTATTTGTGCTTTGGTTTATTATTTGGCACTATTTCCATTAAAAGAACCCTTGAACATTATTTGTTTAATACCACCTAAACAACAATTTATAATCGATTTTTCCAGAGCTACCTTATTGGGAATAACTGTAATATTCTTTAATATGTTTTATTATGCGATGAACCATCATGATGAACTGGAAAAGCAATTGCATGATTTACAACGTGAAATGATTGCCTCTAAATACTCCTCGTTGCGCAATCAAATAAGCCCTCATTTCTTATTTAATAGTTTAAATACACTAACTTCATTAATGTATGAGGATAGGGATTTAGCTTCAGATTTTGTTACTCGTTTAGCTTCCAGTTATCGTTATATTTTGGACAATAGAGAGCAAGACTTAGTTAGCCTCAAAAAAGAGTTGGAATTTTTGGATTCCTTTGTTTTTATGATGAATATCCGTCATAAAGATGCCGTAGTAATTAAGGCCGATATTAAAGTTCAGTCAGAAAGTTATATAATACCAACATTGTCGCTTCAAATGTTGGTAGAGAATGCTTTAAAACACAACTATTACAGTAAAGAGCGCCCCTTAGAAATTCAGATTTCAACTATTGGGTATGACGCCTTAGTGATTAAAAATAACCTTCGAAAGCGTGATTTAAAAGAAGAGACCACAAAGCTTGGCCTTAAAAACATTAAAAAGCGTTATTCCTATTATACCAACAAGCAGGTTTTGGTTAGGGAAGAAGTAGATTTTTTTGAAGTAATAATTCCACTTTTAGATAGGAGTATTACTGAAATGAACGTTTTAGCAGTTTCTTAATATGAAGGCAGTTATTGTTGAAGATGAAGAGTTTGCATCAAAGCGCTTGGCGCAGCTGGTAAATGAATTGGCACCAGATATTGAGATTGCCAGTAGTTTAAATTCTGTGGAAAGTGGGTCCGAATGGTTTTCCAAAAACGTGATGCCAGACCTCATTTTTTTGGATATCCAGCTCAATGATGGCTACGGTTTTGATATTTTGGATGGATTGCAAGATCACCCTCCAGTAATTTTTACAACTGCTTACAATGAGTTTGCCATACGTGGATTTAAGTATAACGGTTTAGACTATTTATTGAAACCCATTGTAAAGGAAGACTTAAAAAAGTCATTAGAAAAATTTAAAAAGAATATCACCAGAAATGGTAATGGAGCAACTGAAAATTTAGAACATTTAAAGCAATTGTTCCACAAAGAGTATAAACACCGCTTTATGGTAAAAGTGGGAAATCAATTTAGGTCATTCAATGTAGAGGACATTGCCTACTTTAAATCCTATGAAGGAATGATTTGTCTGCACACACACATCGGGCAATCTTACCCCATAGAATATACCATAGACCAGTTGGAGAATATTCTAAACCCAATCCACTTTTTTAGAATCAACAGAAAATTTATGGTTTCCGTAAAAGCGGTAATAGAAATACATAGTTATTTTAATAGTCGGTTACTATTAAAACTATTGCCAAAGGAAGAGGAGCAAGTAATTGTTTCTAGGGAGCGTACCACTAATTTTAAACGTTGGTTGGATATGTAAACTATAAAAAACATTACAGTTGAGATATAGGAAAAGAATATTTGATCATATAAACAATTCAAATATTTATTCTTCAGGATGATAAAATGACACTCTTGTTCTTTCTCGTACTTTTTTTGGTATTATGTCTAACACCGTGTACTATCATCAGAATAGTTATAATAAAAAAAAGAAAGCCTCCAATTACAAAGATGTACGTAGTTAAATTTTCGAAAAGAATTCCGCCAGTGATCAACCCTAACATACTAGCAAAACTACCCATTGAAGTGCCATATCCTTGAATAGCTCCTTGGGTTGATTTTGTACCTGTTGATGAAAGCAAAGAAAGAAAGCTGGGCCACATAATCCCATTCCCTATAGATAGTAGCGTGTTGGCAAAGTAAAGTATTATTATCTTTTCACTAGTTAAAAACAGAAAGCTCGCTCCCAGAAAAAGAGAACCAACCAATACTAGAGTATGATTTGAGACCTGCGTTGACAGTTTTGATAATATAGGTCCTTGTACAATGACCATGATAAAGCTTGAATAAGCCAAAAAAATCCCCAAATCTGTTGCAGACCAACTTAGCAATGAATTGGCATAAACTGGAAGACCAGCATAAAAGAGGCTAAAGCCGAAAAAAGTCAGAAAATAAATGGTAAAAAGCAATGGAATACCAGATATTCTCAAAATAGTCCGCCACCCATTTTTTTTGATATTGCCTGTTGCTTGTAATTCACCTTCTGAAAAGCAATCTTTATGCTCTATTTGAAAAAATCGACGAAAATTTCTTAACGATACTCCTTTTGTATCAACAATACATGGAACACTTTCCTCCAATCGAACATTTATTACAAAAATTGCTGTCAAAGAGATTAATGCAGCAAGAATTAGTGGTAGCATTTCACCCAATAAAGTGCTTGCTAAAATTCCGGCAACTGCAGGTCCAAGAACAAATCCTAAACTAGTAGAAGCCCCCATTCTTCCAAAATTTCTATTTCTATCGGCATCGGTAGATATATCTGACATATAGGCGTTAGCTACAGAAATATTTCCACCGGTAAAACCATCAAAAATACGGGCAAAGAAAATAATTAATAGGGGAAGGGTCATTTGATATTTTCCAGTAAAACCTGAGTCTTGTGACCATAACATCATTTCAGGTAAAATGAATGCCAAAAGAAAAAGTAACCAGGCCAAAAATGTCCCTGCTTGGGAAATAATAAGCACTTTTTTTCTGCCAATCTTGTCCGAAAGACGCCCAAGAATAGGGGCCCCGATAAACTGAAAAAAAGGATACATGGCTCCAAGTACCCCATAAATGAATCCATTACCTCCAAAATCGGTAACTATAAATATTAAAATGGGGATAACTAGACTATAGCCTAATATTCCAATAAAATTCACTAGTAGTATAGGAAATGTCTTGTGTTTAAAAAAAGCAAGGAAAGGCATGTTTAACTTTTACTAAAGATACCTTCTAAATATTGAAAAATGAAATACAACGTGATTTAGCTAGCTAATGTATTACCAACGTTGATTCCGAAATCCGTTGTTTTTTGCAAACTCCACGGTAGCCACCAAATAGTCTTCTAAGTTATATTTTGGAATAGGTAAAATACTTTCTAATAAAGTAGTGTCCCATTCTTGGGGTAACGAAGTTAGATATGGAGTCAAATGAACACCAATAGTTTCATAATAAAACTTTTCCAAGGTACTTTCAAAGTCTGAGGCCGTTGTAATCAATTCTTGAGTCAATTTGAAGTTTCTAAAATCGACCGTTTCTAAAATTTTGGTGATACCGTTAAAAATATTTGTTCCTGTAGAGTTTACAATATTTAATTGTTCAATTGCAGTATCAAAAACCTTGGCAATAACCTTCGCGGCATAATCCGTGGGAATAATATTTAACAGACTATCCTTATTGGCTTGAATTCTAATAGAATCTGATGAGGTATTTCTATGAAAAAACTTTGCAAACAGATAAAACACCATATACTTAGATATAAAGAAGCTTGGTTTGTCCATAATATTTCCACCAAGAACACTAGGTCTTAGGATTTGTACTGGAATTTTAGCATCTTTTCCAGCGCCTACTAAATATTTTTCTGCAGCATGTTTAGAAGCTTCATAATAATTTCTGTAATCTGTCTTTTCGGCTGAGATGTAGTTATTTTTTAAAAGTGCATCCAATTTACCAATGGAAAAAGCAGTACTGATGTATATAAACTTTTTTATGTAGGGTGTGTAAACCTCAAAAATATTCTGGGTTAGTGTTAGATTCTCTTTGAAAATTTCTTCTTTACTGTTGGGGTCTGTGGATAAATTTACAAAGCCAGCTGAATGTATAAAATAGTATAGCTTTCCTGTTTGAATGAATTGCTTGGGAGTTAAAATTTCTTCAGCATCAACGACCTGTATTTTTTTGCTGATAGTATTCAAATTGTCTTTGATAAAATCTGGAACAATGTTGCTATTAAGCATTTTTGAAACTCGTTCTACAGGCAAGGCTTTATTTTTCTTGCGAACGATAAGATACAAACTCTCTAGTTCGTTAAACCTATTTTCTAATATTGAAAATAGGACTTGCGAGCCTAAAGTTCCTGTTGCGCCTGTAAGAATGATATTCATAAAAAGGAACGTTCGATTGGTAATTATCCTGTCAAAAAATAACCCTCGTATTATCACGAGGGTTATTTTCTAATAATATTCAGTATTCTTAATATCTATAGTATTCTGGCTTATATGGGCCTTCAACTGTTACACCAATATAATCAGCTTGGTCTTTTTTCAATTCTGTTAATTCAGCTCCTAAACGGGACAAGTGTAATTTAGCTACTTTTTCATCCAAATGCTTAGGAAGCATATAAACATCATTCTCATAATTAGCACTATTTTTCCAAAGCTCAATCTGTGCCAAAGTCTGATTTGTAAATGAGTTACTCATTACAAAACTTGGGTGGCCAGTAGCACAGCCTAAATTGACCAAACGGCCTTCTGCCAATATAATTAAGTCTTTGCCATCAATAGTATATTTATCTACCTGAGGCTTAATTTCATCTTTGGTATTTCCATAAGTTCCATTTAGCCAAGCCATATCAATTTCATTATCAAAATGTCCAATATTGCAAACAATGGCTTTGTCTTTTAACGCTCTAAAATGCTCTTCGCGAATAATATCTTTGTTCCCCGTGGTAGTGATAACAATATCTGTTTTTGAAATTACAGTTTCCAATTTTTTCACCTCAAAACCATCCATGCAAGCTTGTAAGGCACAAATAGGATCTATTTCCGTTACGGTAACAATTGCACCAGCTCCTCTAAATGAAGCCGCTGTGCCTTTACCTACATCGCCATAACCACAAACGGTAACACGTTTACCTGCCAACATGGTATCCGTTGCTCTTCGTATGGCATCAACAGCACTTTCTTTACAACCGTACTTGTTATCGAATTTTGATTTGGTAACAGAGTCATTTACATTAATTGCGGGCATTGGTAAAGTTCCTTTTTTTACCCTTTCATAAAGCCTATGGACTCCAGTCGTAGTTTCTTCGGATAAACCTTTAATACCAGCAGCAAGCTCAGGATATCTATCTAAAACCATATTGGTCAAATCCCCACCATCATCTAAAATCATATTTAAAGGTTGTCTGTCTTCACCAAAGAACAAGGTTTGTTCTATACACCAATCAAATTCTTCCTCATTCATGCCTTTCCAAGCGTATACTGGAATACCGGCAGCAGCGATAGCAGCGGCAGCTTGATCTTGTGTTGAGAATATATTACAAGAACTCCAGGTTACATCCGCACCTAATTCTACTAAAGTTTCAATTAGAACAGCAGTTTGGATGGTCATGTGCAAACATCCAGCAATTCGAGCACCTTTCAATGGCTGCTCATTTTTGTATTCTTCGCGTAGTGCCATTAAGCCTGGCATTTCAGCCTCGGCAAGTTCAATTTCTTTTCTTCCCCAATCAGCAAGAGAAATATCTTTTACTTTAAACGGTACAAACGGAATTGTTTTTGTGCTCATAATTATTTTTTGATTTTTACAGCAAATTTTGATGTGCAAAGGTACAAATTACTTAACTTTTAACCGTGCCTCTTTACAAAACCATAACAGTTTCAAGCGCAATACAAGTATATATTTGGAAGGTTACTGAGCCTGAAGATGTACTAGCTGAGAATGTCGTATTAACGGAGTATTGCCAAAATAGAATGTTAGGTATGAAATCGGAAATGCATCGCCGTGCATTTTTGAGCATTCGTCATTTGTTAAAGCTTGCCAATTATGAAGACAAAGATTTGGTATACAATGAGTTTGGAAAACCACATTTAAAAGATGGTAATCACATATCCATTACACATTCACATAATTTTACGGCCATTATAATTAGTTCAGCCAACGAAGTTGGAATAGATATTGAAAAGCACCGAGATAAAATACTTAGAATTGCTTATAAGTTTACGCCAATCGAAGAATATAGCACATTGGCAAATGATGAAGCAAGAGTTAGAAAACTTACTACAGTTTGGGGAGCTAAAGAATCACTTTATAAAATATATGCGCAACACGGGTTAAGTTTTTTAAACCATATTAATGTAAAAGACTTTGCTCTAGAAGATGAAAAAACTAGTGCTGAAATTCTATATGAGGGTAAAAAATCAGACTACAATATCTCTTTTTTAGAGTTTGAAGGTTTTACTTGTGTTTATGCGCTTCGCTCGAATGAAGATGTTTAAAAGTTTAGATGTTTATGAGTTTAATAGTAGTTTTAAGCAAAAAAATAAAACTGTTAAACCTATAAACTCCAAAATGGAAATTTCTGTTGAACTTACCTTCTCTCCTTTACAAGATGATTTTGAACAACATATCATCAATTTCATTAAAAAATTAAGAGCTTCAGGACTTACTATTCTGGAGAACCCGCTAAGCACCCAAGTGTTTGGTGAATACGGAAAAGTCATGCAAGTGTTGCATACTGAGATTGAAACAGCTTTTGAATTAATGGATAAAGGGCTGTTGTTTATGAAAATTGTAAAATCTGACCGAAGCAAATATGAGCCACATTTTTGATTGGCTTTTTGCCCAATACCAAGATGTACCAACCCACTTAATCATTTTAGAAATGATAGGTGTTGTTTTTACAATACTTAGTGTTTGGTATTCTAAAAGAGAAAATATTCTGGTTTATCCTACAGGATTAATTGCAACAGGAATCTATGTTTATATTCTTTTAGTGTATTCCCTTTTGGG
This sequence comes from Croceitalea sp. MTPC6, assembly GCF_036985525.1. NCBI lineage: Bacteria > Pseudomonadati > Bacteroidota > Flavobacteriia > Flavobacteriales > Flavobacteriaceae > Croceitalea > Croceitalea sp. MTPC6. The sequence goes on from NZ_BTGR01000002.1 coordinate 257,092, forward strand.
AGATATGCTCATAAACGCATACTACTTTGTTATGAGCATTATTGGATGGTATTTATGGACTCGCAAGGTAGATGAGACTCATTTTGTTCCAATTACTAAAACAACTCCTAAGGAAAAAAAATGGTCCGTGCTTTTATTTGTAGGTGCATTAGTTTTTGTTTTTTTAGTTTACTATTTCACCGACCGTTACAATACTTGGACTGCTTACATAGATACGGTCACTACCGCAATTTTCTTTGTTGGAATGTGGTTAATGGCTAAAAAGAAATTAGAGAATTGGATTTACTGGATTATTGGAGACATTATAACCGTGCCCTTATATTGGTATAAAGGACTTATTTTTAGTTCGCTGCTTTTTGCAGTTTTGACAATCATTGCCATTTACGGCTATAAATCATGGAAGAAAAACTTAAACAAGAGCCCTCAGACATTATTAAAGTAGTCCTTTTTGGTCCAGAATCTACTGGTAAAACTACATTAGCAAAACAACTAGCTGCGCATTATAAAACTGCTTGGGTGCCAGAATATGCTAGAGCGTACCTTCAAGACAAATGGAATAGAGAACAAAAGACCTGTGAACCTCACGATTTGTTGCCAATTGCCAAAGGGCAAATAAAATTAGAGAATAAACTGACCAAAACTGCCAATAAGATTCTATTTTGTGATACAGATTTACTGGAAACCAAAGTATATTCTGAAGCTTATTATATAGGTGCTTGTGACCCAATGCTGGAAAAACATGCATTACATAATACATATCAGTTATATTTCTTAACCAATATAGATACAACATGGGAAGCAGATGATTTACGTGATAAGCCGAATGAGCGTGAAGAAATGTTTGAATATTTTCATGATACTTTAAAGCGATACCAGCGGAATTTTATTATTTTAAGTGGAAATAAAGAAGAGCGGTTTAAAACTGCTGTTGAACAGATTGATAAACTTCTAAAACCTATGATTGACTTTAGCGAAGAGGATCTTAAACAATTGGCAAATAAAGGTATTTCCAAAGAACAGGTATTAGCTCAAATAGAAACATTTAAAGAAGGTATTCCTTTCGTGAACTTAGAAAAAGCTGCAGTTGTAGGTGAAGGGATATCAAGATTTTCAGGGGATGAAGAAAAAGAATTAATAAGCAATTTCGAAAACTCACGGGGCAATCTTTCGCTTTTAAAATTTGTGCCCGCATCAGGAGCAGCTTCAAGAATGTTCAAGGCAATGTTCAACTTTATAGATGCTTACAATCCATCTAAAGAAAGTCTTTCGGACTATATTACCAGAACAGGTGATAAGGATGTAAAGCAATTTGTAGATGGAATGGAAAGCCTTCCTTTCTATAATTTAATAATGGGAAGGATTACTATTGAAGGAGCTTCTGAGGGTGAAAAAGTATATACATTTGTAAATGAGATGTTGACTGAAGAAGGTCTTAATTATGGCTTTTTTCCCAAAGGTTTGCTTCCTTTTCATAAATACGATTCAGGTTCAGCCACCCCTTTTGAGGAGCACTTAAAAGAAGCTGCTCTTTATGCCAAAACTGAGGGTGAAGCCAATCTGCATTTTACAATTTCAGAACAACATGATGCAATGTTTAAAGATGAGCAAAACAGTGCTGCAAAGCGAGTGTCATCAAATACAAATACGAGTTTTAATGTTTCCTATTCTAACCAAAAATCAGCTACGGATACTCTGGCTGTAGACATGAATAATGGACCCTTTAGAAATAGCGATGGCTCTATTCTTTTTAGACCGGGTGGTCATGGGGCATTAATAGAAAACTTAAATGATCAGGATGCCGATGTTATTTTCATTAAGAATATTGATAACGTTGTTATTGAAAAGAATCTAGCTGCCGTTTCAGATAGTAAAAAAGTTCTTGCAGGGGTTCTGCTAGAAAAACAAGCCAAAGCTTTTGAATATGCTAAGCTTTTAGATAGTATCTCAACTGCTTCAGAGGATTTAGAAAGTATTTTTAATTTTCTAAAGGCAGAATTGAATGTCCGCTTTTCACAAGATTTTGATACTAAATCTGAAGCCGAAAAAATTGTCGAGTTAAAAGAAAAAATAAATAGGCCTATCCGTATTTGTGGAATGGTTAAAAATGAAGGTGAACCAGGCGGAGGTCCATTTTGGATTAAAGATACGGAGGGCAGTATTTCACTTCAAATCATTGAGTCAGCACAAATAGATATGGATGATGCAAAACAAGTTTCCATATTAAAGAATTCCACTCATTTTAACCCTGTGGATTTAGTATGTGGGATTAGAAATTACAAAGGGGAAAAATACAACCTACTAGATTTTGTGGATTCTAAACAAGGTTTTATCACAGGCAAAACCAAAGAAGGTAAAGAATTAAAGGCATTGGAATTGCCTGGACTTTGGAATGGAGCTATGGCCTTTTGGAATACCATTTTTGTAGAAGTACCTTTAGTAACTTTTAACCCAGTTAAAACCGTAAATGATTTATTAAAGCCATCCCATCAAGCATAATTGTGCTAGGAATCATTTAAAAGTGTATAAAAAGTATACAGCTTCTCCTAAAGTATACACAATTTTATACAACATTGCCTAATCTTAAAAATACATAAGTAATTCAAAATCAATAACTTAAATTTATAAAACTGAAAATTGCTGCTATGGCATTATTTTCTCTTTAGACTAAGCAAATAAATGTTTAATCTAAATACATAGAGAATGAAAAAGTTATTTTTTGCTACTGCATTAGTTTTAGGAAGTTTAACAGTTGTTGCTGCTTCAAATACAATGATTCAAGATGAAATCAGTGTTGAAGTAAAAGTAAGTGAGTTTAAAGAAATTTCGGCTTCTGACTTACCAGCTGCTGTTGTTAAGGCTTTAGAAACTGATTATGCAGGAGCTACTATCAATAAAGCATATGTTAATGAAGAAGGTCAGTACAAATTAGAAGTTACCACTCAAGATGGTACTGATGGAACACTTTATGCGGATGCCGAAGGTAATTGGTTAGAAATGTAGGCGATTTTGGTTAAGTTAGTATCGTAACTAAGTTTAGGAAGGGGTGTTTATACACCCCTTTTTTATGATAACTTTAAAAGAAATACACCCCACGGGCATCGTATCTTTACAAGAGTAAGATTAGCCCCATGCCCCAAAAAATCTTAATCGTAGAAGACGACATTTCGTTTGGTCAAATGTTGCAAAAGTTTTTTCTAAAAAATGGTTGGAAGAGTGAAGTGTGTTCAACAGTAACTGATGCTAGAAATAAGATTGCCACTACTAATTTTGACTTAATTTTATCTGACCTTCGTTTACCTGATGGTAACGGAATTAACTTATTGGTTGAAATAAAATCAATATATCCAAAGACTGCTGTAATAGTAATGACTGGCTATGCTGAGGTTGGTACTGCAGTTGCAGCTATGAAAAAGGGGGCAGACGATTATATTTCAAAACCATTTACCCCTGATGAAATTTTAATGGTAGTTAATCAGTCTTTAAAAACTTCAAAGAATAAGATTGAAAAAACAGGTATTGATTCAACAACTAAAGCGAGAAGCATTAATCAAGAAAGGGTACTCACTGGTATCGACGAAAAATCCCAAAAACTACAGGAACACATTCAATTGGTTGCCCCTACAAATATGTCGGTGTTAATTACTGGCGAAAGCGGTACTGGTAAAGAAGTTACTGCCAAGTCCATACATAAAAACAGTGGTCGAAAAAACAAAAAATTTGTTGCCGTAGATTGCGGTGCAATACCTAAAGAGCTAGCAACAAGCGAGTTTTTTGGTCATGTAAAAGGGAGCTTTACTGGGGCTGTACAAGATAAGGTTGGTCACTTTGAGGCTGCCAACGGTGGGACATTGTTCTTGGACGAGATAGGGAATCTTAATTATGAGAATCAAGTTCAATTGCTAAGGGCGATTCAAGAACGAAAGATTAAGAAAGTAGGTAGCACCAACGAAATAGAAATTGATGTTAGGATTATTAGTGCTACAAATGAAAACCTACTAGATGCAGTTCAAAAACATGACTTTAGAGAGGATTTGTATCATAGATTAAATGAGTTTTCAATAGAAATTCCACCATTGAGTGAACGTTTTGAAGACTTAATGTTATTTGCCAACTACTTTTTAGAAAAAGCAAATTCTGATTTAAATAAAGGGATAATGGGTTTTTCTGAGGAAGTGATTACACTTTTTCAAAAGTATAATTGGCCAGGGAATTTAAGGGAGCTCAAAAATGTAATTAAACGCTCAGTGTTACTTTCTAGAGAAGATTACATCAAACCAGATGTTTTGCCAAAAGAGGTAGTAAAAAATGGTGGCATTGAGTCCTCTGATATGTTTTCCAAGTCAAAATATGAGAAAGATCAGATTGTGAAAGCATTAAAAAAAACAAATTTCAACAAATCAAAAGCAGCACAATTACTTCAGATTACAAGAAAGACACTGTATAACAAAATCAATCATTATAATCTGGATTTGTAATTAAATTAGTGTTTAGGGCAAGACATAATTCTTTTACATGTGTTTTAAGTGAAGTGAATATTTCCTGTAATATATTCTTGTTAGTTTCATTAGAAATAACTTCTAATTTTTCTAAGTATGGCATTGCGTTGTGAGCTTTAAGCTGGCGAAACATTGGTAGCATTCTATGTGCTATTTCGTTAATGTTTTTTACCTTTCCACTTTTGACGGCTTCTTTTAATTTTACCATATTTTCTTTAGTATCATTCAAGAAGGTAGTTGCTATTTCTAGTATTGCAGACATGTCATCTCCCACGAAAGCTTTAATTCCATTTAGATTATATAAATCTTCTTCTAACTCAATTGAATAGTTTTGTGAAGACTTATTATTGTTTAACTGGGTTATGCTTAAAGAAGCAGTCAGTTTTTTTAGGAATAATTCCTTTGAAAAGGGTTTCTGTAAAATGGCTGAAAAGCCTTTGGAAAGATAGTCTTGTTCATCAACACTGGTTTGACCGGTCATAGCAAGAATAGGCTGCTGCTTATAATGCTGATAATTGCCCGATTTTAATTTCTTAGTAACCTTAAAACCATTTATTGATGGCATTTGGATGTCAGTTAGAACCGCATCATAATGCAAGACATCATTTTTTTTAATCTCATTAAAAGTTGAAAAAGTATGTGTGCTAATTTCAATGGTTCTACACATTTCTGAAAGTAAGCCTAACAATGCCAGATCATCATCAATTATCAATAGCGAAATACCTGAAAGATTTTTGGGTTCTTTAGTTTTAGTAACCTCATTCTCAGAAGCAAATTCTAAGGGTAGATATAATGTAAAAGTACTGCCCTTGCCTTCTTTGCTTTGTAGTTGAATGTTTCCACTAAGAAGTTCAACTAACTTTTTTGAGATTGTTAACCCAAGACCATAACCCCCATATTTTTTTCCGATTTCGTCCCCACCTTGGGAGAATTCTTTGAAAATTAATTCTTGTTTTTCTTTTCTAATACCAATGCCAGTATCAGCTATGGAAATACAAATTGTGTTCTTTTTTTTAATACTGGCTTTAATGGTAATAGACCCTTTTTTGGTAAACTTAAAGGCATTACCAATAAGATTTGTCAAAATTTGTTTAATCCGTAAGGAGTCGCAAATAACTTCTTTTCCTAAATTTTCTGAAATGTCTAAAAGCAGAGCCACTCCTTTTTTGCTATGAATTTCCTTTAGGTTTTTCGTGATTTCTAAAATTAGTCTATCAAGCCTAAAAGGCTTTTTATCCAACTTTATTTTGCCAGCTTCAATTTTTGAAAAATCCAACAAATCATTTGTCAAGCCTTCAACGTAAGTTGATGCAGACTTCACACTATTAACATAAGTAAGCTGGGTTTTGGTCAAAGCTGTAGTTTCTAGTAGCTCCGAATATCCTAAAATAGTGTTCAATGGGGTTTTAAGGTCATGCCCAACGGTAGCAATTAGTTGTTCCCTACTTTTTAAGACTGATTCGGAAAAGGCTTTTTCAGATTCTAGTTTACGCCTATAGTTTTGAATTTTCCAAAAATCTTTATTAATTAAAAATGTAAACAAAGCAACAATCAAAAGTCCTATAATAGCCGTTAAACCTGCAAGGCGGATACTTTTTGAAAGCGCATCATTCTTTATTTTTTTATTAGTTAGCGTATTTACAGCAATTTCTTTACCAATTATAGAAATAATACGCTGTAATTTTAGCGACAGCTTAAGGTTGGCATTGGATAATTCTCGTTCTTTTCTATTTAAATTAAGCTTTGTTTTTTCACTTTGAGCTTTAGCTTCTGATAACATCAGTTTTGAGGCAGTTAAAACAGAATCTAACTTTTCAGATTTTTCCTCATTGGGAATATTTTTATTCAGAAAAGAAACATAGTCCTTTATAATTTCCTTACTTTTTTCTGGCAATTCATCAAAGTTTGAAACAAATGATTCAGGAGTAATATGTCCAATGGAAAGCTCAATCTTATTAAATTCTTTTAGGAGAGAATCGATAGAGGTACTCTTATCATTTTTTTGCCTTAATCTGCGGAGCTCAGAGACATTAAATACTTTTTGGTGGAGTAATAGACGAATACTGTCCAGCAGTTGTTTCTGCGAATTGCTTTGTGAGTTATTTTTTAGAGTATCTATTTCTGAAAATAGGGAATCAACTTTTTGAGTGTATTTTTTGAGACTACTATTTGTGTTACGCTGTTGTGCTATGGTAGATAGATTCTCAGAAGTATAAATTCCCGTTAGTAGGGAACTAGTTCGTAATAATTTTTTATCATTTTCTTCTAGTAGGTCAGATGAAGTATATGTTTTAATTTCTGAATAAATAAAGATAGCTGCAATAAGTCCCAAAAGTCCCAACACGGTATAGCTGACAATTATTTTAACCGTAAAACTTTTTCTGGATTTATCTTTCATGACCTTAGTGTTCGGTATTACCTCATTATAGTTACGTCTCACAATTAAGAAATGGATACAAAGAGTTTGTTAATCCTTATATAAAAACCATCTGATAAAGTTTTTTTTGAGAAAATGTGACTTTTTTAGAACAGTTGTGTCTTATATAATGAAGACAATAAAGAATGGAAGATATTTTTAAATCGGGGTTATTAGGATTAGCATTAATAGGAGTATTAGTAATTGCTTCTGCCAATACCAATAAAGTTGAAAACCCTAATGAAGATTACAGCGTAAGTAAAACAGAAGAAGCACTAGTTGTAGATGAGAATTACGCTACTGAAGAAGATAAATTAAAGACTAAAGAAGATATTCACATTCCGCTGTAGCCATTCTGGCTCGCGGATTTTGGTTGGTTGATTGGTTGTAGGGCCGCACTGATTATGCGGCCCTTTTTTTATGAAAGAAAATTATTATAGAAAGGATGCTAGCTATGTTACACTAACCATGCTTAATCCGAGACCATCAATTAAGTATTGATTGGTTGAGAAAGGCTGCTTCGGCAGCCTTTTTTCTTTTTAAAACAACTTTCGGAACATCCATTCGTTATTTTAATTCGTAAATAATAAGTCCTAAAATTTAAAAAGCTTATAGAATGAAAAAAATATTTCTTTTTGTAATCACAGTTATGGTGTGGAATATTTCAAGTGCTAATCATGATTCAGTTAAAACGGGAGCAGAATCGATTGTAGTGATTGATGAATTTAAAAAGATTAAATCATCGGAACTACCATCAGCAGTAGTAGACGAAATATTAAAGGAATATCCAACGTCTAAACTAAGACAGGCTTATAAAAACAATAAGAATACCTATAAGTTGGTCATGGTTTTAAGTAGTGGCACGGCTAGAACTGTATATATTGATTCTTACGGAAGGTGGATTCAAAAGAAAAAGTAAACGACAAAATTCTAAAAGACTACTTAAGTAGTCTTTTTTGTTTTCTATAGAATTGCGCATTACATTTGCCCTATCTCAAAGGGGTGCTGATTTCTAAACGCGTTTTAGGATAAAGCTGAGATTATACCCAATGAACCTGGGCAGGTAATGCTGCCAAGGGATGGCGCCAAGCGCTTCATGGAACAGCATGGTCCTTAAGTGGGCAAAAATCAATTTTTAACTTAGAATAATAGCCCCTTTTATTCGTAATTATTTTTACGGATGAAACCGCTCTATTCAATTTTTTCTTTAAATACCGCTCAAAAGAAAAGCGGTTCAATGCGACCTTTAAAAAACAATAGAAACTGCCGCATTAAAACTTTTATTTTTACAACAATGGCCTTGTTCAGCCTAGCACTTTCGCTAAATGCACAAAACCAACAAACAGACACTTTACAAGGGAAAAAAGTAGTCCTTGATGAGGTTTTTGTCTCGGCAGTTAGAGTAACCAACGCAGTCCCGGTTACTTTTTCCAATCTTACAAAAGAAGATATTAAACCTAGAAATTTGGGACAGGACATTCCTATTTTAATGAACTTTTTACCTTCGGTGGTCACTACTTCAGATGCTGGTGCAGGTGTTGGCTATACAGGTATACGAGTTCGTGGAAGTGATGCAACAAGGGTTAATGTCACTATCAATGGCATTCCCTATAACGATGCCGAATCTCAAGGTACATTCTGGGTAAACATGCCAGATTTTGCCTCTTCCACAGAAAGTTTACAACTGCAAAGAGGGGTGGGAACTTCTACTAATGGCGCTGGAGCTTTTGGGGCTAGTTTAAATTTACTGACAGATGGTTTTTCAGAAGATGCCTATGGACAAATTTCATCATCGTTTGGGAGTTTTAATACACTTAGGAATAATATAAAATTCAGTACAGGATTATTAAATGACCATATAGAAATTTCAGGTAGACTATCTAGAATTACATCTGATGGTTATATAGATAGAGCAGCATCAGAACTGGATTCTTATTTTTTGCAAGGAGCATATAAAGATGACAATACTTTAATAAAAGCGTTGCTATTTGGAGGACACGAGATTACCTATCAAGCTTGGTATGGAATTGATGCTGCTACACTAGAAACTGATAGAACTTTTAATCCGTCTGGGATTTATACAGACGAAAATGGTGTCACGCAATTTTATGAAAACGAAGTCGATAACTATAAGCAGGACCATTTCCAACTACTTTGGAATGAGCAGCTTTCAGATTTTTGGAGCACAAATATTGCCTTGCATTATACCAGAGGAAGAGGATTCTTTGAACAGTTTCGTGAAGACGATGATTTCGCAACCTACGGGTTTGAGCCCTTGACTGTAAATGGAGAAGAAGTAAACACTACAGATTTGATCCGTCGCCGTTGGTTGGATAATGACTTTTATGGAACAGTTTTTTCTGCCAACTATCAAAAGGATAAACTTGATTTAATCATAGGTGGAGGTTGGAATACTTATAAAGGTGACCATTTCGGTGAAGTTATCTGGGCTCGTTTCGCAAGTAATAGTGAATATAGAGATCTCTATTATGATGATAATTCTACTAAAACAGATTTCAATGTTTATACCAAAGCAAATTATAAATTGAACGACAAGTGGTCTTTGTATGGAGATTTGCAGTATAGAACCGTAGGATATGAGGCTAATGGGGAAGATACGGGCATAGTGGATGACACCTTCAATTTTTTTAATCCAAAAGCAGGTATAACCTATGACTTAAATAAAAGCAACAATTTCTATCTGTCTTATGCTGTAGCCAACAGGGAACCAAACCGGAATGATTATGAAAATGGAAACCCAAAACCAGAAAAATTGAATGATTTTGAGTTGGGTTGGCGTTATGTTTCACCAGATGTCCAAGTTAGTACCAATCTATATTATATGAACTACAAGGATCAATTGGTACTAACGGGCGAACTTAATGATGTTGGAGCACCTTTACGAGCAAATGTAGGGGATAGCTACCGTCTGGGATTGGAGATTGATGCCAATATTCGATTAAGCAATGTTTTTAGGATAACACCTAATATTGCATTGAGTACCAACAAAAATCAAGATTTTGTTTTTCAAAGAGATGGTGTTTTACAAAACTTAGGGAATACTAATATTGCATATTCACCTAATGTAATTATCGGAAATATGTTTACCTACGCTCCTGTTCAAGAGTTTCAAATTGCATTGTTATCCAAATATGTTGGAAAACAATATATGGGTAATATAGATTCTGAAGGGTCGGTTTTGGATGCCTATTCTCAGACAGATTTAAATCTACAGTATGAACTTTCTTGTAATGGATTTTTAAAAAGTATTGTTTTTTCAGGGTTGGTGAACAATATTCTTAATGCTGAGTTTGAATCAAACGGTTATTTTTTCACTTTTGATGACGACTTTTCTAACCCTGGAACAATAACTACTGTTGAAGGAGCAGGATATTACCCACAAGCGGGAATTAATTTTCTTGTAGGTGCAACGGTTAATTTTTAAGGACATTGGTTACTTTTAAAGGAAATTCAAAACAGCTACTTTGAAACCTTTTTTTGAAAAAAAAACATTAAATGGGGAATTATTGGATGCGGGGCTGTTACTGAGATAAAAAGTGGTCCCGCTTACAACTTGGCGGATGGTTTTGAGCTTGAAGGTGTGATGAGACGCGACCTTTCTAAAGCCAAGGATTATGCAAAACGACACCATGTTCCTTTCTACACTACTAATGCCTCCGAAATAATAGATAACCCAAACATTGATGCAGTTTACATTGCAACCCCGCCAGATACCCATAAGCTATATGGATTGCAAGTAGCTAAGGCTGGAAAACCATGTTGTATAGAAAAGCCTATGGCACCCACATATGAGGATAGCCTAGAAATTTATAATACTTTTCAGGATAAGAACCTTCCGCTATTTATGGCATATTATCGCAGGTCCTTACCTCGATTTCTTAAAATTAAAGAATGGTTGGATAATCACTTAATTGGAAAAGTAAGGCATATTCGTTGGTATAAAAGTAGAACAGTGAGTGAATTGGACTTGAGTAGAAAGTATAATTGGAGGACAGATGCCAAGATTGCGCGTGGAGGCTATTTTGATGACTTGGCTTGCCATGGCTTGGATTTATTCACGTTCTTACTAGGAAATATTAAAGATGCTAAAGGATTTTCCATCAACCAACAAGGGTTATATTCAGCTTATGATGCGATAACTGGAAGTTGGATTCATGAAAATGGCATCACCGGTGAGGGAAGCTGGATTTTTGGCGTTCACGAACGCCAGGACAGAGTAGAAATATTTGGTTCTAAAGGGGAAATCCGTTTTTCGGTATTGGATGATTATCCTATAGAAATAGATTCAGAAGATGTGGATGAATCGCTTGTAATTGAACATCCAAAGCACTTGCACCAATATCATGTGGACAACATTCGCCACCATCTTTTAGGGTTTTCTGAGCATCCTTCAACAGGTAAAACAGCGTTGCATACTAGCTGGGTAATGGATAAGATATTAGGGATTATTTAGTTAGATATTATTACAGAATTCCCACTTTGAGTAGTTCTATAAAATAGAAGGTCGTAATAACGATTTCCGTCATCTGGTCTATTCAATTGCCCACCAGTAAAAAGACTGTATTCAAAATCTTCGCAAGAACAGATTACATTTTGACCTTCGATGTTCATTGTGGAACAATTATTAGGGGCATGATTGGGGCAACTAGCTTCAAAAGCGATAAAAGTGTCTATGCTATTGCGCATCACAAATGCACCACGGGTTCCAACACCTGTATTCCCAACATAAACAGGGTTTCCTATATTATTTAATCCATTGTACAAGGGTAAGTTTAGATTTAATTCAAACCTAAAAGATACTTCTTGTAAGAATGGATTTCTATTCGTTGAATTGCCTTCACATGAAAGGAGTAAAACTAAAAGGAGTGAACCAAAAAGGTACTTCATCTATAAGAATTTAGAGACAAAAATGGCTAAAAAATGTGTATATTTGCGTTAAATCCTCGCTAAAAAGCTATAGAGATATAGTTGTAGCAGAGGATTTTTCGATTAAATAGAATTATGAACATTGGGAAGACTTTTCGCGTTTTCTGCAGTGTTCTTTTGCATAAAATTATTGTGATATGAGTAAAATATCTTATTACACACCAGAAGGTTTAAAGAAGTTACGGGAAGAATTGGACCATTTAAGGGATGTGGAGCGTCCTAAAGCATCGCAAGCTATAGCCGAAGCACGCGACAAAGGTGATCTTTCGGAAAATGCAGAATACGATGCGGCCAAAGAGGCTCAGGGTCTACTTGAAATGAAGATTTCCAAGATGGAAGAAACTTTGGCCAACGCACGGCTTATTGACGAGTCCCAATTAGATACCTCAAAAGTATTGGTGCTATCTACGGTAAAGTTAAAGAACCAAACAAATGGTATGGAAATGAAATATACCTTGGTAGCGGAGAGTGAAGCAGATTTAAAAACCGGTAAAATATCAGTTACCTCTCCTATTGGCAAAGGCCTACTGGGAAAATCTGTGGGTGATGTTGCAGAAATTACCGTACCGAACGGGACCTTAAAATTTGATATTTTAGAGATTACCAGGTCATAGGAATTTCTATTTAACTATATTTAATCCTATCAATCTAATAGGATTTTAGTTAAACCATCACCAATGCCTAGTATTTTTACCAAAATAATTAATGGGGATATTCCATGTTATAAAATTGCAGAGGATGATGACTTCTTTGCTTTTTTAGATATTAACCCAAATTCTGCGGGGCATACACTTTGTATTCCTAAAAAAGAAGTGGATAAAATCTTGGATTTAGATGAAGCTACCTACATGGGCCTGATGAACTTTAGTAGAAAAGTTGGTAAAGCGGTTGAGAGTGCTATTCCTTGTGAACGTGTTGGTATGACTGTTATTGGATTAGAAGTCCCTCATGTTCATGTACATTTGATTCCGCTGCATACTATGAAAAATGCCACTTTTCAACATAAAGAAAAATTAGAACCTTCAGCATTTGAAGAAATTGCCGAGATGATTAGGGCAAAGCTCAAATAATCCCCTCAAGATACAAATACACTCCTGTAGCTATTATTGCAAGTAAGATCAAGAGTAGAATAAAGAACAGTGTGGTAAACCGTATAGATTTTTTATCCGGCTCAACAAGCTTATTATAATATTCAAAAACGCGCTCAATATCAGGGGTCCAATTTACTGGATAGATTATGGAGTAGCACTTTTTGCACTTAATTTCGTGTGTAACTTCTCCCGTGGTTTTATGGTAAAAAGGGTTATACGTATGTTTTTGATAAAATGTAAGCTTTAGCTCCTGATTAAAACACTCGGGGCAGTTGTTGGTGATTTCGGCATCTTTAATCGCAATCTGTTTTTCCTTTGCCATGACTATACATTTGCTTTAAGGGAAATTTGCATGATTGTTCCTTCTTTACTGGACGAAAATACTTTAATTTTTCCTTTATGGTACTCTTCAACAATCCTTTTAACTAAAGAAAGTCCAAGGCCCCAGCCTCTCTTTTTAGACGTTACCCCAGGATTAAATATATTTTGGTATTCACTTTTTGCTATCCCGTGACCAGTGTCCGATACCATTATATGCACATAATTTCCATGTCGTTCTATTTGTATGGCAATATTGCCTTTTCCTTTCATGGCATCAATCCCGTTTCGCACTAAATTTTCAATGGTCCAATTGTAAAGTGGTGGATTTAGTAGAACAGGTAGTTCCTCAATTTCGGAACTAAATGAGAAATGGATTAGTTTAGAACTTCTACGCTTTAGATATTGATAGGCTTTTTCAGTTTCAGCAACAATATCGTGGGGTTCTAATTTAGGAACAGAGCCAACTTTAGAAAAGCGTTCCGTTATGGTTTGCAAACGAGAAATATCTTTTTCAATCTCTTTAGTGATATCCGGATTTATGTTCTCTGATTTTAACAACTCATTCCAGCCTAAAAGTGATGTGAGTGGCGTTCCAATCTGGTGCGCTGTCTCTTTGGCCATACCTGCCCATACTTTGTTTTGTTCTGATGCTTTATTGGTCTTAAAGAAAAAGAAGATTACCGCTGCAAAAAGGAAAATAATAAGTAATAGGGCTATTGGGTAATATTTAAGTTTGTTCAATACTTCAGAATTTCCATAATACAACATTGCCAATTCCTCACCCTTATAGGACATAGGAATAGGGTCATTCTCATTTTTAAATTGGCGAATTTTTTTTTGAAGCCTTAAAGAGTCAGATTCTAAATCCTCAGGCATGTTATGTGTTTTAAAGCTACCATCTTTATTAATTAAAATCATGGGAGTAGATGCGTTGTTCTGTAATATTTGGACAGGAAGATTTCCAAGTTCTTGATCTACTGAAGAGTTTAACAGCTCTGCTTGTGCCGCCGCCCAATTTTCTATTTTTAAGCGTTCTTCTTGCTTAAATTTTTCAAAAAAGATGTTTGTATTCCAAAGAATAAGGCTAACAATAACAAAAGCTGAAATCAGCAAAATGATATTCGAAGTCCGTCGTTTGGGATTGAATTCCATTAATGGCTTAATTGTATTTAAAGATAACGTAAAAAGAGTGTAATTGTTGAAAAGGAGTTCATAAACAAGTTTTAGAAAGTGATGGTTTTCACGTATTTTTGAGCCTTATACAAAAGAGACACACATGGAAGTTCAGGGAAGAATTAAAATGATAGATGAGACTAAAACTTATGGCAACAATGGTTTTAGAAAAAGAGAAGTAGTTGTTACTACCGAGGAGCAATACCCTCAGCATATTGTGGTTGAATTTGTTCAGGATAAATGTGATTTGTTGAACAACTATAGTGTGGGGCAAATGGTTAAAATAAGTATCAACCTAAGAGGTAGGGAATGGGTAAACCCTCAAGGAGAGACAAAATACTTTAACTCTATTCAAGGATGGCGTATTGAAAACCTTCAAGAAGAAACAGCCACAGATAATATGCCGCCGGTACCGCCTATGGAAGCTTTTGAACCTGTAGATAATATAAAAGAGGAAGACCACGACGATTTGCCATTCTAACGAATGGGCTTTACTAAGCTTATAGAGAACTTATTTAGAAGGTATTTGCCTTCGCCTTTTACCATTGCAGTGTTATTGACACTGGTAACTATAGTGTTAGCAATGGTTTTCACGGAAAGTACTACTAAGGAAAATCATCTTTTTACTATTCTTTCTTATTGGGAAAGTGGTATTTGGAACAACAACCTTTTGGTTTTTGCCTACCAAATGATGCTCATTTTAGTACTGGGACATGTTCTAGTATTGAGCAAGCCAATGGAGCGTCTGATTCTCAGTATTACAAGACATGTCAAGAATACTTCCAATGCAGCTGTTTTAGTTGTTTTTTCAACAATGTTGGTTTCTTTTTTTAATTGGGGACTTGGGTTAATTTTTGGAGCAATTTTAGCAAGAAAAGTTGGAGAATATGCCCAGGAAAATTCAATTCCACTGAATTATCCATTAATTGGTGCCTGCGGATATGGAGGGCTTATGGTTTGGCATGGAGGAATAAGTGGTTCTGCTCCCATAAAAGTCTCAGAAACTGGTCATTTAAAGGAGTTATTGGGCGATACTGTTGGTAGAGATATTATTTCCCAATTGCCCTCATCAATTTCAACTGCTTCAACAGTTTTTAGCACTTCAAATCTTATCATCTTTTTTGTGGTCCTTATTTCAATTTCAGCATTGGTTTATGCTTTGGGTAGAAAATCTTTTACAAGTAATATTCAGTTAAACCAATATAAATTTAAGTCAATAGGTAAAGAAAATCTGGTTGGAGCGGAAAAATTGGATTACTCTAGGCTAGCTTCGACTATTTTTGGAACTCTTATTCTAGGTGTTTTTTTAATCCAGTATTTGCCTTCATTACAAAGCTTAAACATTACCCCGAACATGCTCAACTTTTTTATGTTGGGATTGGCAGTAGTACTCCATGGTAGCTTTAAAAGCTTTTTGGTTGCAGTAGAGGAAGCCATTGGAGATGTTGCCGGGATTTTGATTCAATTTCCGTTGTATTTTGGAATCATGGGAATTATGGGGAATAGTGGAATGATAAACCAAATTTCTGATTTCTTTGTATCAATCAGCACAGAGACAACCTTACCTATTTTCACCTTCTTTAGTGCAGGGTTGGTAAATATTTTTGTGCCAAGCGGTGGAGGTCAATGGGCAGTGCAAGGACCACTTGTGCTACAATCCGCTTTGTCTTTAAACGTACCATTGCCAAAAGCAATAATGGCCTTATCCTATGGAGACCAAATCACAAATATGCTTCAGCCTTTTTGGGCGCTTCCATTATTGGGCATTACAAAGTTAAAGGCAAAGGAAATTCTACCCTACACGCTTTTATTTATGTTAGTGGGGAGTGTAATTTACATTCTAGGCTTACTTATTTTCTAGTGGCTAATACCTAACTTTAATAAAAAATTGTTCTCGTGGAAAATAATGGTAAAAACCGCTCTTTATTTTTTCTAAATGACCGATTGGAATTTCCTGCTGTAGAAACTGCAAATGAAGATGGCCTATTAGCAGTCGGGGGTGATTTATCACCTGAACGATTGCTATTAGCATATCAAAGTGGAATTTTCCCATGGTTTAATGAAGATGCCCTTATTCTTTGGTGGAGCCCAGACCCTAGAATGGTCTTATATCCTAATAGATTGAAGGTTTCCAAGAGCATGGGAAAAGTGCTAAAAAGTAATCAATTTCGATTAACAAAGAACACCTGTTTTAAAACAGTTATTGAGCAATGTGCAAAGTTGGTGAGAAAAGGGCAGGATGGAACTTGGATAACACCAAACATGATCAACGCTTATTGTGAACTTTATGAAAAAGGCTTTGCCAAATCCTATGAGGTTTGGCAGAACAATAAACTTGTAGGGGGATTGTACGGAATTGACTTGGGTGACATTTTCTGCGGGGAAAGCATGTTCAGTCTGGTTTCCAATGCTTCTAAGTTTGCTTTTATACATATGGTGGAAGAATTGAAATTTGAAGGATATAGACTTATCGATTGTCAAGTATATACTAAACATTTAGAAAGTTTAGGGGCGGAAGAAATTTCTAGAAATGAGTTTATAAAAATTTTACAGGGAGATGTTCAGGGTACTTAAAAAAAATAGCACTTGTTCTAAATCTTGGCTATAATCTTCCAACCGATATTCTGAACCTACCTGCAATTTGGTCTTTTCACTTAGTTTCCATCCAAAATTTAAGGTAAGGCGAACATCATATTGTGGCTCCTGTTCTTTTGTAGCACTTAGTAAGTTTTCAAAATTACCTACAAAATATGGTTCACCTATATCCAATTTTTCTCCTTGAAGCGGGAAGTCTAAACTAAAACGATATCTAAAACGATGGGTAGTTTTTGAACTGGTAACGCGTTGTTCACTACGCAGTCTATGTCCATAACGTACTACATAAGGTTTATACTGTAAATTATATTGTTGTGTTAATCGAAGTTCATTGTTGCCCCCATCAAAATTTTCCCTAAAACGATACAAGATTCCAAAAGCTACGCTTTGATTGTCACGTATTCTAAGATTTGAATAGTGGGATACATCTATTTGCCGTATAGAGAATTCGGTAGTTTCATTATCGTAAATATAGTTTCTGTTTTGAATGGAAAAATTATTTGAATACCTTGAAGTAACATCATAATTAACCGCTATGGAAGGTTGCCAATAAGCAGTAAAATTTTCTTGTGCAACACTTGATAAGCTAATCAAAAAAAGCATGCAGAAAGAAGCCCGTTGAAAAGTTCTAGTAAAGAATATGGTCATATTTTGGCTTTACTAACTTTCTGGAAAGCAGATGTTCACCATCTGAATTAAAAGTGATTTCATATTCTGAGTAGCCTTTATCATCTTTTGAAGCTACAATTAATTCGTAATTAATTTCGGGTAAGATTAAATTCTGGAAAGCAGCTTTTAATACGCTTATAGGATTTTCTTCCTGGTTAAGATACTGTTGTTGAATTTTTTTAATTCGATATTTCTGATGATTTAAGGCTAAGTAATTGCTTATCATTTCAAAAGTCCTGTTTGGAATGTCCACTTTTTTGATAATAAACTCTACATCTTCTAATTCACCATTTTTACTGAACTCAACGCTATATTTTAGCTTCCCTTTCTTAAACTTAGTTTCAAAAGAAACTTTGTCACCATCAACCTCCTTATAAAACCGAACTCTTTTGGCATTACCCAAATAAGGTGTTATAAGTTTTCTGGCAGAACTGGGGAATTCACTTTCTTTAATTCTAAATTCCCGTTCTTGTTTTGATTGGGAAACAACTGAAGAAACACCGATGAATAGGACAAAAAGAAGGAAGACTTTATACTTCATGGTATCTAAAGCAATTGGTTTCATGGTCATTTACCATTCCTATAGCCTGCATGGTGGCATATACAACCGTACTCCCTACAAACTTAAATCCACGTTTTTTTAAATCTTTGCTCAGTTTATCTGAAAGTTCTGTTTTTGCAGGAGCATTTTTATAGTTTTTGAAAGCGTTTTTGATTGGTTTCCCATCTACAAAACCCCATATATAATTGCTAAAGCTACCAAACTCTTCTTGAATCTTCATAAATGCTACAGCATTTGATACTGTTGCGTTTACTTTTAATTTATTTCTTATGATTCCCGCATCCTGTAACAGTTTATCAATCTTAGTTTGATTGTATTTTGCAATTTTCCTGTAATCAAAGTTGTCAAAGGCTTCTCTGAAATTTTCGCGTTTACGAAGAATCGTAATCCAGCTAAGCCCAGCTTGGAAAGTTTCCAAAACCAAAAATTCAAAAAGTGTAACGTCGTCTTTTAAGGGGACTCCCCATTCATCATCATGATAGGCTTCATAAAGCTCATCACCTTCGCACCAACCACATCTATGTTTTTGCATTTTGCACTAAAAATTTTGTACAATATACATATAAAGTGGCATGCCAAGTGTTATGTTAAAGGGGAAGGTAATTGCTAACGCCATAGGTAAATATAAACTTGGATTAGCTTTAGGTGCAGCTATACGCATTGCTGCAGGAACAGCTATATAGGATGCACTAGCAGCCAAAATTGCAAAAAGAAAACGGTTTCCTTCAACTCCTGTGATAAACTGGCTAAACCAAGCCACAAAAACCCCGTTAATTATTGGTATTACAAGGGCAAGTAGTAGTGCAAACCATCCTTTCTTTAAAAAATCATTCAACTTTTTCCCACTTGTTATTCCCATATCCAATAGGAAAACAGCAAGAAATCCTTTAAAAATGTCTGTGGTAAAAGGTTTGATGCCAGCTGCTTGTTGATCGTTCGCCAAAAAGCCGATTACCAAACTACCCAATATCAGTAATACACTACCATTGGTCAAGGCATGGTGGAATACTTTTTTGACCTCCCCATTTTTTGGTTTTTCTTTTTTGTAAAGCGACATTAATAAAACACCAACTATAATGGATGGTGCTTCCATTAATGCCATAACCGCCACCATGTGGCCTCCAAAATTTATTTGTTCCATTTCTAAGAATGAAATTGCAGTTACAAAAGTGACTGCACTAACAGACCCATAAGCCGCAGCAATTGCACCAGAATTTTCAACTGAGAACTTTCTTCTTAAGATAAAATAAGCATATAAAGGCACAAAAATGGCGAGCAATATTCCAAAGACCAAGGACCATACTATTTCCATGCTTAGTTCACTGTGCGAAAGTTCTAGCCCACCTTTAAATCCAATTGCAAAAAGTAGGTAAAGTGATATAAACTTTGATGAATTAGGTGGGATCTCTAAATCACTTTTTAATTGCACCGCTATTATTCCTAAGAAGAAAAATAGCAGTGCAGGGTTGGTCAGGTTGTCAATAAGTAAGTGAAAGTCCATTAAGGCTTTATCCTTCTAAAGTGATGTTAAGAATTCCATCTATGCGAAGTCTTTTTCCTTCATTTCTTACTGATGCGATGAATTCTTTAGCAATTCTTTTCTCCTCTTGAAGCTCTTGAATTCTTCCGTCTGGGTACTCTGTATCTGCTTTGTCACTCCCTTCGCACCAAGAAATACGTTGTAATTTGTGGAAGTTTATTTTTTCGTCTAAAAGTGCTAGAATAACATCTCCAGCTTCAGAAGGTGTAAAAGTCCCATCCACCAATTGAATTTTTTGTTTTGTTTTAACCATTGTTTCCATGTTTTGATTTTTTTAAGATTTATATTTTTTTGTTTGTTGATTTCCTAGCAGATGAATGGTCATTGAGCCAAAAATGATAAACATTGAAACAGCCAGATGACCAAAAAAGAGGAAATTGTTGAGGGCAGACAGTAAAAGAACACTACCAAAGATGAGACCCATTATCACAAAATATATTGGATATAAAATGTCATTCAATTTGGTCGCTTCTTTCTTCTGTGTGAATTTTTGTGTAATTGGAATTTTAAATAACATCATGCTAATTTTTTACAAAGGTTATAGATTAAATTCATATATTATTATTTATATTTATAATGATATACATAAAAATAATTAATGAATTATACACTTAATCAGCTAAGAATTTTTGTTAAAGTTGCTCAAAATCAAAGTATTACAAGAGCGTCTGAAGAACTGCATTTGACCCAGCCAGCAGTATCCATACAGCTTAAAAATTTTCAAGATCAATTTCCAATTCCTTTAACAGAAGTGGTGGGACGTAAACTATTTTTAACAGAATTTGGAAAAGAAATTGCTTTAGCGGCGGAAAAAGCATTGGGTGAGATTCATGCAATCAACTATAAAACACTGGAATATGGAGGGAATCTGGCAGGGCAATTAAAAATTTCAGTAGTATCAACTGGAAAATATGTGATGCCTTATTTTTTATCTGGTTTTATGGAAAATCATTCTGGAGTTGATTTGATAATGGATGTAACCAACAAGGCTTCAGTGATACAAAATTTGGAGAATAACGAAGTAGATTTTGCATTGGTATCTGTATTGCCAAAACATTTAAATATTAATAGGGTTGAGCTAATGGAAAATATTCTTTATTTGGTAGGGAATAGATCCAAAATGGAGTCTGAAAACAAAATTAATCTACAATCTTTGCCCAAATCATCATTAATTTTTCGTGAAAATGGCTCTGCTACACGTATGGCGATGGAGGATTACCTAAATTCTAAGAAGATACAAGTATCCAAGAAAATCGAGCTTACCTCTAACGAAGCTGTAAAACAAGCAGTAGTTGCTGGACTAGGTTATTCTATAATGCCAGTGATAGGTATTAAGAATGAATTGATGAATAAGAGTTTAAAAATACATAAGCTTCCTGGGTTGCCTATAAAAACCAATTGGAACCTTATTTGGATACACTCAAAAAAATTCTCACCAGTAGCAAAAACCTTTTTGGATTATCTAGAGAAAGAAAAGGAAAGGATTATACAAAACGAGTTTGACTGGTTTACGCAATACAGAAAAGAGTAATTTATGGAGCTGTTATTTTTTCTGTAGTCACTGTAATAGTACTATTAATTTTAAGATTTTCTCCTTTTTTTCTAGCATTTAAAACTAATTCTGTAACCTTATTCTTAGCGTCTTTTAATTCTTCAATTCTTTTTTCTGACTTCTTAACGGCATCTTTTTCAATTTCTTTAAGGTTTAGAATTTGAACAGAATGAAATTTAATTTTATAATTGATTAATGAAAGCAATACGTCTGCAGCTTCAGCAGGGCTAAAGCTACCCTCGACCAACTGTATTATATCATTAGTACCAGTGGCTTTGGAAATTTTAAACGGATTAAACTTTTTTAAGTTCATCTTGTAGGTGTTTTGTCTGTTCTTCTTCCATATATACTATAGGTGTAGCATAGATTAGAGGCATATTGTCAGGGTATTTGGCTTTTATTTTTTGTGTTATCAGTTTAAATAGTAATGCCTTTGTGGTTCCCATTATCAATACTTGATGCAAGCTTTCTTTCTTGCCTAGATTCAATTGTTTAAAAAGCATACTGTCAGATACAAGTGCGTCAATCATTAGCTTTTCATCAATTAAAAAATCAACAATACTGTTGGCCTGTTCGTGGGAATTACAGGAAATATGCAATAAAATCATAAGTCAAAGATGTATTAAGCATCTGCTAAAAGTTGATGACTAGCGATTATCGATTTTAACAGATGCTTGGAGAACAAAAAAGTTTATCTAAGCCATTATGGATGTAGATTAGTTTAAGTCTGTTTCTTCCTTCATTATATTTTCATTGGATAAGGTTGCCTTCAAAAAAGCAGTGTATCCATAGAAGTTGCGTCCGTCCTCTCGGCGTAATATCAATTGTTTGGTGCCATTTGGCAAAACATCCATTTGATCCACAATTACCACTGTTCCAAAATAGTTAAAACGAGGTCCCAAGTCTGAGTTGGAGTTTAGGCCTTGTTCCAATCTTACCCTTTCTTGATATGGTAACGTGATTATTAAACCGCTCTCCATATTACCTCGGCTTTCAGTGAAATGTTCAAACTTCTTAAAATATTCATTTTGTTGTGCAGTAAGCATTTGCGTTAAAAATAGAATAGGTAATAATATGTATAAGTGTTTCATAGTCAAGCATTAAAATCACTCAAAAATAGGAAAATAGCTCAAATTACAAGTTTTACTTTCGTTAAAAGAGTGTTAAACTATTATATATTGAAAGTAATACTATTATATTTGTTCCAATTAAGAAAAGAAAAATGGAAAGACTTTTGCAAACCGTTAAAATTGCGATTAACGATAAGATTTATGTGAAGGACCCTGAATCCTCAGATCTTGGAAAAAGAATTATTCAGCACAGTATTTTAATGATCGATGAAATTGGATTTGAAAGTTTCACTTTTAAAAAGTTAGGGTCTAAAATAGATTCCAATGAAAGTTCAATATATCGCTATTTTGAAAATAAACATAAGTTACTGGTATATCTAACATCTTGGTATTGGGGTTGGTTGGAGTATCAGTTGGTATTTGCTACCAATAGCATCACAGATGTTAATGAAAAATTGAAAAGGGCTATTGAAATTGTTAGCAAAACAATAGTGGAAGACAATGCTTTTTCACATGTAAATGAAGTACTTCTTAACAAAATAGTAGTGAATGAGTCTTCAAAGTCATTTCTTACCAAAGAAGTAGATCAAGAGAATAAAGAAGGTTATTTTACTATTTATAAACGTATGGTAAATCGTTTGGAAGATATGATAAAAGAGGTATCTCCTAGTTACAAATATCCATCTAGTTTGGCGAGTACAATTTTGGAAAGCACTTTATACCAACATTTTTTAAAAGATCATTTCCCAACATTAACTAATTGTGATACTGTAAAAACTCCCGGCAGCTTTATTTCAGACTTAGTTTTTAAAACACTTAACCAATCTAACCATGGCTAAAACAATTTTGACCTCTTGGCAACGTCTAATTGGTCTTCTCTCACTGGATAAGAAAGACGTTTTCCAGATATTTTACTATGCAATTTTTGCAGGTTTGGTAAACCTGTCCTTACCCTTGGGAATACAGGCAATTATCAATTTAATACAGGGTGCGCAAGTAAGTACTTCATGGATTGTATTGGTGGTTTTGGTAACCTTGGGGGTAGCTTTTGTAGGTGCTTTACAATTAATGCAGATTCGAATTATAGAGAATGTGCAGCAAAAGATATTTACTAGAGCTTCATTTGAATTTGCTTATCGCTTTCCAAAAATTAAGATGAGCGAACTTAGAAACTATTATCCACCAGAGTTGGCAAATCGTTTTTTTGATACATTAACTGTACAAAAGGGATTGTCCAAGATTCTAATAGATTTTCCGGCAGCTTTGCTACAAATCATTTTTGGTCTTCTGTTGTTGTCTTTTTACCACCCATTTTTCATTATTTATGGTATTCTACTACTATTGCTGATTTATGTGGTATTTAAATTTACCGCCCAAAAAGGGCTGCAAACAAGTTTGGAAGAGTCCAAGAACAAGTATAAAGTGGCACATTGGCTGCAGGAGATAGCACGCTCTATCATAAGTTTTAAGCTTTCTGGGAAAACCTCGCACGCAATCAACAAAAATGATGCTTTGGTAGCCGATTATTTAGAGGCGAGGGAAAGCCATTTTAAGGTCTTGGTAATTCAATTCATCCAAATGATTGGATTTAAAGTACTTGTTACTGCTGGGTTACTTTTAATTGGTGGTCTTTTGGTATTAAATCAAGAGATGAATATAGGTCAGTTTGTTGCAGCTGAAATCATTATCCTACTGGTCATAAGTTCTGTGGAGAAATTGATTTTGGGATTGGAAACTTTCTATGATCTTTTGACTTCACTTGAAAAACTTGGTCAAGTTGTTGATAAAGATTTAGAGCCACTTGAGGGAGAAATGCCATTTAAACAAAGTGAAGGTTTTACGGTTGAGCTTCAAGACGTCTCTTATCAAGTACCGGATAGGGATAAAAAAATTATCGATAATGTCTCATTGACCATAACGCCTACCTGTTCCATTTTGCTTCAAGGCCCCAGTGGTTCCGGTAAGTCTACACTTTTAAGATTGATAGCAGGCATTTTAGCTCCAGATGAGGGTAAAATCTTTGTAAACGATGTTGCGTTACAAGGAGTAAATTTAAATTATTATCGTTCACATTTAGGACAATCCTTGACCGAGGAATCTCCTTTTGAAGGTTCTATTTTAAATAATATCACCTTTGGGGATACTTCAATTCCACAAGAAGATGTTTATTGGGCTTTAGATAAGGTAAATCTAACAGGTTTTGTAAAAGAACAACCCCAAGGGCTAAAAACAATCTTATATCCAGAAGGGAAACAGATTCCTACTTCAGTATCAAAGAAAATTGTATTGGCTCGTAGTATTATCCGAAGACCAAAACTCTTGATTTTAAAAGATCCGTTAGATCAGTTCAATAAAAAGGAATCGGAAGAGATAATGAGTTTCTTGAGCGACCCTTCCAACGGATGGGCTTTAGTTGTAGTTAGCGAGAATTCTAGATGGGCAAGGCGATGTGGCAGAATCATCACTATGGAAAATGGAAGATTGTTGAACGAAAAAACGAACAAAAATGCTTAATATTTCACCGAATAAATTAAATGAGAAAGTAGACCTTTCCAGATTTAAAGCGGCTCAAAAAGTGTTTCATAAAAAACACTATAAGCAGTTTAATAGGTTTTTGGCAGCATTTTCAATTTTGGGGTTCATTGTACTTTTTTTGCCATGGACACAGAATATCACCGGAAAAGGTTATCTAACAACATTAACACCTGATCAAAGACCGCAAACGATTCAATCTCAAATTCCTGGTAGGATTGAAAAATGGTACGTAAGAGAGGGCGACTTTGTTGAAAAAGGTGATACTATCTTATTTATCTCAGAAATCAAGAACGAGTATTTTGACCCTAATCTAGTTGAAAGAACAGGACAACAAATTAAGGCAAAAGAAATGTCCGTCAGCTCTTATCAAGGTAAAGTAAAGGCTCTTAACAATCAGATAGGAGCATTGTCAAGCGAACGTTCTTTAAAGTTACAGCAGGCAAAAAACAAGCTTTTGCAGTCCAATCTTAAAGTAAAGAGTGACAGTATAGATTTTGAAGCCGCTAAGACAAACATTTCGATAGCAGAAAGACAATACAATCGTATAGTACAGCTACAATCTGAGGGTTTAAAGGCATTGACAGATGTTGAAGAAAAACGTCTAAAGCTTCAAGAGACGCAGGCAAAGTTAATTTCGCAAGAAAATAAACTTCTGGCGAGTAAAAATGAAGTTATTAATGCCCAAGTTGAAATTAATAGGGTGCAAGCGGAATATACAGATAAAATATCCAAGGCACAGAGTGATATGTTCACTGCGCAATCCAATCAGTTTGATTCGGAAGCACAGGTTACAAAATTGGAGAACGAGTTTACCAACTACTCTATTCGTAATGATCTGTATTATATAAAAGCCCCACAAAGCGGATTTATAAACAGAGCTATACAAGGAGGAATTGGTGAAACTTTTAAAGAGGGTGATAAACTTGTTGGGATAATGCCGGCAGATTATGATATGGCCGTAGAAACCTTTGTAGAGCCAATTGACCTACCATTAGTGCACTTGGGTGAGAAAGTTAGGATTCAGTTCGATGGTTGGCCTGCAATTATATTCAGTGGATGGCCAAACGTGTCTTATGGAACCTATGGTGGTACTGTAGTTGCCATCGAAACCTTTATAAGTGAAAATGGGAAATACAGAATATTATTGGCTCCAGATAAAGATGATCAAGCTTGGCCTAAAGACCTTAGGGTGGGTTCCGGGGCAAATACTATTGCACTCTTGGAAGATGTGCCAATCTGGTTCGAACTATGGCGCCAACTTAATGGATTTCCCCCAAATTATTATCAGCCAGATAATGATATGGCCAATGCTAAAAAGAAATAAGAATGAAAAAATATTCCTTGCTCTTATTCCTATTGGTTAGTTGTGCTCTATCTGCGCAGCAAGATACTTTAATGCTCAAGTTCAATGAGTATTTGGGTTATGTTAAGAAATACCACCCCATCGCAAAACAAGCGCAACTAACTATCTCTATGGGGCAAGCCAATTTAATGAAAGCAAGAGGAGGCTTTGACCCAAAAATTGAAGTGGATTATGACAGAAAAGAGTTTAAGGAAACGGAGTATTGGGATAGGTTGAATGCCACATTTAAAATCCCAACGTATTTTGGAATAGAGCTGAAAGGTAATTTTGAGCAAAATGAAGGTCAGTTTATTAACCCAGCGGAGTTTTTACCGGAAGATGGGCTATACAGTGCTGGAGTTTCGATGTCTTTAGGCCAAGGTTTTTGGATCAATGAACGCATGGCTACCTTAAGAAAGGCCAAGTTTTTTAGAGAGCAAGCAAAAGCTGACCAAGATTTACTGGTAAATGAAGTTTTATATAATGCTTCTTTGGCCTATTTTGATTGGGTCCAGGCATATAATGATGCTGAAATATTTCGAGATTTTTTAAGGAATGCCCAGATACGTTTTGAGGGTGTTAAAAGCAGTGCGTTGGTAGGTCAGATTGCAGCAATTGATACGGTGGAGGCAAAAATTGCAATGCAAAACAGGGCTTTAAGTTTGGAACAAGCCAAAGTAAAACTGATGAAAAAATCGTTAGAGCTATCCAATTTTCTATGGATAAACGATGTGCCGGTTGAGTTGCAGAACAATGTAATTCCAGATTTGAACGTAGCAGAAGATATTGACATTACTTTGGAAATAATGGGGAAACCCCTAGATAGCTTCACTTTAGAGAATCACCCAAAACTTAGGTCTCTAAATTTTAAAATTGATGGGCTTACTGTTGATAAAAGATTAAAAGCTAATAGGCTACTACCTAAAATTGATGTGGAGTATAATTTTTTAACCGAAACCCCTGACCAAATACGCTCTTTTGAAACGCAGCAGTATAAAGGTGGTCTTAGCTTTAGATTTCCACTATTTTTAAGAAAAGAACGTGGAGCTTTAAAGCTGGCCAAGTTTAAGTTACAGGATGCACAGTTTGAGCGGGATAATGCACAGGTAGAGATTCAAAATAAAGTATTGGCCATTTATAGGGAATTGGATTCTTACGTTTTACAAAATGAATTAATAGATGGAATCGTAATGGATTATAATACTTTACTGTCTGCAGAAGAACGTAAATTTAGTTTTGGAGAAAGCTCTTTGTTCCTTATAAACTCTCGAGAAAGCAAGTTGATTGATGCTGAACTAAAACAAAATGAAGTTCAGAATAAATTCTTTAAGACTAAGGCAAACCTCTTCAAGAGTTTAGCGGTCAACCCTCAAAATTTATAATTTCAATATAATACATATCAAATTGAATAGTAGCACAACCTTTACTGCCAAGTCTTTACTAAAAGATACTTTTTTTATCGTCTTGGGCATATTCACAGCTGCTTTTGGATTAGAGAGTTTTTTGCTCCCCAATAGTTTTATAGATGGTGGTGCTACAGGGATTTCGCTTCTGGTCGCAAATACCTCCGCACTTCCTCTATATGTTCTAATTATACTGGTCAATTTTCCTTTTATGATTATGGCCTATAGAGTCATAGGAAAACTATTTGCCATTAAAACCACTATAGCAATTTTAGGGCTTGCTTTGGTAATTGCCTTTGTTCACTTTCCTGAAGTAACCCAAGACAAATTATTGGTGGCTGTTTTTGGTGGTTTCTTTTTGGGTGCGGGAATAGGGCTCTCCATACGAGGAGGTAGTGTTTTAGATGGCACGGAAGTATTGGCAATTTTTTTGAGTCGAAGGTTGGGCACAACCATTGGCGACATTATAATTTTAATAAATATTCTTGTTTTTCTTGCAGCTGCGTATTTCCTTTCGGTAGAAACTGCATTATATTCTATGCTCACCTATTTGGCTGCTTCTAAAACTTTGGATTTTGTGATTGAGGGAATTGAAGAGTATACCGGGGTTACTATTATCTCAAAATACAATGAAGAAATCCGTCAAATGATTACAGAAAAAATGGGTCGTGGACTAACTATTTATAAAGGCAGTGGCGGTTTTGGTAAGCATGGTAATCAAACAGAAATGGATGTTATCTTCACAGTCATCACGCGATTGGAAATCCGTAGATTAAATACTGAAATCTCAAAAATAGACCCCAAAGCCTTTGTGGTAATGCATCGTATTAACGATACACGAGGAGGAATGATTAAAAAGCGATCATTGTAAGTTTTTTCTAAGAATACCTACAAATGGAATATTAGAAAGGAAAACATGAATACAGTTCAAGATAGAAATACAATCGATATTATAAATGATAGCTTATCCAGGGGAGTATCATATGGAATTTATAGAGATAAAGTATATGAACTTGCAATAGATGGGAAAACTACTGGAGAAACCCAATCTAAGGCTTTAATAGAATACACCCAGCTGAATGATAGACGTATGAACCGTTGGGATAAAACCTTAAAAATCCCTGTTGAGTTCCAAGAAAGGATTGTAAGTTTAGATAGAAAACTGACTTTTTTAGTTTTGACTGAAAGCTGGTGTGGTGATGCTTCACCAAGTTTGCCAGTTATGAATAAAATAGCTGAGCTTAACCCAAATATAGAGTTGCGAATCGTATTGAGAGATGAGAATTTGGACTTAATGAATCAATTTTTGACCAATGATGCGATGTCCATTCCAAAACTGATTATCCTAGATCAAATTAAGGATGAGGTTATTGCAGATTGGGGACCAAGACCAAGTATAGCTACAAAAATGGTTGAAGCTTATAAAGTTGAGCACGGCAAGCTAAGCCCAGAATTTAAACAAGACTTACAAGTTTGGTATAATAAGGATAAGGGTCAGAATATTTTGGAAGATATTGTTAGATTACTTCCCTTGGAATAAATAGGTAATTGTACCTTTTTGAGAAGTAATACTTGAAGAATTAAAATATGCTTTTTCGGCATAAGCCATTGCA
Organism: Croceitalea sp. MTPC6; assembly: GCF_036985525.1. Lineage (NCBI taxonomy): Bacteria > Pseudomonadati > Bacteroidota > Flavobacteriia > Flavobacteriales > Flavobacteriaceae > Croceitalea > Croceitalea sp. MTPC6. The sequence continues at coordinate 286,417 of NZ_BTGR01000002.1, forward strand.
TTATCTACTAAGCAGCCATTACTTGTAGTGGAGCTTTTTTCATTAAAACTGGTTTCAGTTACGTACCCATTGGCATCCACCTCAATATTGATTACCACTTTACCTCCTTTTATGCAGGTATATATAGGTGGTGGTAAACTGTAGGCATTTCTATCCACCAAAGAATAAGAAATTGAGGTTCGCTTCTCAGCAAGGTTATTGGTAAACTCTTTTTTTTGTGCTTCTTTTTCCCCTAACTGTTTCTTTTTCTCTTCACGCTGTTTTGCCAGTTCTTTTAGATTAGCTGCATAACCAGTATCAGAAGTCGGCATATCGTTGGGAGATTCGTTCATCGCTCTTTCTTCCATTAACTCTTGTAAGGTTTTCAATGGTTCTGGGCTTCCTACACTTGGTTTGGCAGTTTGGTTAAATGCCATATGACTTTTAATTGGGTCTGCTTTAGAGGCCATCTCTTCCAACCGTTCCACTTCCTTTTCCAAGAGTTCAACGATATCCTCATCAGCAAGACTCATTTCTATCACATATTCATCTTCCTGCTTTGCACCTAAACGAATACTGTACAATAGTAAAACCACAATTGCCATTGAAAAAATGGTAATTAAAAACGATAACTGCTTTCTATTCAGGTTCATGGTGTTACTATAACCGATTTTTTATAAAAATATTTCATCTAGATGGTTAAAGCAAATAATACCAATCAGTAACAATTACAGCATTTTTTCCTTAAAATCATCAGGACTTGTAGCCTTATTTACGTTGTAGTCACCTATTTTGGTTCTTCTCAACTCAGAAAGGTGTCCGCCAGAATTCAATGCTTTGCCAAAATCGTGAGCAAGTGAACGTATGTATGTTCCTTTGCTACAGTTTACCTTGAAATGAACATTGGGAAGTTGAATTTTCGTGACTTCAAACTCAAATATTTCAATTTGTCTTGGCTTTATTTCCACAGTTTTACCCTCGCGAGCAAATTCATACAAACGTTTACCACCCTTTTTTAAAGCTGAAAAAATAGGCGGGACTTGTTCTATTTTTCCTAAAAATCTGGATGTGGTATCTTTTATCAATTCTTCGGTTAGGTGGTCAGTTGGATAGATTTTATCAACCTTAGTTTCTAAATCATAGGAAGTTGTGGTTGCACCTAGAGTAATGGTGCCAGTATATTCTTTTTGTTGACCTTGAAGTTCAGGAATGCGTTTGGTAAATTTTCCAGTACACACAATTAAAAGCCCAGTAGCCAAAGGGTCTAGTGTGCCAGCATGGCCAATCTTAATTTTTTTTAGGTCAAACTTTTTTCTGATAGCCCACTTTAAAGAATTTACCGCTTGGAAAGAGGTCCAATTTAAAGGTTTGTCAATCAATAGAATTTGACCATTAAGAAAATCTTCTTTGGTAATCAATGAATTTAGCTGCTAATTATCCTTAAACTTATTTTTTCAGTTTCCTTACTAGGTATATTACAAGCAATACAAGCGCGACTATGCATAGCATAAATAAAATCAGAATAAAAGTTTGCCAAATGCCAATGCTCATAAGTTCAAAATTTAAATAGCTTATCCCCAAATACTCCAGACGATGGCTATCAATCCTACTACTAAACAGTAAATAGCAAAATAGCTCAATTTACTTTTCTTTACTAGTTGGATCATCCAAGTACATGCAAACAGTCCGGCAATAAAAGCAGCGGCAAACCCTGCTCCCATGGCGGCCATTTGGGTACTTTCAAAATTGATTTCGCCTCCTAAAATATCTTTCGCCACTTTTCCAAAAATCAATGGGACTACCATTAAAAAGGAAAACCGCGCGGATTTGGTTTTATCTATTCCCAGTAAAACAGAAGTTGAAATGGTTGCTCCACTTCTAGAAATACCTGGTAGCATGGCAACAGCTTGAGCTAAACCAATCACAAATGCACTTCTAAAAGAAACATCTTTTTCAGTTGTTTTAGCCATATCTGCTAAGTATAAAAGAATTGCGGTAACAATAAGCATAATACCTACAATGATGATGGCACCATCAAAGAAAACCTCCATAAAGTCTTCCAAGAAAAAACCAACTATCGCTGCTGGAATCATGGAAATAATAATTTTTAAGGCAAACTTGGCCTCTTCGTTCCATTTAAATTGGAACAATCCTTTAAAAATGTCCAGTACATCCTTTCGAAACACCACAATGGTACTCAAAGCCGTGGCAAAATGAAGCACTACGGTAAAAAGCAGACTTTCTTCTGGAATAGAATCATCACCTAAAATAGCTTTGCCCAATTCTAAATGTCCGCTGGAGGATACAGGTAAAAACTCGGTTAACCCTTGGATGATTCCAAGAATAATAGCGTCAATAATTTCCAAACTAATCTTTCTTTTTGTGAGGGTTCAATAAGATGGCATATATCTGTATGCCCAATCCTATAAGTATAAGAGTAGGTGCCAAACGGATTCTTCTAAAACTATAGATTTTTGGATTAAATACATTTGGGTCATCACTACCACCGCCAGCCATAAGAATAAAACCTAAGGCAATTAATCCCAACCCGATAAAAAGAAAAATATAATTCTTCTTTTGAAAAATGAATTCTGATTTTGGCTTTTGAACTTCTTTGTTCTTTTTACTCATACCGCAAATTTAGTAATAAAGGTCGTCCGTTCGCAAATTCAAAAAACGTTGCGTAGCAAAATAGGTGCTTAAGTAAGATATTAAGATACCTAAGCCAAGAATGCTTAAAAACAGAATCAACAAAACAGTGATGTCTTGAAAAAGATTTAACTCTGGAAAGTTGTTATTTACATAATACAATACAACTGCCAAAGCTAGTAAAGCGATGAGTGCACCAAAAAGCCCAAGTTTAATATTTGTGGCAATAAAGGGCTTGCGAATAAATCGTTTTGTAGCCCCAACCATCTGCATGGTTTTGATTATAAAACGCTTGGAATAGATAGACAAACGGATAGAACTATTGATTAGAAGAACTGCAATGACGGTAAAAACGGCACATGCAACTAGAATCCAAAGACTTATTCTTTTCACATTATCATTCAATAGAGAAATTAAAGGCTTGTCGTAACTTACTTCATCCACATAAGTTTTGGCTGATAGGGTTTCTGCAATTTCTGTGACTTGTTCTGGAGAAACAAAGTCTGCTTTTAGATTAACATCTACTGAATTCTTTAGTGGATTGTACCCTAAAAACTCCTGAAAATTCTCTCCAATATCCTCACTGTATTGTTCTGCAGCATCTTCTTTGGAAACATAAACTGCTGATTTTGTGTAATCAGCCATAGCAAGGCTTTTTTGCAGTTGGTCTATTTCAACAGGTTTGGCGTTATCCTTTAAAAAGACTGAAATTGTAATCTGTTCTTTAAAATGGTCACCTAGTTTTTTGGTGTTTAATACCAACATTCCTAAAATTCCCAGTAAAAAAAGAACTAAAGCAATGCTCAGTACCACCGAAAAGTAGGAGGAAATTAGGCGTCTTTTTTGATAGCGTTCAATATATTGGGCCATAGACTAAAAATCGATGTGTAAAAATAGAAAAGTAAATCGGTTTTAAAGGGATTACCCCTATTTTTGCGCTTTAGAAAAGAAGAAAGTACATGGATTACGATTTTCAGCAAATCGAAAAGAAATGGCAAGAGTATTGGGCTAAAAACGAAACGTTTAAAGCCGAAAATGATTCTGATAAGCCTAAATTTTATACCCTCTCAATGTTTCCTTACCCATCTGGAGCGGGATTGCATGTAGGGCATCCGTTGGGATATATAGCTGGCGATATTTATGCTAGATATAAAAAACACAAAGGTTTTAACGTGTTGCATCCAATGGGATACGACTCTTTTGGTTTACCAGCAGAACAGTATGCGATACAAACGGGGCAACATCCAGCGATTACTACGGAGACCAACATCAACAGATATCGGGAACAATTGGATAGGCTTGGTTTCTCTTTTGATTGGAGCCGAGAAGTCCGTACTTCGAACCCATCTTACTATAAGTGGACGCAGTGGATTTTTATCCAACTGTTCAATTCTTGGTACAACAAAGAAACGGATAAAGCGGAGGCAATCGAAAGTTTGATTTCCATTTTTGAAAAAGAAGGAAATACTAAGGTAAATGCTGCCTGTGATGATGATGTAAACGAATTTTCAGCAAAAGACTGGAAGGGCTTTTCTAACAAAGAAAGGCAGCAAGTACTGTTAAAATATAGGTTGACGTATTTAGCGGACGCAGAGGTGAACTGGTGCCCTGCTTTGGGAACCGTATTGGCAAATGATGAAATTGTAAACGGAGTTTCAGAACGTGGAGGTCATCCGGTTATTCGTAAAAAGATGACGCAATGGATGATGCGCATTACGGCATATGCCCAACGTTTATTGGATGGATTGGACACTATAGATTGGCCACAACCGCTTAAAGATTCACAAACCAATTGGATAGGTCGCTCAGAGGGAGCCGAAGTAGAGTTCAGAGTCCAGAGTTCAGAGTTCAGAATATCTGTTTTTACCACTCGCCCAGATACTATTTTTGGGGTTTCCTTTATGACCTTGGCCCCAGAGCATGAATTGGTAGCTAAAATCACTACTGCAGAACAAAAAGCTGAGGTTGATGCTTATATTGAAGCTACCGCAAAACGCTCTGAGCGTGACCGTATGGCAGACGTAAAAACCATTTCCGGAACTTTTACGGGTTCCTATGCGGAGCATCCGTTCACTAAAGAGCCAGTTCCTATTTGGATTGGTGATTACGTATTGGCAGGTTATGGAACAGGTGCTGTAATGTCCGTTCCTTGTGGTGACCAACGTGATTACGATTTTGCAAAGCATTTTGGAATAGATATCCCCAACATTTTTGAGAGTGTGGACATTTCTGAAGAAGCTTTTGCTGATAAAGGAAATACTGTTATTGCCAATTCTGATTTTTTAAATGGTTTGCCCTATAAAAAAGCGGTCAAACGTGCTATTTATGAGTTGGAACAACTAGGGCAAGGACAAGGTAAAATCAATTACCGTCTACGTGATGCGGTTTTCAGCCGCCAGCGCTATTGGGGAGAGCCTTTTCCAGTATATTATGATGTAGATGGCATGCCGCAGATGATTGCAGATGAACATTTGCCCATAGAATTGCCAGAGGTTGAAAAATACCTGCCTACCGAAACTGGTGAACCGCCATTAGGGAATGCAACCGATTGGGCGTGGGATAGTGAACAGTGTTCAGTTGTCAGTAATCAGTTGATTGATAACAAAACTGTATTCCAATTAGAATTGAATACCATGCCAGGTTGGGCGGGTAGCTCACAGTATTTTAACCGCTACATGGACCCAAAAAATGATGAAGCTATTTACTCCAGAGAAGCTATTAACTATTGGGAAGATGTGGATTTGTATATTGGCGGTAGTGAGCATGCTACAGGACACCTATTATATGCTCGTTTTTGGCAAAAGTTCTTGTTTGATAAGGGAATAGCTCCAAAAGATGAGTTTGCTAAAAAGCTGATTAACCAGGGCATGATTACAGGTGAAAGTGCCTTTATCAGGGTTATTAATAGAGGTTATTATAAATACCCGGACAATATTTCTTCTGATGAAATGGAAGAAAGAGATAGGATATTTGATTCTCTTTTTAATGATATGCTTCAAAAAAGAATTGTTTCTTGGGATTTAATTAAAAGCAAGAAACTATATGACGCTGTAAATGGTGAATTATATAATTTGAAGGAAGTATTTAATTCGGATTACGTTAAAGAAGTTTTTGAAAATAGAGGTTTTGACGTAGATAAAATCACTTTTACAGCTTGGAAAAGACATGTTCCAGTTGATTATGTAAACCTTAAAAATGAAATTATTGAAGCTGAATTTACTAATTGGTATGAGGATGATATTTACTCTAGCGATTTATTCAGAACAGAAGGAAAATTTAAGGTTGGTCGCGAAGTAGAAAAAATGTCCAAATCCAAGTATAATGTGGTAAATCCAGATGCTATTTGTGATGATTATGGGGCAGATTCTTTGCGTTTGTATGAAATGTTTTTGGGTCCTTTAGAGCAATCCAAACCTTGGAACACGGCAGGTATTACAGGTGTACATAGTTTCCTTAAAAAATTATGGCGATTATACCATACAGGCCCTAACAATGCATTTCACGTAACAGACACCCCTCCTTCGGAGAGGTCGGGGGAGGCTTTTAAAACACTTCACAAAACCATTAAAAAGGTAGAAGAAGATATCGAGAACTTTAGTTTTAATACTTCGGTCTCCACATTTATGATATGTGTAAATGAGTTAACGGCTCAAAAATGTAAGAGCAAAGCTATTCTAGAACCCTTGGCTATTTTGGTTTCGCCATACGCGCCGCATATTGCAGAAGAGCTATGGGAGAAATTAGGTCATACAACGTCAATTTCTGAGGCGCCTTTTCCAAAGTTTGATGCTTCTCACTTAGTGGAGAGTAGTAAGGAGTATCCTATTTCTTTTAATGGAAAAATGCGTTTTACTATGGAATTACCTTTGGATTTAGGAAAAGATGAGATTGAAGCTGCAGTAATGGCACACGAAAAGACTCAAGCGCAGTTGCAAGGTCGTACTCCAAAGAAAGTGATTGTAGTGCCTGGAAAGATTGTAAATATTGTGGGTTGATACAAAGTGTCAAGCTGAGCTTGTCGAAGCGTTTTTATATCTAATTCTCATACTTCGACAAGCTCAGTATGATAAAATGAACCCAAATGGAATCTATTGAAATTTTAGGGCTAATTGCAGCTGCTTTGACCACATCTTCTTTTGTGCCACAAGTCTATAAAGCATGGAAGTACAAGTCTACTAAAGATATTTCCATGACCATGTATGTGGCCTTTTTTACTGGAACAGTACTTTGGTTAATTTATGGTATTGCAATCAACAGTTTAAGTGTGATTATTGCAAATATAATTACTAGCTTACTTGCCTTGCTAATCATAATCATAAAAATAAAATTTTAATAAATAACTCCTAATATTTTAGGGGTTATTATAAAATAAATTAACTATTATGAAAATTAACCCTATAAAAATAAAGGTATAAATCGACTAAATATGTTTTTTATGATAAAATACATGCATTTTATCGATTTTTTCTTCCTGTAGTCACTTATTTAAACCATTTTTGAATCATTAATCAATAGATATATAAAATGATTGTAGGTGTACCCAAAGAAATTAAGAACAATGAAAGTCGTGTTGGGATGACTCCAGCGGGAGTTTTTGAATTGGTAAAGAATAACCATATTGTTTATGTACAATCTGGTGCTGGTGAAGGAAGTGGTTTTTTCAATAAAGATTATCAAGAGGTTGGCGCTACAATTTTAGACACTATTGGCCAAGTCTATGCTATGAGTGAGATGATTGTTAAGGTTAAAGAACCAATAGCAGAAGAATATGATTTAATTCAAGAAGGACAAATAGTGTTTACCTACTTTCATTTTGCCTCAAGTGAGCCACTTACAAAAGCTATGATCAAGCAAAAAGGAATTTGTATTGCTTATGAAACTGTAGAAGATGATGAAGGCACATTACCATTGTTAACTCCAATGTCTGAGGTTGCTGGTAGAATGGCAATTCAGCAAGGGGCAAAATATTTAGAAAAACCTGCCAAGGGGAGAGGTGTGCTTTTGGGTGGTGTGCCAGGGGTTGCTCCTGGTAAAGTTTTGGTGCTCGGAGCAGGAACAGTGGGGATCCAAGCTGCAAAAATGGCAGCGGGATTGGGAGCACACGTTACTATTATGGATGTGAACATGAAGCGTTTGCGTTATGTAAATGATGTTATGCCTCCTCATGTTGTAACTGACTTTTCAAACGAATATAGTATTAGAAGGCACATTAAAACCCATGATTTAATTATTGGTGGAGTACTTTTAAAAGGTGCAAAAGCCCCCAACCTAATTACTAAAGATATGCTCAAGGAAATGCGACCAGGAACTGTAATAGTGGATGTTGCGGTAGATCAAGGTGGATGTGTTGAGACCACAAAAGCTACAACGCATGAAGACCCTGTTTATATTATTGATGATGTGGTACATTATTGTGTTGCAAATATGCCCGGAGCGGTACCCTATACTTCAACGGTGGCATTAACAAATGTGACCCTACCGTATGTGCTTAAATTGGCCAATCAAGGATGGCAACATGCCTGCGGAAGCGATAAAGCACTACAAAAAGGATTAAATATTATTGAAGGTAAAGTGGTTTACAAACAAATATCAGAAGCTTTTAACTGGGACGCCCCAGTGCTGGTGTAACTAACATTTTGTCAGTATACAGACCTCGTCATGTCCTGAAATGCTAACTCAGGACAAATGGCGGGGTTTTTGCTTTATTGTTGGTATATTTAAAGTATTAAAAGATAAAATTATGATGGGATATTATATATTGATAGGTGCTATAGCACTTGTCAGCTGGATAGTGAGCAGTAGGTTAAAAAGTAAATTTAAGCACTATTCCAAAGTGCATTTGCAAAATGGAATGAGTGGTGCCGAAATTGCTCAGAAAATGTTGGATGACCATGGAATTAGGGATGTGAAAGTCGTTTCTACAGGAGGAATGCTTACTGATCATTACAATCCTAAAAATAAAACGGTAAATCTTAGTGAAGGAGTTTACAATCAGCGTAATGCCGCTGCTGCTGCAGTTGCTGCCCATGAGGTAGGCCATGCAGTGCAACATGCTCAGGCGTATGAATGGTTGGGAATGCGTTCTAAATTGGTTCCTGTTGTAAGCGTTACTTCTGGAATGTCTACTTGGGTAGTTTTTGGAGGTTTGGCACTAGGTGCTGCTGCTGGAATAGGTTTGGGTTATTGGGTTGCGGTTGCCGGATTGGTAATGATGGGCTTTGCGACTTTATTTAGTTTTGTGACGCTTCCGGTAGAGTATGATGCAAGTAACCGTGCTTTAAAATGGTTAAAACAGAAAAACATAGTAACACAGCAAGAATATAAAGGTTCTGAAGATGCCTTAAAGTGGGCTGCTAGAACGTATTTGGCCGCTGCTATTGGCTCGTTGGCGACTCTTGTATATTGGGGACTTCAAGTATTTGGAGGAAGAGATTAGAATTATTCCTTTTTCCCTAGAATAGGAATAAATGAATTAAACCTGCTTGAAGAAAATTTTAAGCAGGTTTTTATTTTTAATCAGATGAATGAACTTCAAGGCTTATTCGAAAATATAGAACGATATGTTTTTCTTACCGATGGTGAAAAGGAAAGAATAGCTTCTGTTTTTGAAAGACAAAAAATAAAGAAGAGACAATTTATTGACCAACCTGGATTTGTAAGTAATTATCGTAATTACGTGGTCAAAGGTGTCTTTCAATCGTACTATTTAGATGATGACGGGAAAGAACATACCGTTCAGATCGCTATGGATGATTGGTTTGTAAGTGATTTTTACAGTTATATTACCCAAACACCAGCTACGCTATTCGTAGAGGCTTTAGAAGATTCATTGATTCTTAGAACTACTTACGATAAAATTGAACCTCTTTGTAAAGAAATACACGCATTGAGCGAGTATTTTAGAATATCCACGGAACGAGCATTTGCCTTTTCCAGAAAACGTGCACTGTCTAATTTAAGCCTTAGTGCCGAGGAACGTTTTTTAGAATTGGAAAAAAGATATCCTTCCATGGTTCAAAGAGTTCCTCAAAAAGTAATCGCTTCATATCTAGGGTTCACCCCAGAGTTTTTAAGTAAGATTCGAAAAAAAATAGTTACGAAATCTTAATCTAATTCAACTAGATTTCATAATTCACTTCATTTTTTATCGTCCTTTTGTACCGCAATTTTGTATCGTAATCTTAAAACAAAAGAAAATGATATTTAAAATTCAAAATGTGGTGTTTTGGCTATTGGGGCTTTTGATGGTAGTTTTTGGGCTGAATAAATTTTTTGGTTTCATCCCAGTTGAACCTCCAAAAGATGAAACCGCTCAAAAATTTCTTGGAATGATGTTTACAAGCTATCTGTTTATTGTTGTGGCAATAACTGAGATTGTTGGAGGAGTGCTTTTATTGGTTCCAAAAGCTAAGAAATTCGGAATGCTCCTTCTAGCCCCTGTTGTTTTTAATATAGTGGCTTTTCATATTGGCCATGATTTTATAGGCAACGGGATATGGTTGTTACCTACGCTATTGTTTGTAGTGGGGTTATATTTTTTAAAAGGAGAACAATTCAAACTATTAAAATTTTAAATATGAAAAGTAGAGTTTGGTTTATTACAGGAATCTCTAGTGGATTGGGCAAAGCTTTAGCTGAAGAGGTTATGGGAAATGGTGATTTTGTTATTGGGACTTTACGTGATAGCAAACAGGTAGATGCTTTTAATGAAAAGAATAGAGAAAAGGGGAAAGCGATTCTTTTAGATATAACCGATTATGATAGCATGGAAAAAAGAATAGCTGAAATCCCAAAGATTGATGTATTAATAAATAATGCAGGGGTTGGATTTATTGGGGCAATAGAAGAAGCCAGTATGAAGGAGACACGGTATGTTTTTGAAGCGAACTTTTTTGCTGTGCTAAAACTTACCCGATTGATTTTACCTAAAATGCGCGAACAGGCTAATGGTCACATAGTCCAGATTTCATCACATGGTGGAGTCAAGGCGTTTGCAGGATTTGGTATTTATAATGCCAGCAAGTTTGCTTTAGAAGGTTTTAGCGAAGCCTTGGCTCAAGAAGTTGCTCCGCTTGGGATTAAGGTAACTATAGTTGAACCTGGACCATTTAGGACAGAATTTGCTTCTAAAGGACTTCAGGAAGCTAAAAAGGTAATATATGATTATGCGGAAACTTCAGGGGTGTTTAAATCTAAGCTAAAAGGTGTTCATGGTAAGCAAGAAGGAGATCCTGTAAAAGCGGCCAAGGCTATTTTAAAAACGGTCAATGAAAAAAGTAATTCTTTGCGATTACCGTTAGGTAAAATCCCAATGAAAACTATTCAAATGAAATTAGATAGTGTGAAGTCTGATTTAGAATCTAACAGAAAAATAGCAGAAAGCGTGGTGTTTGATTAAAAGCTTAACCCATAAGAAAGCATTATATACTTGTGTTTTTTGGATTGCTCTGTTTCAGAAGAATTATAACGAATCCCGAACTTATAATCATTTCGCTGGAAGCGATGGTAAAAATCGAACCCAAATCGCCAAACACCATTGGTTGGTTCTTTTAGGACAGGTGAGTTATCTCCAAATAGATTTCCTTCAATCAAACCATTGTAGAACACATTACGGTAACTGGCCCTAAGTGCAAAATAGATTTCTCTATCAGTAGATCCCAATCTATTGTATGCAATGCTTTTACCTAGCTCGTTTCTTCTCCCAAAAAAGAAAATTGTCTCTGGTTCCGTATAAATATCTCGAGAACCCAAAGCTAAATTGGGCTTTAAAGCAAAACGCACCCCAAAAGGTCCTGTCGCCACTTCCCATTCTTTAACATAGCTAAAGTATGCGTTAAGGTGAAAACTATCATTCACTTCGGCTACCCATAAAGGGGAATCAGAAATTGCAATCGCTCTGTGGTACCAGCGCTGAAAACCACCAGCTCCTGAATTTAACCCAGCAATACCAACTAAAAAACTTGCTTTAAAAAGTTCATTTTGTTTAGCAAAAGACCAGGATACATTTAAACCTGAAAAACCGGCATAAGGTCTGTCAAAAACAGCAGTATTTGTTGATTGGGTTTGAGAAGGCGTGTAGACTTCTTGACCTATGGTGAAATCTAACTGCTCCCCATCATTTTGAAAAATACCTCTTGAAAGTGATTTTCTATAAGTCAAGAACAAACCTGAAGAGTAATAACGGTCTGTGAGTAAAAAAAAGTCATTATCATGCCTTAATTCCAGCTGCTGATTATACGTGCCGATGCTTGGCTGGTTTTGTCCATATACAAACGAACTTAAAAGAAAGCAGGCTAGTATGAAGCTTACAAAGAACTTTGTGGTATGGAACATCAATTGCTTTGTCGTCAGATTGTAATTTGCCTATCAATCTGTTGTGCCAAGGAAATAAAGGTTTCTGTTCTTGAGACTCCCTCAATCTGTTGTATTTCCTTGTTCAGGATATGCATTAAATGTTCGTTGTCCTTACAAAGCACTTTTATGAGAATGGACCAATTTCCAGTAGTGTAATGGCATTCCAATACTTCAGGAATTTTTTGGAGTTCTTTAACCGCTCTGGGATTGGACATGGCTTTGTCCAAAAAAATGCCAATATAAGCCATGGTGGTATATCCTAAGACTTTTGGATTAATGACAAATTTTGAACCTGATAAAAGCCCTGATGCTTCTAATTTTCGAAGTCTTTGATGAATTGCTGCACCAGAAATCCCAATATTCCTGGCAATTTCTAGAATGGGCCTACGGGCATCTTCCATTAAATACCTAAGTATTTTTTTGTCAATACCATCAATCTTTACCAAATCGTTAGATGATTTCATTTTAACACTTCAAATTAGAAATCCAAAGATATTGAAATGGTTTTAATTTGTTAACTAGAGACTGAGTCTGGATTGTAACCCAAATAGGGAACATGATACTCCTTAAAATGGATACCATATTCTTTGAGTTCTTCCAAAATAGGTTCATAAACCTCTTTACTGATCGGAATTTGTACTCCGGGAGTGGTGATTTTTTTATTAAGAATATTTAAGGTGGCAATGGCCACTGGTAAGCCAACAGTTTTTGCCATGGCAGTATGGGTCTGGCTCTCCCCAATAACTACCATGTTGGCATCTATCTGCTTTTTTTCTCCATTAAGTTCATATCCAAACTTATGGTACATTACAATCATATCCTTTTCATCACTTTCCAAGGTCCAGCTTTCCTCAAGAATTTCTTGTAGCGCTTGTGCTGGGGTGGCATTGGCTATTGAAATGGTTTTCTCTTTATCAAAAATATTGAGTTCAACCAGCTTGCCCCACATGATATCATCTTGGTCAATCTTTAAATAGTGTCTAAGTTTTAATTCAATGGAATCAGTAGGGGAATAAGGAAGAAAAAGATTGGTAAAATCGCGGTAAGACATGCCCTTAGAATTTTTTATGGTATAGCTGTCATCTGTCATACCAAGCTGTACTAACATATTCCACGCCTTAGAAAATCCAATTCGTCTCATGGTACCTCGATAAAGTGTCAATACTTTTTCGAGTCCATATGCCTCTCTATATTTTAAAGAATCTCGATTTGCGTAGGCCTCGAACCTACCATAATTTTCCACATCCAAAAACTCGGTTCTTCTAAAAAGTTTGTGGTAAGGGATATACTTATAGGTGCCTTCTTGGATAAATTTTGCAGTTCCGCCCTGCCCAGCAACCACAACATTTCTTGGGTTCCAGGTAAATTTATAGTTCCATAGGTTATTGTCACTCTCAGGGGCTAAGAGACCTCCCGTAAAAGATTCAAAGAGTAACATTTTACCACCTTTTTCTCTAATACTATCTAATACTTCCATAGCACTCATATGATCAATACCTGGATCTAGGCCAATTTCATTCATAAAAATGAGGCCCAGTTCTTTGGCTTTATCATCTAACTTCATTATTTCTTCACTGATGTAAGAGGCAGTAACCAAATGCTTTGCATATGTAATGCAATCTTTTGCAACTTTTATGTGTAAGCGGGGCGGAAGCATAGAAACTACTATAGATGCATTGGAAACTTCTTTCTTGCGCGCCTCATCATTAAAAATGTCCAAGGTAACTACATTACAATTTGGATGATTTTTAATTTGATTGGAAATGTTATCTGGATAAAGATCTCCAATTGTTAAATTTAATTTTTCAGAGTCCGACTTTTCCAAAAAATAATCAAGCAGATAGGAGGTAGATTTACCAGCACCAAGGACCAAAATTTTTCGAGACATAAGATTCACTTACCTTTGTGTATAACGAATGCTAAGGTATCAAATTGTTATATTTTTAAGGAATTAAGCTATTTGAGTTATGAACAAAACAATTTTAATTACTGGATTACTATTGGGGCTATTTGCTGTTTTACTAGGTGCTTTTGGAGCACACGGTTTAAAACGAGTTGTTGGACCAGAAGAAATCAATACTTTTGAAACTGGGGTTAAATACCAAATGTACCATGCCCTGTTTTTAATACTTTTAAGCATGCTTCCTAATATTGCTGGTGGGACAAAAAACATTGTTTTTTACTTGGTAGTCACTGGGGTACTATTATTTTCGGGGTCTATTTATCTTCTCGCAACAAATGTTCTAACTTCATTTGATTTTAAGAAAATTGGTTTTATCACTCCTATTGGGGGCACTTTACTAATAGTTGCATGGGGTTACTTGATATTTTCCGTTTTAACCAAAAAATGATGTAATTGGTCATTATTTTGAAGGTGTTAGGGTAATATTTTTTTAGCTTTGCATTAACTAAAAAACAATTATTTATGGCAACTTCTGCCTCAGCTACGAAAACGATTTCGTTAACCGAAAATGGAATCACTCAATCAAACATCCATTACCAACTAAGTTCAGATGAACTCCATGAAATTACCATTGAAAAAGGTATGGGCGTGGAATCTTCACTTGGAGCTATTGCGGTCAATACCGGAGAGTTTACTGGTAGGTCGCCCATGGACCGCTTTATTGTAAAGGATGAAATCACTGAGGATAAAGTTTGGTGGGGCAATATCAATATTCCTTTTGATAGTCATAAGTTTGATGCATTGCATAAAAAGGTCATTGCTTATTTGAACGAAAAGGAATTATTTGTCCGTGATGCCTATGCCTGTGCGGACGATGCTTATCGTTTAAACATTAGAGTTATAAATGAATATCCTTGGTCCAACATGTTTGCCTATAACATGTTCTTAAGACCAACTGATGCTGAGCTAGAAAATTTTGAGCCGGAATGGACAGTTATCAATGCCCCTGGTTTTATGGCAGATGCTGCTGTTGATGGAACAAGGCAGCACAATTTCGCTATTCTAAATTTTTCAAAGAAAATAGCTTTAATTGGAGGTACTGGTTATACAGGTGAAATTAAAAAAGGAATATTTTCTGCTTTAAATTTTATTTTGCCGGTATTTAAGAACACGCTGCCAATGCACTGTTCTGCAAATGTTGGAGAAGATGGTGATACTGCAATTTTCTTTGGTTTGTCAGGAACAGGTAAAACTACACTTTCTACAGATCCAAATAGAAAATTGATAGGTGATGATGAACACGGCTGGACAGCTGAAAATACAGTTTTCAATTTTGAAGGGGGTTGCTATGCAAAAGTCATTAATCTCTCTAAAGAAAATGAGCCTGAAATTTATGGTGCAATCAAGAAAGGAGCCATTCTAGAGAATGTGATTTTAAATGAATCTGGAGATGTAGATTTTGAGAACACTTCCATAACACAGAACACAAGGGTGAGTTATCCCATATATCATATTGACAATATACAAGAACCTTCTATTGGAAAGAATGTCAAGAATATATTCTTTTTAACTGCTGATGCTTTTGGCGTACTTCCTCCTATATCTAAACTTACGCCAGCACAAGCGGCGTATCATTTTATTTCTGGTTATACTGCTAAAGTAGCTGGTACAGAAGCAGGTGTGGTAGAGCCACAACCGTCATTTTCAGCTTGTTTTGGAGCACCATTTATGCCTTTGCACCCTGCTAAATATGCAGAAATGCTCAGTAAAAAGATGTTAGAGTCAGGTGTAGATGTGTGGTTGGTAAACACTGGATGGACTGGAGGTCCTTATGGAGTTGGGACACGAATGAAGTTAAAATATACAAGAGCAATGATCAGTGCTGCTATGAGTGGTGAGTTAGGCTTGTACAATTATGACCACTACCACATCCATTCCGTTTTTGGAGTTGCCCAACCGCGTGAGTGCCCTGGCGTGCCTACTAAAGTTTTAAGTCCAAGAGCTACTTGGAACGACGATAAGGCATATTATGATACTGCTTTTAAGCTATCCAATGCTTTTAGAGAAAACTTTAAAAAATTTGAAGCTCACGCTAATGAAGAGATAAGGCGTGGTGGACCACAGCGATATGCATATTAAGAAATAAAAAAGCCTCGTGAATAACGAGGCTTTCTTTATTGAGTTAACAGTGAGTTATTTATTTACACTCGTAATATATTTTTGAAGTGCCATAGTCATGGATGGCGTTTCAGGTGTTGGTGCTTTTATGTCGCATCTAAGACCTGCTTCTGTAGCCGCTTTAACAGTACTATTACCAAAGACAGCGATGCGAGTATCATTTTGCTCAAAATCTGGGAAGTTCTTTAAAAGAGACTCAATCCCCGATGGGCTAAAGAATACTAGAACATCATAGTAAACTTCTTTTAAGTCCGAAAGATCGCTGATAACTGTTTTATAAAAAACACCACGTTTCCAATCTAGATTTAAATCGTCAAGTGTTTTTGGAACTAATGGTTTTAAACTATCTGAAGACGGCAATAAGAACTTCTCATCCTTATATTTCTTAAACATAGGGGTAAGATCATTAAACTGCCTTTTACCAACATAAATTTTACGTTTTCTGTATACCACATACTTCTGTAAATAATATGCTACAGCTTCAGATTGGCAAAAATATTTCATGGAATCTGGAACCTTAAAACGCATTTCTTCGGCAATTCTAAAAAAATGGTCTACTGCATTCCTGCTAGTTAAGATTATAGCGGTAAAATCGTTAAGGTCTATTTTTTGTTCCCTTACAATTTTTGCATTTACTCCTTCTACATGTATAAAAGGTCTAAAATCTACCTTTACTTTCTCTTTTTCAATCAAACGTGAGTATGGAGAGTTGTCCATTTTAGGTTCTGGTTGAGAAACCAAAATTGTTTTTACTTTCATAAGAATCAATCGTTTAGATAGCTTCCGATAATCACTAAGGGTGCAATTTCGAGTGCGCAAAGGTACAAAATAAAATAGAAAAGATTGATTGAAATTAACTTTTGATGGTTTCTCAGTGCATTAACCATACCAATGCCATTTATGAAAAGAATACAAGAAAAACTTACATAAACTACAGCTTTTGATTCTATTGAAATGTAAGTTAAAATAACGTTTGCAATAAAGGCCACAAAGCTACTATAGTTAAAGTAAGAAATTTTATTGAAGATTATTTCGGATACCAATTCATTGGAATTAAACACAAAACCATTTGCCAACTGAAGACCTATCTTGACCAGTAGGTAAATTAATAATATTCCTAAAATGATTACAAATGCAACAGGATAGGTGTTTGTAGTTTTGGACCACAATACGTTTGAGGCCAAAAAAATAAAAAGGGAAAAATTAATAAGTTGAAAAAGGGTAAGTAATAAATGAAACCAATTTAGAAGTTTTCCTTTTTTATTGTGTTGGGAAATATACTTGTTGTTAAAGGGTAAAATAATGAAGTTAGAAAACATCCCTTTAAATAGGTACTTCCCCAAAGTCAATAAAAAGAGGCTCAAAAAGATTAATACGGTTACCCAATCCAGAGAATCAATATTTCTGTAAATCACCTCCATTATCGCTCTACTTTATAGGTTTCGCTATTAATTCCAGGCTGTAATCCATTTTCAGAAATAGAGAATTTTAAATACTTTAAATCTTCCAAATTAGAATTGGGCAAGCTAAATTTAAATTTAGTTGTGTCTTTTGCATTTAAAGCTTTGGTATGCGCCTCCAAAGGTTGGTATTTGATAGCTAAAGTTTCCTTTAATTGTTTGTAAGAGTTAAGATATCCTACCCTAAACTTGAGTTTTTCTAAGGAGATGTCAATATCATATGGATTATAGACCTTTAAAACCATGTCCTTGGCAGATAGTTTAATAGGCTCATTGTCGGTATAACACTGTAGCTTTCTGAAAGACTCAAATTCATCAATATAAATGCCTTTAAATTCTCCACCTTTAATATCCTGATACTCAAAATCACCCTTATTCATGTAAAGAGAAATGTAAGCTATCTTTTTTCCTTGTACTGCTTCTTCGGAGTTGTCAATGGTATATTGATTTTGGCGGTAATGAACATTGTTTAACGAAAATGTTGTAATGCCTCCAGAGTAAAACTGGTACATGGGAGATCTGCGATAACTATTCTCAAAAACAATAGGCATATCACCAACTTCAGATTTTACTTTGTTCACCCATTCCTTATTTCCATGGGTTTCAAAAACAACAGGGAAAAGAGGCTCATATGCAAGTCCTATTCTTCCAAAAATTAATAAGAAAAAACTAACAATACCTAAACGATACATCCATTTTCTACTTTTAGCTTGATTTAATAAATATTCGTAGGTTAACAAAATCATTGGAATGCAAATCACAATTACCCATTGGGTCTGTGTTCTTCGCTGAAAGCTTGATAAGAAAAAGAACAGGATAATCCCATAGCTTAGGTATAGCAATGCCTTGTCAAACTTAGTACTTGCTTTTTTCTTAAAAAGTGCCCAATAGGCAAAAGGAAACAACAAGCCAAAATTAACGATAAGGTTTAGTAAGTAACCCAGTGTAAAACCTTCAAAACTATAGGGTTGATTTGGGCGTTCGAACAGGTGGTATTTTATGGTAACAAAATCATTTTCGTATAGCCATAAAAAATGTGGTAAATAGGCCAGCAAAGAAACTATTACGGCTAACCAAGCATGTTTGTTTTTTAAGAGCTTTAAATTGGATAGGAGTACAAAAAAAATGACCAAAACAGCATGGTATTTACTGTACATTAAACAAGCCATTGTTAAACCTAGAAGTATGGTATTCCTAATGGAAGGCGAGTTTAAAAAGTGTTTGTAGACCAACAAAAAAAGTGCCGTGAAAAATAAGAGAGGGGTATCTGGCAAGGTGAAAAAACCATAGACATTCAACAAAGGCAAAGCAAAAAGAAGTAAAAAGAAGTGGACTATATAATCCTTTTTTCTACCATTATCAATAATGGCCCATAATATACATGCGGTGCCAACACCTAATACACAGCTCATTAGACGCACACCCAATTCACCATCAAAAAAGAAACTGCTCAATTTTATTAAAAAAGCAACCATGGGAGGATGGTCAAAATAACCCCAATCTAAATTTTGGGCATAGTACCAATAATAAGCTTCATCATAAATGAGTTCGGTAAAAAAACTTTGGAATAAGTTGAGCAGAAATAATGCCCCCAGCAGGTATAAAAAAAGCCTAGGAAACTTTTGTTTCATTGAATAAATTTTACCGATAACAAAGTTACGAATAATGGGCAGATAGGATTTTAGAACCTTAATCTAAAAAATGGATCTTAGAAATTAGGCTGATAAAAAACACTATTTTTACTCTCTAATTAAAATTCAGTGGCTGACGGACTAGTTATCATACCTACATATAACGAAATTGAAAATATAGAGGCCATCGTTAGAACGGTTTTTGACCTTAAAAAGGATTTTCATGTTTTGGTGGTTGATGATAATTCACCAGATGGTACAGCTGATAATGTTAAGCAACTTCAAGAAGAGTTTACAAATCGGTTATTTTTAGAAGTAAGAAAAGAAAAATCCGGGTTGGGGACTGCTTATATCCATGGTTTTAAATGGGCACTCCAAAACAACTACGACTATATTTTTGAGATGGATGCGGATTTTTCGCATAAACCAAGTGACTTATCTAGGTTGCATAGGGCATGTGTAAACGGAGCAGATGTAGCTATTGGATCACGCTACAAGAAAGGGGTAAATGTAGTAAATTGGCCATTGTACAGAATTTTATTGTCCTATGGAGCATCTTTCTACGTGAAGCTAATTACTGGGATGCGAGTACATGATCCAACCGCTGGCTTTATTTGTTACAAAAGAAAGGTTTTAGAAGCTATTGATTTGGACGCAGTACGTTTTATAGGATACGCGTTTCAGATTGAAATGAAATATAGGGCCTACTTGAAGAAGTTTAAAATAGAGGAGGTTTCCATAATATTCACTGATAGGGTAAATGGGGAATCAAAAATGAATTCGTCAATTATAAAAGAAGCCATTTTTGGGGTAATTGGAATGAAATTTAGAAGTATGTTCAATAAAAACAGCTTTAAGTAATGAGAAGAATGCTGATCAAAAACGCTAAAGTTGTAAATGAAGGTAAAACCTTTGAAACAGATATTCTCCTTAAAGATGATTTCATCGAGAAAATAGATGCTGATATTTCTGATGGAAACGCAAAAACCATTGATGTTTTCGGGAATTATGTTTTACCAGGAATAATAGATGACCAAGTACATTTTCGCGAACCTGGTTTAACACGCAAAGGAGATATCGAGAGTGAAAGTAGAGCCGCTATAGCTGGTGGTATAACAACTTTTATGGAACAGCCTAATACTAATCCGCAAACTACTACCATTGAAAAGCTGGAAGAAAAGTTTGCCTTGGCCTCTAAATCTTCCTTTGCGAATTATTCCTTTTTATTTGGAGGAACTAACGATAATCTTGAAGAACTTAAAAGATTGGACCCTAAAAGTTGTTCTGGGGTAAAGCTGTTTTTGGGTTCTTCAACTGGAAATATGCTTGTTGATGATGAAAAAGTATTGGAACAGATATTTTTAAATACGGAATTGGTAATTTCTACCCATTGTGAGGACGAAGGTACAATTAGAAAAAATTTAGCCAAATATCAAGCTGAATATGGAGATGACATTCCTGTTGAATACCATCCTATAATCCGAAGCGAAGAGGCCTGCTATTTATCTTCCTCAAAGGCAATAGCACTTGCTAAAAAAACTGGTGCTAGATTACATGTTTTTCATCTATCAACTGGCAAAGAGACCCATTTGTTCACGAATGATATTCCCCTAGAAGATAAAAAGATTACTGCTGAGGTTTGTATCCACCATCTTTGGTTCAGTGATACTGATTATAAAGACAAAGGAACCTTGATCAAATGGAATCCAGCAGTTAAAACTGCTAATGACAGAGATACACTTTGGGATGCTTTATTGGATGATAGGATAGACGTTATTGCCACTGATCATGCTCCACATTTATTGTCTGAGAAAGAAAATCCATATACAAAAGCCCCATCCGGAGGACCTCTAGTGCAGCACGCTTTGCCAGCTATGTTACAAAAACATGCAGAGGGAAAGATTTCTATTGAAAGAATAGTTGAAAAGATGTGCCATAACCCTGCAAAGCTTTTTGATATTGAAAAGCGAGGTTATGTAAAAGAAGGTTTTTGCGCTGATTTAGTTGAGGTTAACTTAAACTCCAAATGGGAAGTTAAAAAAGCTAATATTTTCTATAAATGCGGATGGTCACCTTTTGAAGGTATTACTTTTGATAGTTCCGTTAAGCGTACTTTTATAAATGGACATCTTGCTTATGAAAATGGAAAACTTTCAAACAAAAAGCACGCAAAACGTTTAACTTTTAATAGATAACCCATGCGTTTGGCGATTACTTTTTTATGTCTTTTTTTGTTGTTAGCCTCATGTGGAGAAAAGGTAATTGAACCGCCTGAAAATTTAGTCTCAAAAGAAAAAATGGCTGCTATCTTATATGATTTGGCCATTTTAAATAGTACCAAAGGAACCAATCCCACTATCCTAAAAAAAAATAGTATTGAGGTAATGCCATTTATTTTTGAAAAGCATGGTATTGATAGCACTCAATTTGCTGAGAGTGATTTGTATTATGCTTCCATTCCTTTGGAATATCAAAATATATATGAATCCGTAGAGGCCAGATTGGAGAGTGAGGTTAAGTTTTTAGAAGATGAAAAGAAGCGTAAAAATGATAGTATCAGTAATGCTTCTAAAAAACGAAGGGATAGTTTGAACAATAAAATTAAGCTTCCAATCAATGATTCTCTTCCAAAAAAGTAGTTCCACAAAACTTGATGGTTTTGTCTAAATCATGAAACTCAAATCCAATATCTTTTTTAATTTTTTTGCTATTGTAATTAGAAGAAAGATTTAAGGATTCCGCCATTTTTTTGGATAACCCCCTTGGCATGCCTGTAAGTAGGGATTTTAACCAATCCAATCTCCAAAGAATATCCAGTTGCCATTTTTTTAATAAGCGCTTAGGGGGCTTTTTATCTAAAGAATTGGCGATCTCTATGATGGCTTCTTGATAGGATAGATTTTTTGAAACGAGGATATAGCGTTGATTTATAAAATTAGAATTCATCAAGTCTAGCATAGCATCAACTACATCTGTTACAGCTACAAACCCAGTTTTTCCTTGGGTATAAAAACGCAATCCCTTGTAAATTTTTTTAAACAATGAGCCGCTTCCATTGCTCCAAAATCCTGGCCCTAGAATGACCCCTGGATTTACTATAATTGCTTTTACTCCTTCTTGGGAACCTCGCCAAACCTCCATTTCAGCTTGGTGTTTTGAAAGGGCATAGACATTTGCGGTAGCTTCGTTAAATTCTGTGGTTTCATCCGCAGGTTTCTTGTCAATTGGGTTTCCAATAGTGGCAATGGAACTTACATAGCACAGCTTTTGAACGTTATGTGCTATACAAAGATTAACGATATTGCAAGTCCCTTGTGCATTGACTTTAAACAGTTTCTTTCTGTCCTTTGGGTCAAAAGAAATTAGTGCAGCACAATGATAAACATGGTTAACACCATCAAATACAATTTCTAATATGGGAATATCATTTATATCACATTTAACCCATTCGATAGTTTTTAAAAGGTTTTCTGGTTCATCGGTATAATAGCCAAAGACTTTTTTGGTCAGTTGAATCTTGTCTTCATTACGATAAGTAGCTCGAATTTTATTGCCCTTCTTCGCTAAGCTATACAATAAGTGTGAACCTACTAAACCAGTCCCTCCAGTAACTAAAATCATACTCAAAAGTACCTATTTGCAACTAATTTTATTAGCTAAGAACGCACAACATTCTATATTTGTAGCTATTGAAAAGCTAAAAGTAAAATGATCAAGGATTTTGTTGAAGAATTAACATGGAGGGGAATGGTGCACGATGTTATGCCAGGGACCGACAAACATTTAATGTCTGGGATGCAGGCCGCTTATGTGGGAATAGATCCAACAGCAGATTCATTGCACATTGGTCATTTAGTTGGTGTAATGATGTTGCGTCATTTTCAATTGGCTGGACATAAGCCTTTTGCATTAGTGGGCGGAGCAACAGGTATGATAGGTGACCCTTCTGGAAAGTCTGCAGAACGTAATTTGTTGGACGAAAAGACCTTAAGACATAATGAAGATGCTTTAAAAGAGCAATTGTCCCGTTTTTTAGATTTTGATAGTGATGCTGACAATGCGGCTATTTTGGTCAATAATTATGATTGGATGAAGGATTTTTCCTTTTTGGAGTTCATTCGTGATGTGGGAAAACATATTACTGTTAATTATATGATGTCCAAGGATTCTGTAAAAAAGAGACTCTCTTCAGATGCAAAAGAAGGAATGTCCTTTACTGAATTTACCTATCAACTGGTTCAGGGATATGACTTTTTACATCTTTTTAGAACGCATAACTGTACGCTCCAGATGGGTGGTAGTGACCAATGGGGAAATATTACCACTGGAACAGAACTAATAAGAAGGATAGACGGAGGAAAAGGTTACGCCCTTACTTGCCCATTAATTACTAAAGCAGATGGTACTAAGTTTGGAAAAACTGAAGGAGGTAATATTTGGTTGGATGCAAACCGTACCTCTCCTTATAAGTTTTATCAATATTGGTTGAATACTTCAGATGAGGATGCGGAGAAATACATTAAGATTTTCACATTCTTGTCTAAAGAAGAATTAACTGATTTGGTTTCAAGCCATCAAGAAGAACCCCACTTAAGAAGCTTGCAAAAGAAATTGGCCGAAGAAGTTACCAGAATGGTACACTCGCAAAAAGATTTGGATAATGCAGTCAAAGCAAGTAATATTTTATTTGGGAAATCTACTTCTGAAGATTTAAAACAATTGGATGAAAAGACTTTTTTAGATGTTTTTGATGGAGTACCACAGGCCGAAGTTGATAAATCTGAACTGGATTCAGGACTTGATATGATTGCAGCACTAGCGGCAAAAACAAACTTCTTAAAATCCAATGGGGAAGCACGTAGGGAACTAAAACAAAACTCTATCTCGGTAAATAAAGAAAAGGTTAAAGAAGATTACCTGATTACGAAATCTGATTTGATCAATGATAAGTTCGTGTTGTTACAGCGAGGTAAAAAGAACTATTTTGTTTTAGTGGTAAAATAGAAAGCAACGTTTTCTTATAGATAGTATCTAACTATAAAGTTAGACAAATGAAAAAAGTACTGATATTATTCTTGCTAATTGGTTTTGCCTCATGTTCTAACAATGATGACGAGGTTGAAGATGGTTCGTTAAATGGCCAATGGACACTTACCAATGTTATATGCTTTTGTGGTTTTCCAGACCCACCAGAATTTAATCTAACCCAACTAACTTTTGTTTCTACAAGCAATGAAGTGATAGTTTCCAACAATGGAAGTTATACTTATTTTAGAGAAGATGGCACTTATTCTTATTCTGGGAACGATAATCAAATCATATTTGAAAATGACCAATCATTTATTTTTGAAATAAATGATAATACTCTGCAATTGATATTTGTTGATGAACCTGGCATTGCAGATGATGAGGTTACGTATTCCTTTGTAAGGAGCTAATAGAGATTAATAATTTATAAAGCCATCAAATTACAGCCTCTGATATCAGAATGGTCAAATCTGCCTAAAACTTCAAAACTGCCATCTGAATAAGTTTTTCCTAAATCTTGGGTTGCAATAAAAGAACAAGAGTTGATATTGGCCAAATCAATAATATTTATCCCTCCTGTTTTTTCTACTTTTTGAATTTCCAAAGGGTTTTCGGTATCTCTAGTTACTATTTTCATCCATGGAGGACAGTTAAAAGTTCCATTTCCCATAGAATACGCTTGGGACAATAGTTCTGTCATCCCATATTCAGAATGTATGTACGCTACCCCAAAGCCTTTTTTTAGAATCTCATGGAGTTCACTTCTTATAAGTTCTTTACGTCTACCTTTCATTCCGCCAGTTTCCATAACAATAGTATTGTTAAGACTAAATTGAAATTGTTCTACCAAATCCAATAGTGCAAAAGAAACTCCAATGAGGAGGGTTTTAGTACCGGCGCTTTCTAATTGGTTCAACTTTTCTTTTAATGCTCGTACATCATGCAAATAAAACCCACTGTCTGTATGATTGGATTTTGAAATCAAGTCATCTACCATATAGATGAGGGACGAGCCTTCGCGTTCTAGATAGGAAGGCAAAAGTGCAAGAACACAATAATCTTCAATTGGCCCATAAAAATGTTGGAATCCCTTTAAATAGCTTTTTTCATAAATGTTAATATCAGTCACTTGGTGTTTGCTGGTAGCTGTTCCAGTAGTTCCACTACTTTCGAAAACAATTTTTGGTGCATCGGTAGACGAAACAATTTTTTTGGATTTAAAAAATTCAATGGGAAGAAATGGTATGTTGGAAACTTCCTTTACGTACTGAGGAGTTTTGTTAAGGTGATTACAAAAAGTTTGATAAACGGTGTTGTTTCGGTATTGAAATTTGAATACTTCATACGCCAACAAGTCAAAATCGCCAGCGTTTTTAATTAAAAAAATAGAATCAATACTTGGTTTCATGTACTTGGCAAAATTAGCCAAATAAAAAGCCCCTTCCAATGAAGAAAGGGGCTTTAAGTTTGATTAGTAAGGCTGTTATTTTACAACGAGCTTTCTCGTCATGGTTTTTTTATCTTCAGTTACTTGTAAAACATAGACACCTGGAACAAGTCTAGAAATGTCCAATGTGTTCGTACTTATTTTATCAACCAGCACAATTTCACCAAAAACATCATAAATCTTAATGCTCTTGTTTCCGTTAGAGGTCGTGGTTATATACACTTCTTCCCCATAAGCGGGGTTAGGGTACATTTTAAAACCTTTTACTTCTTTTTGTTTTGCGTCGTTCACGGTTACCAGTTCTTGTCCATAGGATAGCAGTGGTAAAACCAATAATGCAATAAAGTAGATTTTCTTCATGTTCAAGATTTGGGATAACTGAAGTAAAATTACTCAAAGACAGCATGTTGCACTATTTTATGTTGTGAAATGAAATGCTTTGGTGGTCAGCACGATGAAGTGCAAAAATCATCGGTAAAATAAAGTATTAAGGGAGTGGTTTTGTAACTATTTGATGACAAGTTTTCTTGTAGCCATCTTATCTTTTTCCAAAACACGCAAGATATAGACCCCTTTGTCGAGATTAGAGAGGTTTAATTCCTTACCAAGAATAGTGGTTTCCAATACCTTGGTTCCCAAAACATCAAAAACATGAATTTGTTTTGGAGCATTTTGGGCAGTACTGATAAATATTTTACCGTTGGTAACAGGATTAGGATAAAGTTTAAATCCTTCAATATCACCCTTGGTCTGGTTTTGGGAAAAACCAAACGAACAAACCAAAAAGAAGAGAACTAAGTAGAGTTGCTTCATATAAAGTATTGGTTACAAAGGGTATGCCACAAATATAAAAATTTGAAGAAGGAACTACCCGTTAGATAAAGATAAATCCCACATTTTTCGATGAACTGCACAAAAAAGCCCCGGAAAACGGGGCTTTTTAATAAGAAAATGCCTAATTCTTAGTTTATACCTACGGTCCAGCCTGCTCCCCAAGTAGCAATATCTGTTCCTGTTCCATTCCCTACACCAGTAATAACATCCGCTTCGGCAAAGGTGAAACCAGTGTCATTCTTTAGCGTAGTAGTTACGTTATTGAAAGTAACATCTACAATATTTAACAAATCATCTAATACCCCTTGACCTGTAGGGTTGTCTCCAGCATCACCATCTAGATCAAATCCTTCATCAAAATCTGTAAGTACTACATTGGTAAAGATACCTTGAGTTCCAGCACGTAATCTTATAGCTTCACTTCCGTCATTAGCACCTATTACAGTTACGTTAGTAACATTAGGAGCAGAAAAGTAACCACCTTCATTACTAAAATCTGTATTATAACCGTCACATTCAAAAGCTTTGTCATGAGAAGCTCCGTGCTGAACATAAACATCAGTTAGAGTTCCAGTAAAACCTTCTGTCCAGTCAATAGAATCATCTTCAGAGTTTACAACAACTAAGTGACTTGCATTTACAGTTCCACCAAAGAACTCAAAACCATCATCAGAACCTTCAAATATCTGAACATAATCTATAGTTGTTCCACTACCCACACCGTAAACAGATAAACCATTTA
Organism: Croceitalea sp. MTPC6; assembly: GCF_036985525.1. Lineage (NCBI taxonomy): Bacteria > Pseudomonadati > Bacteroidota > Flavobacteriia > Flavobacteriales > Flavobacteriaceae > Croceitalea > Croceitalea sp. MTPC6. The sequence continues at coordinate 313,622 of NZ_BTGR01000002.1, forward strand.
ACTCGGCATTACCATCAATAGCACCTCCTGCATATTCTATACGTAAATATTCTACATTACCAGAATTATCTGTAGGTACATTCCCTCCATAAGAAAGACCACCGACTTCAGAAGTTGCAGTATCTTCAGAACCATCTGCTGTGGAATTAATTGGAGCTCTACCGCAAAGCACTAAACCACCCCAATCACCAGAAGACGGTGTAGCCGCGTTTGAAGTTAATACAATTGGATTACTTGCAGTACCAACTGCGTTGATTCTTGCACCTTGTTGTATTGCAATATATGCATTAACACCAACTGGTTGCGCTTTGATGGTCATTCCAGCAGGAATTGTAAACGTAGTTCCGTCAGCAATAAGAACAGGACCTGTAACTATATATTCATTAGCTGGGTCTAAAGTTAAATCTTGGGTGTAAACACCACTCAAATTAACAGTGGTAGCACCTGGATCTGGATCACCACCACCAGTAGTATTGTTAGTCGTGGTAACGCTGTTATCATTGATAACAATGTCTGAGGTATCATCGCTCTCGCAAGACATAAATAAAGCAGCGGCTATACCTAAAAATAAAAACTTGTTTTTCATTGTTTTGAGTTTAAAAAAATAATTAAAATTTATATTTAAGGGTTAGCCCTATGTTAACCCCAAGATTATACTCTCGAATTACGATATCTCCGATACCGGTATTTTCACGTACAAAAGAAATATCTGGATCTAAAATATTCTTTGCAGTTAGATTTGCTTCAAAGTGTTCTCCAAAAGAGTTCCTCCAGACAAAATCTAGAGTAGGAACAGCTCTTTCAACAATATTTCCAAGACTTCCTCCACCTAAAGAAAAAATCCTGTCAGAGAAATAGGAAAAGACAACAGTTGCTTTAGGCTTATAAGTGCCAAAGGTTGGACTATAGTTCAAATCCGCATTCACGATAAAGGGAGAGGCCCCTTCTAATTCATCTGAGTCACGACCGAATGTTGTGCCAAAAGTATTTTCAGTTCCTGCAGGAATGTCTTTTAAATCTTGCTCAGTATTAATGTACGCAGCATTTAAACCTGCAGATACAATCGCATTATCATCGGCATCCGTAAGCAAGTTTTTACGAAGCTCAAGTTCAACACCATAAATGTCTGCTTGGTCACCTGTTCTAAAATAGCGTTGCGTTCCAGTTGCATCTGCAGCAACAACTCTATTCACAGGATCTTTAATAGTCTTTGCGAAAGCTGCAAGTGAAATAATCTCACCACGCTCCAAAAACCATTCGTATTTTAAATCAAAATTGTATACATCCGAATAGGTTGCACCTGTACCATTTAAACCTCCCAATAAATCTGGATTACCACCAACCCTTTGTGTTACTGATTCATATACAAAAGGGGCTACTTCTTTAAATTCTGGGAAAGATGCGGTCTTACTTGCCGCAAAACGAAGATTAGAATCTTCATTAATCGCATATTTTACATTTAAGCTAGGTAGAAATATATTTTCATAAACATCTCTAAAACCAGGATCTGTTGGGCTAATATTAATTACATCGTAGACAACGCTTTGGTCAAATGTTTCTATTCTTATCCCAGGAACAAAAGTCCATTTTTCCCCCACCCCAAGTTCGGCGGTGACATATGCTGCATGAACGTTAAGATTACCTTTATAAGTGTTCTCAGGTAGTCCAGGCCTGTTTCTATTTCCAATTTCATTATTTATTGGATTAAGAACTAATAAGTCATAAAGTCCGCTGCCAGAAGGGATATTAATATTGTTTACATTAAAAATACTGTTGAAGTTGTTTACATCGGTCACAGGAGTATTATCTCTATCCTGAATTTCATAACCATAACGGATACTATTGAACCTACGTTCTTTTCTTCGACCATTGTATCCAAAATTCCATTTTACTTTTTCAGAAGCTTGGTATCCAAAGTTAATAAAGCTATTAAGTTCATCGTCTTCTATACTTTGAAAAAAGCGTTGATTATCAAAAGGTATATTGGTATAAAAAACTGGGTTTGTATTGGGGTCATTATCTAGTGAGAGTTGGTAATTTTCTAAAGTGATACGTTTTCTATCCGGTTCATCAGAAAACACTTTGTTAAAACCTGCACCCCAGTCCAAAGACCATTTTTCGTCAAACTTATGTTGACCAGTTAACTGGTTCACAAAAATCATGTCTTGATTGAACTGAACGTTCATTACATAAAAGCCTTGATCCGTATCAATAATAGCATCTCGGTTTGTACCTTGACCGTTAATGCCATATAAACCAACAGCATCTGAAGAACTATTAATGAATAAAGATGTATACTTTAATCTGTTTTCGTTGTTAATTTTATAAGTAAGACTGCCTAATGCGGTTGTTGTTGTACTATATGCAAATTCCCTTACGTTCGGAAAGTCTACTTTTAGAACATTGGTAAAATCCCTTGCGGGACCTTCCCAAATTTGATAACCGTTTTCAAAACTTGCAGCACCAAAGAAACTTAGCCTTGAGTCGTCATTCAAGTCCCAAGAATAGCCACCTTCTATTGTAGCAGAAATATTAATTGGACTCCATGCTTCCTGTGGGTCAACACCATGGGAAAGTACAATTGCAAAAGGGTCATTGTCATATCTATTGTAAAAACCGAAGTTGCTTGGTCCTTCACTTCTTAAAAAATCTTCTCCAGCGGCATTACTATTAACACCGCTCCCCAGTGCAATCTCTATGTAACCGTCTCCAGTATATTCCTTTGAGTCAATATTTACATTTCCTGCTGAAAAGTCACCGTAAAGTGTAGAAGCAAATGCTTTACGTACAGAAACATTCTCAATAATTCCAGAAGCAAATAAATCAAGGTCTATATTTTTTTTGTTGACATCGTTAGAAGGTAATGATAGGCCATTCATTGTTGTGTTCTGGTAACGGTCCCCTAAGCCTCTTACATAGACATTGCTGGAACCTTGTTGTTTTGATATCCCTGAAATTTGCGCTACGGCCCCAGCCGCATCATCAATTCCTTTTAGAGTAAGTGCTTCGGCACTGATTGCTTCTTGAAGAATTACGGCATTTTTCTGCTCTAAAAGCAATGCTATCTCTGAATCTTTTCTTGCTGATGTCGTAATTACTACTTCATCCAAAGCAAAACCCTGGGAAGCACTCATGGGGACATTAACAGTGGTAACCTTATCTGCAACTACCTGCACATTTGGTATTTCAACAGTCTCATACCCTAAGTAACTATATTGTACTGTGTAAACACCGGGTTCTAGATTGGATATTTCATACAAGCCATCAAAGTCTGAAGTTGTTCCCGTTGTAGTACCCTTTATTAAGACATTAGCAAAAGCTAAAGGTTCGTTGTTAAGTTCCTTATCAGTAAGTTTTCCAATAATACTACCTGTTTGCTGAGAAAATATGGTTGTTGAACAAAGTAACGCTAACAAAGCGAGGATGTTTTTCATTGTCTTAGTAGTTATTTAACGCGGGGCAAAGAAAGACATGGGTTGTAAAAGCTGTGTAAGCAACAGGTTAAGAGTTTATTTTTAAAATATTATCATAATGTTACCACATTAAATCAATGTTAAGTAGTAAAAGTGTAATTGTATTATCTTTACATTTGGGAGGATAACTAATGAAAGCCAACAGATGAAAACCAATGATATTAGGATACTTCTAGTTGATGATGAGCCAGACATTCTTGAAATTATAAGCTACAACTTATCCTCAGAAGGCTATGATGTTTACACTGCCAAAAATGGAGTAGAAGGGGTCGCAAAAGCTAAGAAAAAACACCCACACCTTATTATTTTGGATGTTATGATGCCCGAAATGGATGGTATCGAAGCCTGCGAGATAATGCGAAGTACTCCTGGTCTAGAAAATTCTATCATTACTTTCTTGACTGCACGTGGAGAAGATTATTCCCAAGTTGCAGGTTTTGATGCTGGCGCAGACGATTATATTACCAAACCCATAAAACCCAAGGTTTTGGTGAGTAAGGTAAAGGCGCTATTAAGAAGACTGAAAGAGGATAAAGGGGATTCAGAAGATATTGTGAAAGTTGGGAATATTGTCATTAATCGTGAGGAATATAAAATTGTCAATGATGGTAAGGAAATTATCTTACCGCGTAAGGAGTTTGAGCTTTTATCTTTATTAACATCCAAACCCAGTAAGGTCTTTAAAAGAGAGGTTATCTTGGATAAAGTTTGGGGAAATGAAGTTGTTGTTGGTGGCAGAACTATTGACGTGCATATTCGAAAACTGAGAGAAAAAATAGGGGACCATCATTTTAAAACCGTAAAAGGGGTAGGGTATAAGTTTGTTCTGTAGCGAATTAATCTTATTTTTTGCTCCATAATGCTGCTCAGCAGCCTTAAAAGCCTTCTACCTAGCTAAAAAATCCCTAATTTTCCCTACAACCTATTAAACTTTAGATTAGTTAAATGGCTATTAAGCTAAAAAAGTCATACAAGTTCGCCCTGCGTTCATCCTTATTTATTTCATTATTGCTTACCGCTTTGATTGCAGGTACATTTTGGTTAACCGATCATTTGGATTGGAAGCAATTGCTCATTTTTTTCCCTTTTTCCTTTTTGGTGCCATTTATTATAATTCAAGCAAGGGTTGAGCGCTTTATCTATCGCCGGGTAAAGAAAATATATGATGATGTTTCTTTATTAGAGTCTACTTCTTTTTCTTCCAAGCCCATTACTACTGACATGAAGACATTGACCGAAGAGATTGGGAAATTTGCACAAGACAAAAAAATAGAGATTGACACCCTTAAGATAAGGGAGGAATATAGAAAAGACTTTTTAGGTAACGTTTCGCACGAGTTAAAAACACCTTTGTTTACTGTACAGGGATATATTCTAACCTTGTTGGATGGCGCTATAAAGGACAATAAGGTAAATGAGAAGTATCTAAAGAGGGCAAGCAAAGGGGTAGAGCGACTTATTTACATTGTAAAAGACCTAGACTTGATCACAAAGTTGGAAGTTGGAGACTTGAATCTTGAAAAAGAAGATTTTGATATTATTGAGCTGATTAAAAGTGTCTTTGAGCTTTTGGAAATGAAAGCTGCCAAAAAGCAGATTAAGTTAACCTTTGACATGGAGTATAACAATCCAATTTATGTGAGAGGTGATGCAGAAAAGATTCAACAAGTATTAACAAACCTTCTGGTTAATTCCATTAAGTACGGTCATGAAAACGGAACTACTGAAGTCAGTGTTGAGAACCTGATTAAGAATAAGGTAATTGTAAGGGTAACTGATAATGGTGAAGGAATAGCTAAGGAACATATACCAAGACTTTTTGAACGTTTTTATCGGGTGGATAAAAGTGGAAACAGAGACGTTGGAGGTTCTGGATTGGGGCTTTCAATTGTAAAGCATATTATTGAAGCACATGGAGAAAAAATCTATGTGGAAAGCGAAGTTGACGTTGGTTCGGAATTCTCCTTTACTTTGGAGAAAACAGAAAATAATCCGATGTAATCCACTGACTTTTCAAACCTTGTTAATCCATTAAAATCCTCTAAGCTATTCAATTTGTCTATCGTAAATTCTTCTTGCTTACTAAAAGGTGCTAAACCCTGTTTTTCTAATCTTTTGGCTAAATATTCCTGTTCGTACTGTCCAGGAGTTGGTATAAAAAAAGCTCTTTTCTCCAATTTTGCTAAATCCATAACAGTTGTATAACCAGACCGGCATAAAATAAGTTTACTGGAATTAATTGCATTTTCCAGTTCTTTGGACTGCATAAAGTTGACCATTGTTAAGGCCCCATTTTTCAGTTTTGAATATTCCTTAGTCTGTTTGTTTTGAATTTTCCCTTTTATAAAAAGAATGTTGCCTGTAAAGTATTGCAACTCTTTTAAAAGGTGCTCTTCTAAAAGAGTGCGTTGAGGTTCGGGACCGGATAACAATACCATTAGTTCATATACTATATCTTCCTCGTCTCTTTCAAACCTACTTAATGGTCCTAAATATTTAATATTTAGCTTCGATTTTTTTAAATGGCCTAGCCTTCCGGTCAAATTTGGTTTTCCCATAACATCGGGCACCCAACATTCAGCAAATTTTTTAATTATTTTTTGGTGCATTTTAGAACTGAACCAAGTTGTATTTCCAGATAGTACATTTAATTGGTGTGTTATAAAAACGCAGGGAACCTTTTTGGAATATACTCCCAATCTATTGTCAGAGATAATACCATCCAATTGGTGCTCTTTAACCAATTTTTTCACCTCTTTTTTCTCTTTGGTTATGGCTTTTAGCACTTTGGGCGAATCCCAAATCATTTTGATCTTAAAATTTTTCCCCTTCTCAGCATACCTAATTTTGTAGGATGATAATTTAAAAGAAGGGATATCCGGAAATTCTTTTTGTAACAGCTCTAGGGCAACACCATCCGAAGCGATATAGGGTTGATATCCATTTTCCAATAACGCATTAATAATGGGAATACATCGTGTTGCGTGTCCTAAGCCCCAATTTAAGGGAGCTACCAAAATTCTTTTTGAATTGGTCATAAATACAAAGGAACGCCTTCATGATAAGTTTTGGTTTTCCTTAGTTTTGTGAAAACATTAAATTTTTGTTTTGGGTAGTAAGAATAAATTAAAAAGATTTGCCGAGAACGAGACATTCCCCAACGTAATTCAGCCTACCAGAGAAGAAGTTGTCAATGGATTTGAATTTAGCGGAAAATGGAGCTCTTTTTTTAAAAATGATAACCCAATAGTTTTGGAACTAGGCTGTGGAAAAGGGGAATATACAGTAGGCTTAGCAAAGCTAAATTCTGGTAAGAACTACATTGGGATTGATATTAAAGGAGCACGTTTTTGGAGAGGGGCCAAGACAGCTTTAGAAGAAAATTTGGATAATGTAGCTTTTGTGAGAACCCAAATAGAACTGGTAGATGAGCTATTTTCTAAAGATGAGGTTTCAGAAATATGGATAACATTTCCAGACCCTCAAATTAAGTACAAGCGTACCAAGCATAGAATGACCAATGAAGTTTTCTTGAACAAATATCAAAAAGTCTTGAAACCAGGAGGAATCATGCATTTAAAAACCGATAGTGAGTTCATGCATGGGTATACGCTTGGGTTATTGCATGGATTGGGGCATGAAATCATTTATGCCAACCATGATGTCTATAAAAATGAGGGAAGCCCAAATGAAGTACTGAAAATTCAGACATTCTACGAAAATCAGTATCTTGAAAGAGGAAAACCAATCACCTACATTCAATTTCGAATGTCCAACTAAACTATGCAGCTAATAATTCTGTTTTTTGCCACTTTTTCGGCAGCTTTTTTGGCGTCAGCACCTCCAGGTTTGCTGAACGTAAATGCTGCTAAAACAAGTGTTGAGAAAGGAAAATCAAATGGGGTAATGTTTGGTTTGGGCGTGGCAGCAATGGTTATGTTGCAGACTTACCTAGCTGTTAGAATCGCTAAATACCTTTCTAGAAACCCAGATGTTGTGGCAATGCTTATGCAGATTGCAATAGTAGTATTTGCCATACTGGCTATTTTTTTCTTTTTCAAAGCAAGAAAAGAAGGAGCTCAGCCAATTGAATTAAAAGAGGGTAAAAAAAGAAATAGTTTCTCCAAGGGAATGTTTCTGGCAGCAATCAATCTATTGACAGTGCCCTACTACAGCGGAATTAACTCTTTGTTCCATGGACAGGGTTTTATGAATTATGAGGTTGTAGATGAGATCATTTTTATTTTAGCAGCCGGTTTGGGAACCTTTCTAGTGATGTATTTGTATGTCTTTTACTTTAATAAAATGGAGCGTAAAACAAGCAAGTTCTCTAAAAAATCCAACTATATTTTAAGTGGATTGATGCTGGTTTTGTTAACCATTACCCTAATCCGTGTTTTTTATCATTAAATGGAAGAAAAGAATTTTTTTGATAAGGTTTATGAGGTGGCACAGCAGATTCCTTACGGTCGAGTAACATCTTATGGAGCAATTGCCAAATATTTGGGAGCTGCTCGTAGTGCTAGGATGGTAGGTTGGGCAATGAATAATTCTTTGGCTAAGGATGTGCCGGCACACCGAGTCGTAAACAGGGTCGGATTACTTACTGGTAAGCAACATTTTGAAGGCACTAATCTTATGCAGCAACTCCTCGAAAATGAAGGAATCGAAGTTGTGGATAACCAAATAACGAACTTTCAAAAACACTTTTGGGATCCGGGGAAAGAATTGGAACCTTATTATTGATAAAGCACACTTATCTTATCATCTCCATTTCCAATGCAACTACTTCACAATCTAAACACTACGCCGTATCTTTGTAATTTAGAATCAGTTTAAACGACTGTGCTACAAATTTGAGGTATGAAGATTGAAAAGAAAGCGGTTTTAAAAGCATTGGAAAACATCACGGTTCCTGGAGAAGGTCAGAATATGGTTGAGAGTGGTGCTGTGACCAATGTGCAAATTTTTGGGGATGAAGTAGAGGTTGATGTTACTATTAAAAACCCAAGTCTACAAGCTAAAAAGAAAACTGAAGTGGAAATCTTAAAGATTATCCATGAAAAAGTATATGAGAAAGCTAAGATTAAGGTCAATTTAAAGGTTGATGCTCCTTCGAAACCTAAAGTGAACGAGATAAAAGGGAAACCAATTCCTGGCATTCAAAACATTATTGCAGTAGCCTCTGGTAAAGGAGGAGTGGGTAAATCTACGGTTACAGCAAATTTAGCAGTTACCTTAGCTAAAATGGGGTTTAATGTAGGGCTTTTAGATACGGATATATACGGACCTTCTATGCCCATTATGTTCGATGTGGCTTTGGAAAAACCACTTTCCATAAATGTGGATGGTAAGAATAAAATGAAGCCTGTAGAGAACTATGGTGTTAAATTATTATCAATAGGTTTTTTTACACAACCCAATCAAGCAGTTATTTGGCGTGGACCTATGGCTTCTAAAGCATTGAACCAAATGATTTTTGATGCACATTGGGATGAGCTGGACTTTTTATTACTGGATTTGCCTCCAGGAACAGGGGATATCCATTTAAGCATTATGCAGTCATTACCAGTTACTGGAGCGGTGGTTGTAAGTACGCCACAAGAGATTGCATTGGCTGATGCCCGAAAGGGAGTGGCTATGTTCCAGCAAGAAGCCATTAATGTCCCAGTCTTGGGTATTGTAGAGAATATGGCCTATTTTACCCCAGAAGAGTTGCCTGACAACAAATATCATATCTTTGGTAAGGACGGTGCCAAACACCTAGCTGAAGATTTAAGTGTTCCTTTCTTAGGCGAGATTCCATTAGTGCAAAGTATTCGAGAAGCAGGCGATGTAGGTAGACCAGCTGCATTACAAACGGCAACTCCAACAGAGGAAGCTTTTGAGGAATTAACTAAGAACGTAGTACAAGAATTGGTGAGAAGAAATACGGCTTTACCCCCAACAGAAGCTATCAAAATTACAACAATGGCAGGTTGTTCTGCTGTTAAAAAATAAATGCTCATGACATCAGAAGAAGTTAGAATAAATGTAGAGAAAGCACTTGAGGAGATTCGTCCTTTTTTACAGAGCGATGGTGGTGATATTTCATTAATATCTATTGATGACGATAAGTCTGTAAAGGTAAAATTAGAGGGCAACTGTATTGGGTGTAGCGTAAATCAAATGACTTTAAAGAGTGGTGTGGAGATGACCATTAAAAAATACGCACCTCAAATTGAAGAAGTTGTCAACCTAAGCTAACCTGATAAAAGTCATTGCTATTTTTCTTCTACAGTACTTAGTTTTGTTCAATACCAAGACGATTTCATGATTAAGACAGATATTTTAATAATTGGTGCAGGTCCCACTGGGCTTTTTGCCGTTTTTGAAGCTGGACTTTTAAAGCTCAAATGCCATTTAATAGACGCATTACCCCAAGCGGGCGGACAATGTTCAGAAATCTACCCTAAAAAACCTATTTACGATATTCCAGGATTCCCAGAGGTTATGGCTGGTGAATTGGTAGATAATTTAATGGAGCAGATAAAGCCGTTTCAGCCCGGTTTCACCCTTGGAGAGCGAGCGGATACTATTGAAAAATTGGATGATGGTTCTTTTGTAGTCACCACGAACAAAGGAACTAAACACAATGCACCTATTGTTGCTATTGCAGGAGGTTTAGGAAGTTTTGAACCTAGGAAACCCTTGTTGGAAAATTTGTCTAAATATGAGGATAATGGCATTGCTTACATCATAAAAGAACCTGAGGTTTATCGAGATAAGAGGGTGTTGATAGCTGGTGGTGGAGACTCTGCCTTAGATTGGGCTATTTTCTTAGCAGATATGGCATCTGAGGTTACTTTAGTGCATCGAAGAAACGAGTTTAGAGGTGCGTTAGATTCTGTAGAGAAGGTTCAAGAACTTAAAAATTTGGGTAAAATAAGTCTCATTACTCCAGCAGAGGTTAAGGAGTTACATGGCGTTGAAACCTTAGAAAGTGTAACTGTTCAAAAGACAGACTCAAAAGAAGATATTAAAATTGAAGTAGATAATTTTATCCCTCTTTTTGGTTTATCTCCAAAGTTAGGTCCAATAGCTGATTGGGGATTAGAGATTGAAAAAAACGCCATTAAAGTTGACAATACTTTAGATTATCAAACCAATATTCCCGGTATTTATGCCATAGGGGATGTAAATACCTACCCTGGAAAACTCAAACTGATTCTTTGTGGTTTTCATGAAGCTACACTGATGTGCCAGAGTGCTTATCAACGTATCTTTCCAGATAAAAAATATGTTATGAAATATACTACTGTAGGCGGCGTAACTGGGTTTGATGGTAGTAAAAAAGAAGCTCCGAAAGCAGTGGTTAAGTCCATAGACTAGTTTAAAAGTGAATTAGTTAAATAGTGAGTTAGTATGACTGTACAACGTTTTGAGGATTTAAAAGTTTGGCAAAAATCACAAGATTTGGCTGTTTCAATCTACAAACAGTTCTCTAATAGTAAAGATTTCGGGTTCCGTGACCAAATAACTAGAGCTTCTGTTTCTATCTCCAATAACATTGCTGAAGGTTTTGAGCGTAAGACTAATCCAGATTTTAAAAGATTTCTATATTTTTCCCTCGCTTCCAATAGTGAAGTAAGGTCGATGCTTTATTTGTCTGAAAGATTAAATTATCTAAGTAAAGAGAATTCAGCTAAATTAATCAACGAAACTAATGAGGTTTCAAAAATGCTTTTTGCTTTTATTAAATCAATGAAGTAGAACTAATTCACTAGAACACTAACTACTAATACACTAAAGGACTATGTCCGATATAAAAATCAAAATTACCGATAGAGAAGGTGTTGCTCACGAGATTGATGCCCCAACCGATATGAATATGAATTTGATGGAGGTAGTCCGTTCCTATGAATTAGCTCCCGAAGGTACCATTGGTATTTGCGGAGGAATGGCTATGTGTGCTTCTTGTCAATGTTACGTAAAATCTGATCATGAACTTCCAGAAAAATCGGATGATGAAGAAGCTATGCTTTCTGAGGCTTTTAATGTAGAGGATAACAGCCGTTTGGGTTGTCAAATCCACATGACAGATGACTTAGACGGACTTGAAGTAGAATTAGCTCCGGAAGAAGTTTAACTTCAGATAGTTTTAATAAAACAGTTCAAAATAAAAATATTTTCTTCTGGCATATGCCATTGCAAATAAGCATTTTATATATACTTTTATCGCAATGGATTTTTGGACAATCATAGCAAACCTCTCGGGAGTTTTAGCGATACTATATTTTGTTAAAGATGCTGTGGTTGTAATAAAAAACACTTTTTTCACACCTGACAAAGAGGAGTTTACTTTTTTAAAAAACCTTATTGGAGTTCAAAAGCACGATTAATTTAAGAGTTTTTAGAAAGTCTTTTTCCTAACACTAGCTTATATCCTCGCCTGATAGGTAAACAGATTATAATATCGTCCTTCACTAGCAATTAATTCATCATGGGTGCCCTGCTCTGCAATTCGTCCATTTTCAATCACTAAAATTTGGTTTGCCTTTCGGATAGTGCTTAAGCGGTGTGCAATGACGAATGTTGTTCTTCCCTTGGTGAGTTCTGCCAGACTTTTCTGAATTAAAGCCTCACTTTCTGTGTCCAAATTTGAAGTGGCCTCATCCAAAATCAAAATTCTAGGATTGGCCAAAACCGCTCTTGCTATTGCAATACGTTGTCGTTGTCCTCCAGAAAGTTTTACACCACGTTCACCTATTAAAGTATCTAAGCCATCATCAAACCTATCAGTAAACTCATCAACATAAGCGGCTTTAACGGCAGCTTTAAGTTCAGTTTCAGAAGCATTAGGTCTTGGAAACAGAATATTTTCTCTAATAGTTCCTTCAAAAAGGAAATCATCCTGTAAAACAACCCCTAAAAACTGACGGAAACTTGTTAAATCAACTTTTGCCAAATCCTTGCCATCAATAGTGATTTGACCAGAATCTGGATTTAGAAAACTAGCAGCCAAACCAGCAATGGTAGATTTACCCGAGCCGGAACTACCCACTAATGCAATTACATCTCCAGATTTTGCCTCAAAACTAATATCATGCAATACATCTTTATCTTCTTCATAGGCAAAAGACACGTCTTTAAATGTTACATCACCATGAATTTTGGAAAGTTGAATAGTGCGGTCCTTTTCATTGGCTTCAGAGATTTCGTTCATCAATTCCTCGGTCCGGTCAAGGCCAGCTAAAGCTTCGGTCAATTGGCTTCCAATATTGCTCATCTGAACTATTGGAGCTACCATCAATGCCAAAAGAAAAGTAAACTCAAAGTATTCACCTGTGGTCAATTCGCCTTGCATCATTTTATAGCCCCCATAACCCATCATAATCCCGGTTGTAGCCAATCCTAAAAGAAAAGTTGACGAACTGGTCATAACTGCTGTAGCGGTTAAGCTTTTCTTTACATTCTGGTATAGTCTTTCCACACCGCTTTCAAAAACTCTTGCCTCCTGTGCTTCCGCATTAAAACCTTTTATGACTCGAATTCCGCCTAGGGTTTCGGTCAATCTACCTTTTACTTCTGCATTAATCTTGCCTCTATCTCTAAATACAGGACGTATAATTTTAAACGCTTTTAGAGCTATGATTGCAAATAGGATTAAAGGGATAAAAGTTAATAGCGTCATTCCTGGACTAATGCGTAGCAATAAGATAAGGGAAACAACTGCGGTTATGGTTCCGCCTACCAATTGTACCAACCCAGTTCCAATAAGATTGCGAACTCCTTCAACATCGCTCATAATTCTAGAAACCAATGCGCCTGACTTCGTATTATCAAAAAATCGGATAGGCAAGGAAAGTACTTGTTTTTGTACCTGTGCTCGTAATTCAGAAATCATGTATTGCGCCTGGATGCTCAATACCTTGGTCAATAGGAAAGACATTACCGCTTGGACTAAAAACGAAAGTACAACTACAGCTACCAGAATTTTTAGAAAATCATAATCTTTATTGGGAACTATATCGTCTAAAAAGTAGCGTAATGACACTGGAGCTACAAAACTTGCGGCTTTACTTATGACGATTAATAGTAACCCAATAAAAACTAATCTTCTTCTGGGCCATATGATGGTCTTAAATGCTTTTAATATGCTTACTTTTTTAGATGCCATGAAAAATGTTTTCAAAAAGGATTTGCAAGTTACTTTAAAATGTAAGATTTGAAGGTGGTGTTTTAAGCTGATTTGCTTAAATAACTCTGCTATATTTGGCATACCATAACTGCCAGTAGTATTTTTAGAGTATGTCTAGGATTAAAAAGACTTTTCTTCTTTTAATATTGTTTTTCACATTTTGTGTCAGTGCGCAAGAAAAGTACCCTCAATTATCTGAGATAGTTACCGATAGTGCTCGAATGTTTACTCAAAACCAATTAAGAGAACTTCAAACAAAGCTCACTGATTTTGAGACTGAAACTTCAAATCAGCTCGTAATATTGACCATCCGCGAATTGGGTTATGAAACCATTGAAACCTACGCAAATGGTACTTTTAACCAAAATGGTTTGGGTCAAAAAGATAAGGACAATGGTATTTTAATCTTATTCTCTAGTGGTGACAGAGAGGTCCGGATTGAAGTTGGTTATGGCCTAGAACCCTATATTACAGATGCGGTCGCTTCTAGGATTATACGCAACACTATGATTCCGAATTTCAAGGAGGAACGTTATTTTGATGGTATAGATAAAGCTACTGATGAACTGATTCTATATTTAAACAATCCAGAAGCACTCGAGGAATTTAAAGCCGAAATTGAAGCTAGTGAAAATAGAAATAAGAATTTAGGGATAGTCTTTTTGATTGGATTTTTATCACTTTTTATGGGAGTTGGAGGTTTCTTCTTCTATAAATCTTACCGAAATTTAATAGAGGTATTTAGAGGCATGCTCATTGGTAAGTTAGGTGTTCTTCCAGGTCTTTTTATGATTCCTTTTGCTTCGATTACAGTGATTTTTGGGCTAATTTTTATACTAGTGCCATTAGTGATAGGCTTTTCTTTTTTTGAGTTTGATTTAGAAGACTATTTTTATTTATTGGATAAACCCAGTAATTTATTATGGCTTTTACTACCATTTTTCGGAATTACGATGCTAATAGCATTAATCAAAATACGCCTTTTTGGAAAAGAGGAGTTGAAAATTTCTTGGTTAAAGAATAATAAAAGCTATATGCGCAAAACTTTTTCATCTTCTGGTTCTCACTCTTTTGGTTGCAGTTCTTCAGGGAGTAGTTCTGGAGGGTTCTCTGGTGGTGGAGGTAGTTCTGGAGGTGGCGGTGCTAGTGGAAGTTGGTAATTAGCAAATAGGAACTAATTCTTGTATTTTCATAGCATAAATAGTTTTATTATGCGTCACGTTTACTTCTTTTATCTATGCCTAATACTAGTTTCCTGTAAAACGGAAACGCAACCCAAAACAGAGGTTGAACGTTGGGAAGCTCAAGCTCAAAATATAGAAATCATTAGAGATGACTATGGGGTGCCGCACATTTATGGTAAAACAGATGCCGATGCCGTTTTTGGATTGCTTTATGCACAATGTGAAGATGATTTTAATCGTGTAGAACAAAATTATATATGGGCAACAGGACGTTTGGCAGAAGTGGAGGGGGAAGATGCCTTATATAGTGACTTGAGGGCTAAACTTTTTATGACCAAAGATGAAGCCATAGCCAATTATGAAAAAAGCCCAAAATGGTTAAAAGATTTATGTAATGCTTTTGCAGATGGCATCAATTATTATCTGCACACCCACCCAAAAGTTAAACCAAAATTACTGACTCGTTTTGAGCCTTGGATGCCTATGTATTTTAGTGAAGGTTCTATAGGGGGTGATATTGAAAGAATTAGAACAAGTAAAATAAAAGCATTTTATGAGGGAGACATGGAAATTCCTGAAGCAGAACTAATTGCTATCGAAAAAGAAGAAGAAATGGCCGAACCTCAAGGTTCCAATGGGATTGCTATTTCAGGGAAATTGACTCAATCTGGGAATGCCATGCTACTAATAAATCCTCATACTTCATTTTACTTTAGAGGAGAGGTTCATGCGGTTAGTGAAGAAGGGCTTAATGTCTATGGAGCAGTAACTTGGGGACAATTTTTCGTATACCAGGGATTTAATGAAAAAACAGGATGGATGCATACTTCTACCTATACTGATGTGATGGATGAATTCAAAGAAAACATTACCAGTCTAGATGGTAATGTGATGTATCAATATGGGGAAGAACTACGACCAGTTGAAACCTCGGAAATAGCATTAAAATATAAAGAAGGAGATAGCTTAAAAACGAAAACCTACCCAGCTTACCGAACACATCATGGACCAATTACCCATGTGTCTGATGGTAGGTGGACGGCATCTGCAATGATATGGGAGCCAGTGAAAGCTTTGGAACAATCTTTTATTAGAACAAAGCAAGATAGTTATAAAGGCTTCCGAGAAATGATGGACATTAGAACCAACTCAAGTAACAATACGGTGTACGCAGATGCTGGAGGTAATATTGCTTATTTTCATGGAAACTTTGTTCCAAAACGTGATGTGAGTTTTGATTATTCAGAACCTGTTGAGGGTTGGAACCCAAAAACAGACTGGCAAGGTTTGCATACTGTGGATGAAAATATTTTAGTACTAAATCCTGAAAACGGCTGGATTCAGAACTGTAATTCTACACCATATACTTCAGCAGCAGAGTTTAGTCCTAAAAAAGAAGATTATCCCTATTACATGTCTAGAGACCAGGAAAATTTTAGGGGGGTGCATGCTATTGAATTATTAAAAGATAGGGATGGTTATACTTTGGATAGTTTGATCAAAGTGGCCCACGACCCTTATCTGCCGGCTTTTGAGACTTTGATTCCAGGCCTGATAAAAGCCTATAACAGATATGACGATAAAAACCCTAAGTTGAGAGAGGCTATTAAAGTTCTTAAAAAATGGGACTATACAACCTCAAAAGAGTCAGTTGCCATGACTTTGGCGCATTTTTATGGAACAAGATATTATAGAGAGGGTCAATATCCTAAGGGTTTATCTGCGATGGAACGACTAGAATTTTGGGGTAACCAACCAGGAGAACAACTTAAAATATTTGAAAGAACAATTGATCAATTGGTGAATGATTTTGGAACATGGGAACTACCCTGGGGAGAAGTAAATCGTTACCAACGATTGAGTGGAGATATCCGCCAGAATTTTGATGATAGCAAGCCAAGTATCCCTATTGGTTTTGCTTCAGGAAGATGGGGAGCTCTAGCAGCTTATGGTGCCAGATATACATCAGAAGGAGCTAAGAAATTATATGGCACTCGAGGGAATAGCTTTGTTGCTGCAGTAGAATTTGGACACAAGGTAAAGGCTAAAACTATTTTAGCAGGCGGACAAAGTGGCGACCCAGATTCCCCACATTTTGATGACCAAATTCAGAAATATGCAGATGTAAATTGGAAAGATGTGTCTTACTATAGAGAAGATGTTTTAAAACGAGCTAAAAAAACTTATAGACCTGGAGAATAATTCTATTCTTCTTCCTTTACTACAATCATACTTGCTTTAGAACCCGTGGATAAGTTCCACTTATTGTTGTGAATAATTTTGCCCAAATCATCTGTGATAATTACCTGGGCGGTATTAGGACCAGATGATCCTTGATTTAATGCTTCAAAGTCTATGCGATTAAACCCTTTTGTTAAATCAATATTTATTCCTTTGTAAGAGCCAGAAAGTAGAATATTCGGCTCTACTACTTCACCATTTAAATAGATTTTTACGCGGTCACCGTCTACATATTCGTGATCTCTGCAAACAATGCCAATAAACTTTGCTCCTGTTTTTACGTCACCCAGGTATTGATCTCCAAAATGTTCTTTAGAACCCTTTTTTTCGCGTTCCCCAACTTTAGGATCAATTACTAAATCATGTCCAGCACTTACCAATTCTCGTGTGGGTAACATTTGAATTATTGGCTTATTATTTTTTGAGGTAAGACTTTTATCTAATACAGATGGCATACGTAAAGCAGTACCCTTGTTGCTAGCTTTAACATCTAAATTGTTCTTAGCACCAATCTTTAAAGGTTTAGTAGTAGGAATGTCCCCTTGAGCAATAGAGACATTGCAAAAGAGAAGGAAAACCAAAAAGTAAAAAACACGTTTCATGAACAAACTAAGTCGTAATAGACCAATAAAGTTAACAAATACCCTGCCATAGTGCTGATAAAGAGCTGTTAAATCCTAGTCTTTTTCGATGAAAGCTCAATAATTCATGTAATCCGCTAATTTTTGCGGGCCTTCCAAGACCAAACGTACAATTTGTAAGGTACCATCAGGTGTTGTGGCAATTTGCCACTTTATTAGGGTAATTTGGCCATTTTCAATTTCAATCCCGGTTATACTTCTTGGGTGTACACAGCTTCCATCATTAAAAAATGGAATCTGTCCTGGTTCTGGAAAGCGAGGTCTATGTGTATGACCAGCGATAGTTATTTTTAAATCCTTTTTTAAAATCCAACGTTTGATTCGTTTTTCTATACGAATAAGCTCTTTATAATTCTTAGCTGGACTGGTAGGGTCTGCAATCCCAACAACTTGCAATGGTTTCCATAAAATGCGGACTAAAAATCTTCCAATCCGCCAGCAACGATAGTTCCACCAATCTGCCTGGTGCCCATGGGCACAAAATAATTCTTGCCCTGTTTTTTCATGGGTTAATACTAAGGCTTCATTATACGTTAAACCTTCAAAAAGCTCTTTATCCACTCCGTCTATAGGTTCAAAATAGCTTGATAGATGTTTATCTACATATGTCTGATCTCTGTACACCATATCATGATTTCCCCAAACCATATGCAATCGGTTTTCTAAATGAAACTGCCGCAATAGCTTAAAAACATTTTTATGTGCTTCAAATATGGACTCAAAACTCAAGTTTTCCCATAACTCATCACCGTCACCAAGCTCACAATAGTCAAAACCTTCACGATAGTAATGGTTTAGAGCATGAAAATAGATGTTCCTGTTATTGGCAAAATCATCGGCAAAACTATTATCCCCTCTATGGCAATCACTAAAAAAAATGAATTTGGAAGCATCATTAAATGAAATGCGCTTCGCAGTATCATAAGCCTTATTTAATCTTGAAGAAGAAGACATTTTTTAAATTTCATTAAATATCATAAAAAAAGAGTGCAAAAGCATAAAGATTACCTTAACAATACTGTATTTCTTCTTTTTGTAATTTTACATGCTAAACCAAGACCAATAAGAAGTATGAAAAAGGGTTATAGTGGAGATGGGCCCATGGTCCAATTGGTGAGTTTTAACAAATTGCTTACCCATTATGATGAGCAAGTGAAAAGTAAAGATAAATCACTTGCTGCTAGAGCAAAGTATGTGCTTGATGCTCAAGCGCCTTACCCAGAACTAAGAGAAGGATTTACAGACCTTTCCATTCTTGAGAAAAGAAAAGATGTCATAAGTATTATTTTGGGGGACACATTTTCATCTGTGCTAACCAATAATGAGATTAAAACAGCCTCTATCCCTTTCGAAAATTTAGTATTTAACTCCTCTAAACGTTTTCAAAAGATTATTGAAGAAGCTGGGGAAGGTTTTGAGCTGGAAATGAGGAATATGCCAGAAGACATGCATTATATGATGATGTGTACGGTTATTTTAAGCTTCTATTACGGTTACATGCTGGATTTTAAACGACCTCTTTTTTATGATATTCCAGATAAAAATGGAGTAATAAGGCACTACCGCATTCTATACAATGCGGACTTTATGGAAATCACGCCAACTGATAAAGCCAAGAAACTAGAACAAAGTGATGTAGATGAGTTATTAGAAAATTTTGAAAATTTAGAACTGTGGAAAGAAAAAATCCCACCAAATAGCTTTATTGCAAAAGGCTTTGTGATTTCAAACATGTTCGATGTTACTGCAGAACATTCCATCTCAGAAATAAAATCAAGCTTAATAGGCAGCAATAAGCGTGGGAGTGAAAATTTCATGGATGACTTCCAGAATACCTTCAGCTCTCTATTTAATTTAAAAAATATAAATGTTGGTTTTGCTGGTTATGACCCAAGCACCAATAGGTTTCTAAAAATTCATGGCAAGGGAATAGAAAGTTATTTGCTTAAAGGACAAGAAGTGGAAGCCTGTGATGCTATGCTATGTAACTACTCCTATGGTAAGTTACTTAATGAAAGTACCTACTTTGCTATTTCTAATGTGGAGAAGTATTATAAGAAATCTGGAGGCGGACAGCCATATAAAAATCTTTATGACCAAGGGATTAAAAGTGCGATTTTAGCCCCTATCGCGGATGAAGGAAATCTTCTGGGTGTTTTGGAATTGGTTTCTACCAAGGTTAATGAGCTAAATAGTATTAATGCGAATAAGTTGGTGGATGTAATGCCATTTATCGTTTCGGCAGTTCTTAGGTCTATAGAAGAGGAACAAAACCTTATTGATGCAATTATTCAGCACGAGTGTACAACGGTACATTCTTCCGTGTATTGGAAGTTTCAAGAGGAAGCAAAGCGTTTTATGACCGATGAGCTTAGTGGCAATCAACCAGCTTTTAAAGAAATAGTTTTTAAGGATGTTTATCCGCTCTATGGACAAATAGACATTAAAGATTCTTCTAAAGAACGAAATCTTGCTATACAGCGAGATTTGATGATTCAGCTTTCAGAAATTCACTCTGTTATGAATGAGGCATTAAAAAAGTTTAAGCTTCCTATTTATGAAGAGCTAATGTTTAGGGTGAATGATTATTTAGAAGAAATCCGAGAGACGTTATATACAAATAGTGAGCAAGCTATTTTTGATTTTGTACATGAAGAAGTTAATCCAGTTTTTCATCATTTAAAGCGTGAAGACAAGAAATTGAAGGAACTAATCCTTGCTTATGAAAGCCAGATAGATATGGGCACGGAATCTTACTATGACCATCGCCGTAATTATGATGAAAGTGTAATGGAAATAAACAAGAAGCTAGCTGCAATGTTGGACAAAAAACAGTTGGAAGCCCAAGAAATGTTTCCGCATTATTTTGAACGCTATAAAACGGATGGCGTAGAGCATAATATGTACATTGGAAGTCAGATTGCAAATGATAGAAACTTTGATTCTCTATATCTAAATAACCTTAGATTATGGCAACTACAAGTAATGGTAGAGATGGAGAATAAGCATTATGCACTTAAACCCAACCTCCCAATACAATTAGATGTTGCATCCTTAATGTTGGTTTATAGTACTCCTTTAGCTATACGTTTTCGTATGGACGAAAAGCGATTTGATGTTGATGGCACGTATAATGCAAGGTATGAGATTATTAAAAAGCGAATTGATAAATCTTATATAAAAGGAACCAATGAACGATTAACCCAAAAAGGTAAACTTGCCATTGTATATTCCCAAAAGAAAGATGAAAAAGAGTATTTACGTTATGTGAAGTTCCTAAAGTCCAAAGGATACTTTACGAATAACGTGGAGATTGTTGAACTAGAAGGTTTACAAGGAGTTACAGGCCTCAAGGCAATACGTGCTGAAATTTTGTATAAGACCGATGATAAATCGGAGAGGACTTACACGTACGATGACTTAATGAAAGAATTGGAATCTTAGGTTTTAAAAAGTCATTCTATCCGGTCCAAAGAACCGAAAAGCAATTCCAAAGGCAATTACGGAGATGACAATTCCAATAATGAAAATAGTATAGGTAATACGTAATATCTTATATTTTCTGTTTAATACCACCCCTAGAAAATACAAATCTTTGGTTAGAGAAGAGTAAATAAACTTATTGTCTTTTACCAATTCCTGAATCGCCCATTCGTATTCAGATAAGCTCATTTTATGAAAATTACCAAAGAATAAAAGGTTTACCTTTTTTTGTTCAACATCTTGCTTGGTAAACTTTCCGCTAGTAACATTTGGTCTTGTTGCCAAAACTGCTAAAACCATTGAAATTACACTAAAAACAATAAAAATTAATGTAGGATAGATTAAATAAGAATTTGACGGATTATCCAATTTTGGGATTAGATTTGACAACGCTACAGAAATTATGATGGCGTTTACAGACAACAAAATATTTGCTTTGGTATCGGCAATATCGCTTAAAGTCAAATGGTTTTTAAGGGTAACCCTAAATAAGGTTTGAATGCCTCTATCCGGGCTTTCACTTTTATATTTGGCTTTAAGCTGTTCTTTTTTTGCAATTTGTTTTTCAGTTTTTTTATCCTTTAAAAGCTGTTTAAGGTTCTTTTGTTTAGCACTTTCCCAATTTTCCTTGGCATAATCTGTGTAAAACTGATGCTCATTTCTAAACATCTTTATATTTTCATTCCGCCACTGTTTTTCACTGTAGTTTGCTATGCCTAATTTTTTAAGCTCTTCTTTTAAAAAATCCGTGGTCTCCCAATAGCTTTTTTGCGCAAAATGGGAGGAATCCGCATCTCTAATAATTTTCTCATGAATATTTTGTGGCATATGGTGGCGCTTAGTAGCCATTATCAATTCCTCTATTTTTTTTATTCCAGCTTTATCATAGCCTTGTTTTTTTAAAAAATCAGAAGCTATTTTACAACTAGCTTCTTCATGATTTTCGGTTCCAGTTGTATAACCAGTATCATGAAACCAAGCTGCTACTAATAGTTCTTCATTTTCATTATCATTCAATTCATGATTCTCCAGTAATTCCTTTGTGCTTTTTACAACACGTTGGGTATGTTTTAAGTTATGGTACAGAAATTTTTCATCAAGTTTATCTTCAAGAATTTTGGCAACAAATTCTTCAGCTTTTTGAACAATCTCTGACATAGTTGTATATTGAATAATCCAAAATACAAAATTTTGGAAGGAAGCCCTGTGATATGAAGAAAATTTACGTAGCCGTTCTAGTATTGCTTGTTACGGGCTGTGCTACATACAAAGCAAAATATGCCGAAGAATTCTCTGGGCAAGCTATAGCCAGTAACAAAGAAGCAACACATACATTCTATTTAATCGGTGATGCGGGTAAATCCCCAATCGGTGGAATGAACCCTGTTCTAAAAGCATTTAAATCAAGATTAGATAAGGCAGAAGAAAATAGTACCACAATATTCTTAGGCGATAATATTTATCCCGCTGGATTGCCAGATAAAAAGGACTCTACTAAAGCCTACTTAGAGGCTAAAAGTCATTTGGATGCGCAACTTGCCACACTATCAGATTATAAAGGAAAACCTGTTTTTATACCAGGGAATCATGATTGGTATAATGAAGGTTTAAAAGGATTAAAAAGGCAGGAAAAGTACATTGAAAAAGTGTTAAAAAGTAAGGAAGTATTCTTCCCGGAAAATGGATGTCCGATCGAAAAGATAGAAATAAATGATGACATTGTTGTGATTGCTATTGATTCAGAATGGTATTTGGTTGATTGGGATAAACACCCTAAGATAAATGATGACTGTGAAATTAAAGACCGAGGAAGATTTTTTGAAGAAATAGAGGGTTTAATAAAAAAGAATAGGGATAAAACAACAATTCTAGCACTGCACCACCCTATGTTCACATATGGTCCGCACGGAGGCCAGTTTTCTTTTAAAAAGCATATTTTTCCAAGTGGTGGTGGAGTCCCTTTACCATTTATAGGCTCATTCATCAATGTTTTGAGAAGAACTTCTGGAGCAACTATTGAAGATCAATCCAATAAAAATTACAACCACTTAAAGAACCGTTTGGTCACCTTAGCACAATATTCTGAAAAGGTGATTTTTGCTTCTGGACATGAGCACACCTTGCAATACATCGTTGAGCAAAATACACCTCAGATTGTGAGTGGTTCGGGAGCAAAAACTGGTGCTACCAGACTTTTAAATGGAAGTAAATTTTCTACTGGACAGATGGGATATGCAGTTTTAAATGTCTTTGAAGATGGCTCATCCAATGTTGAATTTTTCAGTATTGAAAATGATAAGGAAGAGTTGGCATTCAGCACAGAAGTGTTAAAAGCAAATAAGAAGAAAACACTAGCAGAATATTCGAGTAAGTTCCCTTTTAAAGTGGAAGCTTCGATATACACTAAAGAAGAGATTGATAAAAGTGGTTTTTATAAATGGCTTTGGGGAGACCGGTATAGGGAATATTATGCCACTAAGGTAAAAGCTCCAACAGTTCTTTTAGATACTTTATTTGGGGGGCTTACCGTAGTTAGAAAAGGTGGGGGAAACCAATCAAATTCGTTAAGGCTTCAACATAAAGATGGTAGACAATTTGTAATGAGGGCTTTGCGAAAGAGCGCAGAACGTTATTTGCAGGCAATTGCATTTCAAAATCAATATGTGATTGGAGACTTTGAAGATTCGTTCATAGAAAAATTTCTTATGGACTTTTATACGGGAGCACATCCGTATGCACCTTTTACCATTGCCGCACTTTCAGATGCTGTTGGTATATATCATACAAATCCAAAATTATATTATATACCAAAACAGAATATCCTTGGAGATTACAATAGTGAGTTTGGTGATGAATTATATATGATTGAAGAGCATGTTTCAGAGGGGCATAACAATCTTGAAAGTTTTGGAAAAACCAAAAAAATTGAAAGTACTTATGACCTTATCAAGAAACTAAGAAAAGATGAGGAGTATAGTGTTGATGCAAAAGAATACGTTAAAGCACGTTTATTTGATATGTTGATTGGGATAGGCACGTTGATCAATGGCGTTGGGCAGGATTTAAAGATGATAATGGAAATACTGTTTTTAAGCCAATTCCTCGTGATAGGGACCAAGCATATTCTATATGGGGAGACGGTGCATTAATCGGTTTTGCTTCAAGAACGGTGCCTTCTCTTCGAATTTTTGAAGGCTTCAATGAAGAAATACGAAGTGTAAGGGGATTTAATGCATCGCCAAGAACATTTGCTTTGGATATGGCTTTATTGCCTGAAACAACAATTAAAGATTGGGAAGATCAGGCAAAGTTTATTCAGAAGAACATCACCGAAGAGGTTATTGATAGCGCATTAAAGGAATTCCCCGAAGAAGTTAGAGATGAGACAGTAGTAAAAATTAAGAAAATACTTTTATCCAGAAAATCTAACTTATTAGCTACAGCCCAAGAATATTTTGGTATTATCAATAAATATAGTGTTGTTACGGGTACGGATAAGGATGACTATTTTGTGGTGAACTCTTTGGAAAACGGAAGTGTAGTTGTAAAAGCGTTTAGAATCAAGGATGGAAAAATGTCCGACCTCTTTTTTGATAAAACATATTATCCAGAATACACTAAAGAAATATGGATTTATGGCTTAGATGACGATGATGTTTTTGAAGTAAACAATACCAGTGGAAAGATAAAATTACGCTTAGTAGGAGGGCATAACAATGATATTTATAAAGTAACCGAAAAAGCAAAAGGAGTCCATGTATATGATTTTAAGGATAAGAAAAATACTTATGATGAAGCCTATGGTGGAAAAATACATAAGGTTAGGGATTATGATACAAATACCTACCAGTTTTTAAAGATAAAAGCTAGTAATAATCAACTCTTACCGGCACTTGGTTTTAATCCAGATGATGGTTTTCGTTTAGGTTTTACCAATACCTATACTTTTAATGGATTTAGACAAAACCCGTTTACACAACAACACACTTTTAATGCAGCGTATTATTTTGCCACAAGCGGATTTGACTTTGGGTATAATGGAGAGTTTGCCAATATTTTTGAAAATGTAAACCTGGAATTGAATGCTAAGTTTACAAGTCCAAACTTCGCCATTAACTTCTTTGGGTTTGGGAATGATACAGAGAATAATGATGATGAAGAGGAGTTGGAACTCGATTTTAATCGAGTGAAAATAAGAACAATAAAGTTTGCCCCATCTTTAGTATGGCGTGGGCAATTGGGTTCAAAAGTAAGATTAGGCGTTTCTTATGAAAACTTTGATGTTGAGGAAACGGAAAACCGTTTTATTGAAGGCTTTTTTACCAATGCTGGAAGAAATACGCAACAAGATTTTTTTGGAATAGATGCCGAGTATAAGTATTCAAATTCCGATAATGAGGCTTTTCCAACTATGGGAATGGGCTTTTCGCTGCATGGGGGGTATAAAACTAATCTAAGCGAATCCGGTAGGTCTTACGGATTTATAATTCCAAGTTTATCCTTTGACTATAAGTTGGTCTCAAATGGCAGGTTGGTTTTGGCTACTAAATTTAAGGGACATTTTAATATTGGTAATGATTTTGAGTTTTATCAAGGAGCAACCATTGGGGCAAATGATGGTCTTCGCGGGTTCCGTTTTCAGCGTTTTAATGGTAAAACAGCATATTACCAGAATACAGACCTAAGATTAAGCTTTAGAAAAAGAAAAACAGGTTTGTTGCCGGTAACACCTGGAATATTTGGTGGTTTTGATTATGGTCGTGTTTGGTTGCCAGGCGAAGATTCGGATACTTGGCACAACTCATATGGTGGAGGATTCTTTGTAAATGGTTCCGGTCTTTTATCTGCTAATTTTGGTCTATTTAATAGTACAGATGGTATGCGTTTTGCTTTTGGAGTAGGCTTTGGGTTTTAAAATTTAGAAAGGTCCAGTGCGTATAGATTTCCACCTTGAGCGTGGGATTGTTCATCCGAAATCAATAAAGTAGAATCATTTTTAAAGCATACAGCTTCTAATTGCGTGCGGGCTCCTAACTCTATTTGTTGCTTTTTTCCTTTTGAAAAATCATCAAATTCAAAATCGGTTATAATTAAAACATAGCCATAGGTGAGTAAGGCTATTTTCTTGCCATTGGAGGATATATCAGCAGAAGTGATAGAACATTTGTCTTGGTCTTTACAAACTATAAATTTACCCACTAGCTCGGCTTCATAGTTTCCTTTTTTATCTGGCACTTTATAGATTAGTGCTTTTCCGTCGTAAGGGCGAGTACGGTTTTTTGTAATAATATAAAGCGCATTTTCCCAATGAAAAAAGGCTTCGGTATCGTAATATAGTTTCTCTTTTTTAGGAGGAAATTTTTTTTGTTCTGGATAGACAAACTCAATTTTTTCTGCATCAATTTTTTCTCCTGGTTCTTTTTTGGGATTTGGTAATTTATAGATAGTCATACGCTTTCTATCATTACCATTGTTGCCAAAATCACCGATATATAAATTTCCATTAATATCCCTCGTTAAGTCTTCCCAATCCCTATTTTTTGCATTTTTTACTTTAAATTCTTTGACTATTTTGCCTTTTAGGTTAAGACCATATATTTCATCTTTGTTGCCATTATCCTCAATGACCCAAATTGTATTATCAGGATAAAATTGAATACCAGAATTCTCCTCTAAGTTAGAAGGTAAGTCTGCAAGAATTTTTAGCTCTCCATGATTTTGACAGTTTGCAAATAGTAGCTGAAATAAAGCAAGAAATAAAAAAGAAATACGCTTATTCATTTTCTTGTATAGGTAAATAGATTTCTGCTCTCCATTCCAACTCATTTCCACCCATATTAGGGTTGTCATAAAAAAATTCAATAGGTTGTCTTTTTACTTGTATATCATTTTGTTTGGCATATTCCAAAAGCCTGTACCAAGCTCTGTCCGAGGTAATATAATTGCCATTGTATATAGCCTTGAGGTATTTGCCTCCCTCAAATTTTTTAAATTTGATTTCTTTATGTTTTGGCATACTATCTGAAAGTTTGACGGGATAACAAAAATTATAACTAATATCATCCGTTTTTATATCCCATTCGGTAATTTCTACAAAAGGAATACCTCCCACTCCTAAATTATTATCATCAACGAAACCTGATAAATAAGGATAGTTTTTCATCATCCCAAAAGCTTTCCTTTCTTGAGGTTCACTTTCAGATATATATGCACAAAAAACAGGCTTAATCTCCTCAGCCCCAACTATAGTTACTTTAAACCTTTTTAAGTGTTCATTAAGGAACTTTTTAAAGCCCAATAAATTTCCCTTTGAACGCTTTTCAAGAATGGTTTCGCTAAATGGAATATAGACTTTATTGGCTATGCTATGATTAAGGTCTTTAATTCTAACCTTAACCTTAGAAGTGGAATCGTTTATTCCCTTAATTTGCCAATCGTATATTATTGTGGAATCTTGATGGCGTGATTGCTGTACCAAAGAATAATTTTCCTTTTGTTCGATAATCTCTACATCGTTTATTTTGCCCCAAGCTTTTACGGTTTGTTTAATCGTGCCTGGTGAAGTGTTGGCTTTAAAAGTGATTAAATAGTCGAAGGGTTTAAAGAAAAGATACCATATTATGCCGACAGTTACGATTACCGTGATAACCATAAAGCTTTTTTTCATAGCTAATAGAATTACTTAATTTTCAGTAGTCATGTGAAGGTTTTTAGTGACAAACTGGCCTAAATCCCTTCCTTGCTTTACACCAATTTCTACAGCAGCACGGTAGTGAATACCGCCATACATTCTACTAATTGCTGCCTCGTCTGCTGCTTGTTTAAAAGAAGTGAATGATCTTACAGGGAGTCCATAGGCAACTTCGGTATCATCATCAAAACTAAAATTTTCGCCAAAAATATCAGTGAGCGCTATTGACGCAGCACCTGAAACAACGCTATGTCCACTTGTGTATTCTGGAAATGGAGGAGTCTGCAGAACTGGCTGCCAATTTTCATCTATATGCTCATTAATTAAAGTTTCTGGGCGTATTAGGTTACTTCTATATTTTTCGTCCCAGCAGCTGATAAAAGCGTCTGCTATAGCTATTGAAGTTTTTGTATAGGCATAAACAGTTTTTGAAAAATCAGCTTTTGTTTTTTTAGAGGCGATTTTGGTAATTCCAATCCAATGCGCACCAGGTGTGATTTTCTTTGTGGCAAACATTAAGTGGCCCCTTGTAACAGAAACGTAGGGATTACAGTCCCAAAACTGAGCAATAGCCACCTCTTCGGATTCGTCTCCTTTTGCAGTTATCTTATTACTTATATCATAAACTTCCCTAACTTCTTTATAAAAATCTGAATTTTCATCCATGGAAAAAGGTGGAGGGGGTAAAGGTTTAAATTGGTTTGCCGAGTCAATTACAAAAGGTCTTATTTTATTCCAATGTGGCTCAATACCTGCCATATATGCTGGAGGCGTAGGTTGCCATCTAGACGGTTCGTCAGAATTAATGGTGAACTTGGGCATGGTCCGGGTTTGTTTATAGTTGTCCTTATTCATCCATTGTGCAATGTGTTCGGCTACTTTTAACCCATAATCTTTTGAAACTTCAAATTCTTTTTTATTGGTGTTTTTCCATATCGAATAAAGGCTATCACGATATTGCTCGACTCTATCTTCCGAAAAAATGAGTCTTTTGCTCATTTCAATATGCGAGATTAATGCAGCTAGTTCATAATTTACAGTGGTGCCATTTTCAGGAACTGGGATAGCAGTAAGTCCAGTTAATTGATTGGTCAATGACTGATATTTTTCATCGTTTGCTGCTATAATTTCGTATGCCGCTATATTTGGGTAAGCAAATATTCTACTAGCAACTGGAGGAGAAAAGATATCGTGTATCATCACCTCAGTGACCTTATCTATAGCATTATGAATTTCATCTGGAGAAACTACAATTGGTTCACTTTTCTTATTACAGGAATATATTAGAAAAACTCCAAGAAAAATTAGTGTTGAACGTGTTATATTCATTGTTTTGCTTTGTTTAATAGTTTGTAGATCTCAACTTTATCATTGTTGAAGGTAACCATTAGGTATTTTTGTCCATTTAGGTGTATAATATTTAAATCTCTAGCGGATTTTTGTGTAAAATCTAGCCCTAAAAGATTGCCCAAAATTACATTATTTTCACTTTTTATAATTGCACCTGGGAAAGAATCAAATCTTCCGTGAAAAGGTTTTATACCAAAATAATTACCAGCTACAAGAATTTCCGTTGCCCCATCTCCATCAAAGTCATGGTTTAACATGGCCGTTATCGGCGATACTTGTATTTCTTGTGGGAAAGCTGTGAACTTAAATTGGCCATTTTCATTTTTTAGAACCCCAGATCGTAGCTCATTCACTTCGAGAACGGAAGCATTGTTCAACTGAGATTTTTCAAAAAGCTCGCCTATTCCTTTTCCTGCAAAATCATTATAATTGGTAAATTTTTTACGAAGAAAAACCATCTGACCTGCCAATTCGTCAAGTCCGTTTAAGGGATAGAATTTACCGTTCTTTTTGGTAACAACTATGGTTTCCGTCTTTCCATTATCGTCAAAGTCCGAGTGGTACATTTTCATTGGCGCATCAGACCTTGCTTTAAATTTTGAATTTAAGCCCCAATTGCCCAAAAGATAGTCCATATCACCATCACCATCAACATCAAATGGCGCAATACATTGCCAAAGCCCACTTAGCTTTTCTGAAAAAACATTGATTTCTGAAAAAATCCCATTGGTGTTCTTAAAAAACTTTGGCTGCATCCATTCTCCAACTAAAATTAGATCAGTAATTCCATCACTATCAAAGTCATGCCATAGAGCATCAGTTACCATTCCTGATTTTGAAAAAGGGACATCTTTCTTTTTGATAAAGCTTCCATTATCATTCTCTAAAAGAATGTTTTCAGGTAGTTGACCAAATGCGTTTGACACTATGTTGCTCCCTAAAAACACATCTAAATCACCATCAGAATCATAGTCGAAAGGTTTTACTACAGATGCATTTTCAAAAACCCCATCAATTTTTATTTCTGTAAAAGAGGAATCTTTCTGGAGAAAATAACTATCTAACAATGGTTTCATCTTACCATAAAAATCTGCCCCGCCTGATGCTAGGAAAATATCTTTTTTACCATCATTGTCTATATCGAAAATTGCTGCATCTACATCTTCTTTAATAGAGTCTTTTTGAATTTCAGGGATTTTGGCAGCTACAAATAAAGTGTCTTTTTGTAGATAAATTTTTGAGGATTTATATTTTGAACCTCCAAAGAAAATGTCTTCCTTGCCATCAGAGTTTAAATCTCCAACAGCAGTTCCAGGACCTCTGTCTGAGACTTGATAAGGAATGAGTTTTTCCCGAATGAAATCTGTGTAATTATCTTCTTGATGAATAAAATTAATACCCAGATTACTCTCAACTTTTTTAAATAGTGGTTTTCTTAGTTGTTTTAAATCATCATATTTAAATGGAAAAGTATTTTCTGGCCTTATCACCAGTTTTTGATTGGATTTGACATCTTTAAGTACTTGATAAGTTTTGTTTGGCCAAACAACTTTTATAGAGTCAATGTTTTTAGCATTACCATAACCAAAATGGAGCATTGGCTCAGAGGAAGACTGAAATCCACGAGTGCTATAAAGCTCTTTATATTGCAAATTACCCTTGTTATACGAAAATACTTTTGTCCCTATCCCGAATGGATTTGCACCGTTATATTTAAAAACAATTTTAAGATAGTTCGCTTTTGTACCGGTTTTGTTTATATAAAGTGTTGCAGGTCTATTAATATTGTTTGTGACTAAATCTAAATCACCATCGTTATCTAAATCACCAATTGCAGATGCTCCGGAAACCAGAGTGTCATTGGAAATCCATTGGCTAGATTTATCTTTAAAAATCAGATTTCCACTTCCTTTAAATATGTAATTATTTGTAGCTCCTGAGGGCATAAGATTAATGGCTTGCTGATCTACCAACTTGGTGTTATTTATTTTTTTCTGTATCTGTTCACTAGAAATAAATTTGATAAAGTCAAGATTATTTGGTCTTTTAGTGATGCCATTAGAGACAAAAAGGTCTTGTTCGCCATCTTGATTATAATCAGCAAAAAGTGCACTCCAACTCCAATCTGTTGCGGCTACTCCGCTCATAAGTGCTGTTTCTAGATATTCACCAGATGGTTGGTTGATGTATAACATGTTCCGGGTAAACTGGTAGTGATACCCATATCTTTCAACCCTAAGTTTTTGTACTTGAATGTTATCATCGCCTTCCGAGGATTTTAATGCCTTCTCTTCTTCAGGAAGCATATCAAGCGAAATTAAATCTGGAAAACCGTCATGATTAATATCTGCCGCATCACTGCCCATGGAGAATCTAGTGGTGTGCCCAAAATATTCTCTTAAACTTTCTGTAAAAGTACCATCACCATTATTTAAATAGTAATAATCATCTTCATGGAAATCGTTTCCAACATAAATATCTGGAAAACCATCTTGGTTAAAATCAGCAACGGATACGCCAAGTCCGTAGGCGTTTATTCCACCGTATATTCCGGCTTCCTCGCTAACATCGGTAAATTTTGCCCCATCGTTTCGCATTAATTTATCACCAGTTTGGTAGTTTCTGTTATATCTTAAGTCAGCTTTACCAAAAGATTCTTGTGTGTGAACGGCGTGATTTAAAATATACATGTCCAAGTCCCCATCTAAATCATAATCTAAGAAAGCCGCATTACTACTAAAGGTATCAAAATCAAGGCCATAACTACCTGCACTCTCGGTAAATGTATTATCTCCATTATTAATAAAAAGTTCATTGTATCCGTCAAAGCCGTTAATGCCAACAACAGCGCATACATAAATATCCAATAGGCCGTCTCCATTTATGTCGGCCATGACCGACCCTGTGTTCCACGAGCTATTACCTTCTATTCCAGCCTGGGCAGATATATCTTTGAAATTTAAGTCTCCTTGATTTAGGTATAGTTTATTGCTTACTTGATTGCCTGAAAAAAAGATGTCCTGTAATCCATCATTATTAATATCACCAATAGCAACGCCTCCACCATTATAAAAGTAGAGATAGTCCAAGATATTCAATTGGTCATTGCTTTCTAGAGAATTGGTAAATAGTATACCTGTTTCTTCTGATTCTGGATTGTAAAAAAGTTCTCCATCATCTTTGCAGCCAAACATGACGATTAGAACAGAAATCAAAACACAATACTTCATGTTATTTTCATTTATTATTTCTCAAGAGAAAGCAGAATAGGTTTATCATTGTTAACACCTACTAAAAAATATGTTTTACTTTGAATGGTGATTTCTTTAATACTTCGTGCTGGACCAGAAATATCTGCCTTCCAATCTTTGGCCCAAATAAAATCTTTGTTTTGATCTAGTTTTAAAAAAGTACCGTGCGATGCATCCATTCTTCCTAAATGTGTGCTTATTTCGTAATTGTTCCCTACCAACAAT
Source organism: Croceitalea sp. MTPC6 (assembly GCF_036985525.1). Classification (NCBI taxonomy): domain Bacteria; kingdom Pseudomonadati; phylum Bacteroidota; class Flavobacteriia; order Flavobacteriales; family Flavobacteriaceae; genus Croceitalea; species Croceitalea sp. MTPC6. Next base: position 346,341 of record NZ_BTGR01000002.1, read on the forward strand.
GCATCTTTAGCACCATCACCATCAAAATCTTTGATGGCTATATCTTGGACCGTTGAAATTTGAGCCATTGCAGGAAGTTCCTTTTTTGTAAAATTTCCTTTTCCATCATTTTCAAAATACATGCTAGAAAGCTCATATACTTTTTTTTGTGAAGCCCTATCTAATTTTTCAGAACCAAACAGACCATCAATAGTTTGCGATGCAAAATTATCGTAAGAGAGGTATTTTTTGTTAAGAAATGGCATTTGTTTTACCAGTTCATCCTTAGAAGGAAAAGGTGTTTCTTTATTTTTATGAAAATAAGTGACTAGTGGTTCTATGGAGCCATTTGAATCAAAGTCATAACTATAAAGTGTTATAGGTTTTTCTTTTGAAGCTTTAAACTTACTGTTCTTACCCCAATTGCCAGCAACTAAATCTATATCACCATCATTATCGAAATCTTCAGCTTTAACCACGTTCCAAAAACCATGTGTATTATTCAAGCCATTATTGTTGAGTTTTTGGAATGTTTTGCCATTATTTAATAGAATTGATATTGGCATCCAATGGCCTACCACAATAATATCATTAAAACCATTATTATCGATATCTGAAAAAACCACATCTTTAACTTGGCCAATAAGTTCTAGCTCAGGAGCTATTTTTTGCGTATCATCTATAAAATTTCCTGCTCCATCATTTTCGAAGAAGTACTGTCTTGGTGTTTTTCCAAATTGCCAAGGCACTTGATCTGATGTAATAATTATATCCTGATCACCATCATTATCAAAATCAAAGGCTGCTACTTTTGAGGCGTTTAATTCTATACCCTTAAACTGAATCGTATCTTTATAAAAAGTGCCATTTTTATTGATATATAGTCTTGGTTGTAGCCTTTTAGATGATTTGAACTCATTCCCACCGCTAACTACTAACAAATCTTTATAGGAATCATTATTTGAGTCAAAAAACACATGTGAAACATCCTCACTAAATGCATCTGGAACAAAAACGGTTTTTTGAACTGATTCAAATCCGCCCTCAGCATTCTGTACATAAAGAGCGGATGGTTGTGTTTTAGCCCCACTTATAAAAATATCTTCAAGGGAATCATTGTTGATATCAGCAATTGAGATTTGGGGTCCCTCGTTTGTATTTGCAAATGGGACTAAGGGGTCACGGTCAAATTCTATGGTATTTTTCTCGTTATGTTTTAAAAAAATTGTATCACTTTTTTTAATAAGTAATGACTGAGCTTTTTTCAGGTTTTTATAAAAATTTGATTCTGCATCATCATATTTTAAAGTGATTGGATTACTGAAGTGCAATTTTTTGATTTTTTGAAATTTTCCATCTGGCCATATCACTTTAAGAGAGTCTAAGATGGTATCTTTTCCAACTCCAAAATGCAATTTATTTGGGACACTGGATAAATAACCTCTAGATGGAAAGTGTTCTAAATGTTGTTCCAAGTTTCCATTATAACTAATAATTTTTGCTCCTATTCCAAATAAATTGCTTTGGCTTCCCTGCAACTTAATAGTCAAAGATTTATTTAAGGTGCTTGAAGTATTTTCTAAAATATGAGCTGTTTCGTTCACGTTGTTTACGATAATATCTAAATCTCCATCATTGTCTAAATCTGCATAGGAACAGCCATTGCTGAAAGTGCCTTTTTTTTCAAACCAAGAATCGGTAACATTTTCAAATGATATCCCATTTTTATTTTTAAAGAAATAATTGTGAGCTTTTTTTTCGGGGATTTTAGTGATAAACCCCATTTCTTTTTCGGTCATTCCATCATCAATACTCTTCTGAATATTATCGTTTGCAATAAAATTGATAAAGTCCATATCGTTTGTAGCGCCTTTAATGCCATTTGATATAAATATGTCTTTAAGTCCATCATTATCAAAGTCAGCTAAAAGCGGCCCCCAAGACCATTCTGTAGCAGATATTCCGCTCAGATTTGCAATTTCACTAAAATTCGTGTTTCCTAAGTTAAGATGAAGCGTATTTTGCATATACTGAGGAGCATAACCATTTTTAAGGTATTGTTGATACTCTGGAAATGGGTATTCAAGCCCAGAAGTTTTATAGGTATGTAAATCTTCTGGAAGCATATCTAAAGAAACAATATCTGTTAGTCCGTCATTATTAATATCGGCAATAGAGTTGCCCATAGAATAATGGGTGGTATGTCCCAATTTTTTGTTATCTAGAGATATTATTTCTTTAAAAGTGCCATCTTTTTGATTGATATATAAATAGTCGTTTTCGAAGAAATCATTGCCAATATAAATATCAGTGTACCCATCATTGTTCAAATCGCTTAAGCCCAATCCTAGACCGTAACCTATACCACCTTGAAAGATACCTGCCTCGAGAGAAACATCAATAAATTTTCCGTTGTCGTTTCTTAAAAGCTTATCCCCCGATTTCTTATTGATTTGTTTACGCTTGCTACCTCTGCCGTATGTTCTATTAGGATGTGTTGAGTGATTCAATAGAAACACATCTAAATCACCATCCAAATCATAATCAAAAAAAGCAGCTTGGGTGGAAAAACCTGAAAAATCTAAACCATAGTCAGCAGATTTTTCTAAAAACGAAGGAACTCCTTTTTCATTGACGCCTTGATTTACATAAAGTAAGTTGTGGCCTTCAAAGTTTTTATATCCACCAACTTTACAAACATAAATATCCAATAACCCATCATTATTAATATCTACATGTGTTACTCCAGTGGTCCAATTTCCGGCATTTCTAATCTTTGATTCCTTAGTAATATCCTTAAACTTTAGGTTTCCCATATTCAGGTACAACCTATCTTCTTCTTGGTTTGAGGTAAAATAAAGGTCTACTAAATTATCATTGTTAAAATCTCCAGCCGCAACCCCACCACCGTTATAGTAATAAAGGTAATTAAGGATATTAAGTTCTGGATTGCTTGTAAGTTGGTTTTTGAATGTAATGCCGGTCTCATTTGCTTGGCGTTTCAAGAATAATTTCTCTGATTTTTTTTTACAAGAAAAAAAACTAAAACAAATTAAAATAACTAACCCTAAAAACCTTTTCATAAACCCAATGCAAACTAATGAGGCAAGATATAAAAACTACCTTATTAATTAAGTTAAACCTTTAAGGGATTTTCAAGATTTTACAGGTATTCTTTAGTGAAAAATGATATGTAGGGCAACTAAAGACAAAAGCATTCCTATGCCAGCTTTTGCAAGCATTGGGGAAGCAGGCTCGGCTTTTAATTTGTCTTTAACAAAACCTGTTCTAGAACCAAACCAGATAATTGCAAAACCTATGAGAATAACCCACATTGCCCTAACAAAGTAATTCATATCTGGGAAAAAATTTAGAAAGAAGAACTGTAAGGGAACAGTGGAAATAAACCCAATAAGCGCAATTTTGTGTTTGGGAAAAGCCAAGAATGCAGCAGCACATATAAGCACGACAATACCACAATTGATAAAATACCTGAGTTGATTAAGGGTATGGGTAAATGCAGCCCCCGGATCTTCAAATTTAAGATATAATAATACTACCCCAATAATAACACCTGAAATGAAAGATATTAGAATTGCTTTTTTTCCTGACTTTACAATCTGTTGGTCAGTTGCATTTTTGTTTACATATACTTTATAAATGTCAATTGACCACAGCGTAGCCAAAGAGTTAAACGTTGAATCTACTGTACTCATTAAAGAAGCAAAAAGTGCACAAAGAACCAAGCCTTTCACCCCAACAGGTAAATAGGTATTCACTAAATATGGGAAAGCAGCATCTGGCTCAGCTAATCCATTTTGGCCCAATATACCTACAAGGGCAATGCCTGGTAAAATAATGATTGCTGCCATGAAATATTTCATCAATCCGCCTACCATAAGACCTATTTGTACATCTTTTAAGCTTTTTGCTGCTAATGATCGTTGCACAACAGATTGATTAGCGCACCAATAGTTGATGTTTAATAAAAATGCCCCAAAAATATGAATCCAGGGAATGGTATCATGATCTGCAGGAAGGTGTAAGTGCATTAAGTCCCCAGTTTTGGTATATAGTTGCGAAAATCCACCTAGGTGGTGAATTGCAATGAGCATCACTACAACACCTCCGGTTAATAGAATTCCAAATTGGATTACGTCTGTTCTAACTACCGCTGCCAATCCACCAAAATAGGTATAAGTGGCAGAAAATAATCCTAAAAAGACTATTAAAATGGTGATACGTATCAATCGATCTTCATGGATAAAGGATAAATAATCACCAAAAACCAAATCGACTGAATAAGCTCCCCAAAACAATGCTGCTCCAAGCGTTATAGTTGAAAATAGAAGTATGTTAGAAGCTGAATATAACAATGCAATAGTACTGCCCAGCCTAGTTTTAATGAATTGGGTTATAGTGATGATTTTTTCCCGAAGATACATCGGCACAAAAATAAAAGCGGCCAGTAAAAGTCCTTGAATCGCATTAATCTCAAAATTAGCTTGGGCCAAACCGTACAAATATGCGGAACCCATAAAACCCAAAAACTGATACCCTTGCACATTAGTGGCAATAGTTGAAAATGCAATTGATGGCCAGCGAAGATTCCTAGAGCTTAAAAAATATTCTTCTGTTGTTGCATCTTTAGAGGTTTTTCCTGTAATGGCGGTCACAAAAACAATTACAAAATAGGCGCAGACAATCAGTAAATCAATCATTGGTATGCAAGTTTAAAGTTGGTTGAGCATATAAGATAAGACTTTGTTTGGAAAAATATACTTAAAACTAGTTGTTATACTCTTATGCCACCAGCTAAAGGCGATGTTGGTTCTTCTTCTGAAACTTTTCCTTGGGCAATTGGCATTGAAAAAGTTTTTAATCTTGGCAAAACAAGCTTTGCAAACCTTTCACATTCTTCTTTATGCGGATAGCCTGAGAAAATGAATGCCCTGATTCCCATTTCCATATATTGGTTTAATTTAGCTACGATTTGGTCGGGGTTACCTACTAGAGCTGCGCCACAACCCGATCGTCCTCTTCCAATCCCTGTCCACATGTGAGGTTCCACGTAGCCATCATCTTTAGATTTTTCACGCATTTCAGCTTGTCGACTGACACCGTATGATTTTGCATCTAAGGCACGTTCGCGCATTTCTTTACCCTGTTCAACTTCTAATTTTGAAACAATACTATCAGCATATTCTCGAGCTTCTTCTTCAGTTTCCCTGACAACCACATGAACTCTCAGCCCAAAATCTACCTTACGCCCATAGGAAGCAGCCTTATTACTCATATTCTCCATTAATTTCAACAGATTTCCTTCTGTTTCTGGCCACATTAGGTATACATCACAATGTTCTGCACATAAATCGACAGCGGCAGGAGAATATCCCCCAAAATATAAAAGTGGACCATTTTTTTGATATGATTTTCCTGGACTGGAGGGCAGTTTCATTTTGTAAAACTGGCCTTTAAAGTCAATCTCATCTTTGGTCCACGATTGTTTAAGTATTTCAATGACCTCTCTAGATCTTTGGTAGCGATCCTCAGATGATAAATCTTCACCAGGTAGATTTGATGAAATAATATTGATGGTAAACCTACCTTCAAGCATATGGTCTATGGTAGCCAAGGTACGAGCCAGCATTGGTGGATGAATTTCTCCACAGCGTACTGCGGCCAAGAGGTTAATTTGTTTTGTCATTGGAGCAACGCCTGCGACAAAGGGCAAGGTGTCTTGTCCAACTTGATATGAAGATGGACATAAGATGTTTCTATAGCCGTACTTATCAGCAGTCAGCAATATTTCTGAAGCATTTTCAAAAGTGCTTTTATATTGCATGTCACGTTCACCTAAATAACGGTCATCGCCATTGCAAATAGGAGCAAACCAAGAAACTTCTGCGCCTTCTAGATGTGGTGACCTAATTTGAATTTTATTATCCATATTCTTTTATTTAATCAATTTCTCTACCTAATGCAGCTTCCCATAACATATACCATTCTTCATGGGTTAATGTTATGTCAAGTGCTCTTTTGGCAGTCTTAATACGTTCAATTTTTGAAGTGCCCAACACAGGGATTATTCCAGCAGGATGTTTTCGTAACCAAGCATACAATATTTGATCGGGAGCTGAACTATACTTATCAGCCAATATCTTGAGTTTTCCCTTTATAGTTGTAATGATAGGGTCTTTTGAATCATTAAAGAGCGCCCCGCCACCCAAGGGAGACCAAGCACACGGAATAACCTTTAATTTTTGGCATTGGTCTAAAGTACCATCTTCAAAAGCGTTCCTATGCAACAATGATACTTCTACCTGATTAGTCACTAAAGGAGTGAACGAGTTTAATAGATCAAATTGTGATGGCGAAAAGTTTGATACTCCAAAGGATAACACTTTTCCTTGTTTTTTCAATTTTTCGAACGCTTCAGCAATTTCTTCAGGATTAAACAAATAATCTGGTCTGTGCATCAGCAACACATCTAAATAATCCGTCCCCAACTCTACGAGTGATTTGTCTACAGAGGCTAAAATATGTTTGGCGGATAGGTCGTAAGACTTAATAGTGTGTGACGGTCTATTTTCAGAAACTAGCTTGATACCACACTTAGTGGTTATCCTCATTTTCTTTCGAAGTTCCGGTTTAGATTTTAAGACATTACCGAATTCGGTCTCAGTAGTATAGTGTCCATATATATCGGCATGGTCAAAATCTATAAAGCCCAAGGCTATGCATTCTTCAATGAAATGCTCATACTCACTTTGGCTAAATTTACTGCCCCATGTACCCAAACGCATAGTACCTATGATGTAGGGAGATATATTTTTCTTTGATAGCATGGACAAGATTTGATTTATTTCCAAATGTAATTAAATTATTCAAAAATGTAAACGTTTACATTATAAAAATAATTAGTTTTGATATCTTTTTAAGAATTATAATATCAGGGGTATGATTACAGTAATATCAGGTTCTAATCGAAGCAATAATAAAACGGTGCATTTTGCAAAATTTGTTTTTGAAGAACTAAAGAAGAATACTGACGAAGAAATACGTTTTTTGGATTTGTCGAGTTTAGATGGAAGCCTTGTGAGCGAAACCATGTACAAAGATTCTGAGCAGCCTGAAATTATACAGAATATACAGAACACCTATTTTATACCTGCGAATAAATTTTGGTTTTTTGTACCTGAGTATAATGGTAGTTATCCCGGTATTGTAAAATTGGTTTTAGATTCAATATCGGTAAGGGCATATAATGAGAGTTTTGCCAATAAAAAAGCTTGTATAACCGGTATAGCTTCTGGTAGAGCTGGTAATTTAAGGGGTATGGACCATTTAGCGGATGTTTTAAATCATTTGGGTATGTACGTTCACCCAAATAAAAATCCTATATCCTCCATATATAAGTTGCTTGACAAGGAAAGCAATAACGTGAATATTGACACTTCAGAAATTCTCAAAAAACAGGCGTCCCAGTTATTGGCATTCTAATTTGTTAAGTAGCTGAAGATTCTCTGATAATCAATTTTGGAGGAAGTATTTTTTTTTGAGTTGGTAAGGGAGTTTTACTTTTTAATTGCCCTATAAGTATTTCTGAAGCATACGTCCCCATTTCAATACAGCCTTGATCAATTGTACTTAATTTGGGGTGGCTAAGCATACTGAATTTTGTATTTCCAAAACCAACTAATTTTACTTTTTTTGGAACTTTGATTTTTAAATCCTTTAAAATATTGAGGACATAAAGACAAGTTTCATCGCCATGTACGAAAACTCCATCAACAGGAAGTTTGCTTTGCAGCAATAATCTAATTTTGGAAGTATCTTGATTAACATCCATTTCTAAACTCAGGAACCGTTGTTTACTGATGGGAATTCCATTTTTTGCTAGAGCATCTTTAAATCCATCTTTTCTCCTCTGATGTATTGATACCTCTAAATCGCCCACAATATGCAGTAAATTTTTACAATTTTGGTTAATTAAGTGTTCTGTGGCAATATATGCCCCTTTATAATCATCTAGTATTACTTGGTCAATATCGTTTTCAAGTGGTGTTCTATCAAAAAAGACCATTGGCACTTTATTTGATTTGAGTTTGGCCAATATTGGTAAATAATCAGTCTGTTTTGAGACTGAGATTAGAATACCCTCAACATTAAGTTTTAATAAAGATTGGATAGCTCTGTTTTCTTTTTGACTTGATTCGTGCGATTGGGCAATAATTATATTATACCCGAGCTTGCTAGCCCTTAATTCTATACCATTTATAATAGCACTAAAAAAAGGATTGTTTATTTCTGGAACTATCACACCTATTATTTTACTCTTACCGCTCCTTAAGGCGGCGGCCATTAGGTTAGGCTGGTAATCCAGTTCTTTTGCCACACTTAAAACCTTTGCTTTGGTTTTATTTGAAACCAGATTACTATCGTTGAAAACCCTAGATATTGTGGCTAGTGATAAACCAGTCTTTTTAGCAATATCTTTTATTCCAGCCATTTTATAGATTAACCTTATTTAATAACAGTTCGGATTTTAAGTAATTACCCAAAGTTTATAATGTAAAAGAGTGATAGTGCTGCCAAAATTAACCAAGTTGCCACTCCAACAATTACTATAGTAAAACCTAGTTTTTTTAATTGGTCAATACTTATTTGTAAGCCAATTAAAAATAGGGTAAAAATGAGCAGTTTTCGAGACACCCATACAACCTGCTCAAAAATGGTATCTAAATTGGGTAAATATGACGCTAAAATTATGGCCGCTAAAAACCCCAATATAAACCATGGAAATTTAAATTTACCCTTAGTCTCAGAACCAAAAGAAATTATTAGGACTAAGGGAATGATCCATAATGTTCTCACTAATTTTGTGGTTGTTGCTATGCTAAGAGACTCTTCACCAAATAATTCTGCTGCACCGACAACAGAGCTTGTGTCATGAATTGCTATAGCAGACCATAGTCCAAATTGTTCTTGAGATAGTTGGAAGTAATGACCTATGGATGGAAAAATAAATAAAGCAATTGCGTTTAATAAAAAAACAATAGCCAATGAAATAGATGTTTGATTGGAATTAGCTTTTATGCTAGGGCTAACAGCAGCTATCGCACTACCACCACAAATTGCGGTTCCTGATGCTACTAAAATTGTAGTAACCCTATCCGAGTTTAATATTTTACCTAACACAAAGGCGATTATAAAAACCAGCACAATAGTTATTAGGGTCACAAAAAAACTATTTGAACCCACTGCCATTGCTTCTTTGATCTGTATTCCAAAACCAAGGCCAACGACAGATGCTTGTAGTAAAAGTTTTTGAATTTTTTTGCTTTTATCTAAGAATTTAACATCACTGAGCCTAAAAATTCCGCTAACCATACCAATGCCCAGTGCCAGTGCAGGTGATATATAACCTAAAAATGTGCCTAGGAGTATTAATATTGTAAAAGCGAAAGAAATTGCCTTGGACATCATAACTTATATAAACATACAAATAAAAAATGTAAACGTTTACATTTTTGCTTTTTCAAACGAATGTATGATATACTTAATTATTAATTGGATTAAGGAGAATTCAGTGTAAATAGTTTTGGATAATCGTTGTTTCTACCAACAACGAAATATTTTTTTCCAGAGTTATCTTTCAAAGAAAGAATGTGCCTTATTTCACCTTTTACAAAAAATCCAGATTCCTCATTTGGGAGCCATTCAAAATTACCATTATCAGTTCCCAGAAGAATATTTCCGTAACTTGAATCTAGACGACCATACTGAGGCTTTAAATCGAAATCATTGCCCCCAAGAACAATATCTAACTTTCCATCATTGTTTGTATCTGAGCAGTTGATGGCGCATACGCAAGAAAATTGCACCTCTTCTGGGAGTGTCTTTATTGAGAACTGTCCACCACCTTTATTTAGTGCAATCAAACTTTCATTAGTATTTACTGTTTTAACTATAGCGTTTTCAAGTATTTCTTTCGGGAATAGCTCATCAATACTTTTTTTTGCATAGTCAGAAAATTTTAAATTTTCTTTTTTCATTGAAACAATTTGGTTTGTCATTTCCCTTTTCAATGCTATGGGAACTTGTCTGCCATTTACCAACCGTGTAACAATTTGTTCTATGGTGCCATTATCGTCAAAATCGTTTATATACATGTTTGATGGACTTTCTTTACTGACTTTATAAGTAGTATTAGTTCCTTTATTGCCCAAGATTAAATCTATATCTCCATCATTATCTATGTCAGTTGCATTTAAAGTATTCCACCAACCAGAGATGCTGTCCAAATTGGTACTGTATAAACTTAAACGTCTTCCGTTATTTTTTAAAATTTTTGGAGTCCCCCAATCACTTACCAGAATCAAATCCTTTTTTGAATCTCCATCGATATCTTGCCAAGATGCGCTCGTGAGCATGCCAATATCTTTAAGGGCATATGCTTTACTTTCAGTTATATCATAAAAATTCCCTGTACCATCATTTTCTAAAAACAAGTGTTTGGGGTTTATTCCATATGTTCCCGGAACACTACGACTTAAAATTGCGACGTCAATATCGCCGTCATTGTCAAAATCTTCTGGGGCAATAGCGGAAACATTATGATTTGTACTTTGTATGTCATAGATACTTTTCTTAAAATTTCCATTGCCATCGTTTATATATAAGCGATTTTTATATGTATTCGACTCACTCATTTCATTCCCGCCGGAACCAACAAACAAATCAACATCGTTATCTCCATCTACATCAAAAAAAGCCGCGGCTGTATCTTCATAACCTCTGTCTGAGCGAAAAGCATTTAAGGAACTCATTGCTTTTAAGGTGCCTCCTCCTTTGTGAAGATAAATATTAGCGGTTTGGCCTTTGGCACCACCAATAAAAATATCATCATTTCCATCTCCATCTACATCTGCGACTGCCATAGCAGGGCCTTCCTGAGAAAGCATTTCAGAAATTAAACCTTCATAATCAAAATCAATATGTCTATTTTCATTGTGTTTGGCTAAAGTATTATCAACCTCCTTAAAAAGATGTGACTTCTTGTTCTTTGAAATTTTAAAATCTTCCAGTGCTTCTTCTTGTTTTAGAATTAGAGTTGAATTGATAGATGGTTTCTCAATAATTTGAAATTTATCATCGGGCCATATAACCATCAAGGAATCTACATCTTGATATTTACCAATACCAATTATTGCTGTATAATCTACTGAAGATTGAAACCCTCTTGAAGGAATTACTTCATGTCTAAAAATTTGCTTGTCCTTAAAAACCTCTATGATGCTTCCAATACCAAACGTATTTGGTTTTTTGCCTTCCAAGGATATCTTAATGTAGTTTTTTGAACTCTTTTCAGAATTATTTTTATAAACAAACAACTCTTGATTCACATTGTTAATTATGAGGTCGAGGTCTCCATCATTGTCTAAATCTCCATAGGCAGCGCCATTAGAGAAACTTGGTTTTTCAAATCCCCAATCTTTACTAACATCAGAAAAAGTTAAGTTGCCATTATTTTTAAAGGCATAATTTGGTATAGGTGTTGATGGCATTTTATCAATTACCGCTTGTTTTTGATCTCTATTTCCGTAAACAGCTGTCTGTTGCCTTGTTACGTCTTCGAAGAAATCTATAAAATCCTGATTCGTCAAGTCATGATAGATACCATTACAAACAAAAATGTCTCGATAGCCATCGTTATCCATATCAAAGACTAATGCACCCCAGCTCCAGTCTGTTCCCGAAACACCACTATAACTTGCAATCTCAGAGAAAACATTACCTTGGTTCAACTGCAATGTATTCTGCATATATTGATAATAGTAGTCATTTTGGAGTTTTAGCTGATGTATATCAAAGGTTTCAAACGTGGTGGTTTCTTTCAATCTTCTATCATCATTGGGCAACATATCCGTAACAAAAATGTCAGATTTACCATCATTATTAATATCTGCCATATCTGCCCCCATGGAAAATAAACTTAAATGGTTTATCCAGCTCTTGATGTCTTCTGTAAATGTGCCATCTTGATTGTTGATATATAGATAATCATGTTCAAAAAAGTCATTGGAAACGTATATGTCAGGATAAAGGTCATTGTTTATATCACCAATGGTAACTCCAAGACCAAAGCCAATTAGACTTCCATAGATATTCGCACTATCACTTACATCGGTATAGATTCCATTATCATTCCGCAATAATTTATCGCCTCCCCCTTTGAGAGCGTTGGGAACATCCCAATTACTGGCTCTTATATCTCTTTTGTTTTCGTAACCTAAACTAGCCACTGGAATAAAACTGTTGTTCAACATGTATACGTCTAAATCCCCATCTTTATCATAATCAAAGAACGCTGCATGTGTAGAGAGACCGCTATTGGCAAGGTTATATTGTTCTGCTTTTTCTGTAAAGGTTAAATCGCCATTGTTGATGAAGAGTTCATTTTTTTGGTCATCTCCTTTTATATTGCCAGCATTGCACACATATATATCAAGCAACCCGTCTGCGTTTATATCTACCATAACAACTCCTGTTGACCAAGCTTTGTCACCAGATACACACGCTTTATTAGTAATATCTTCAAATTTAAAATTGCCTTTATTTAAATAAAGTTTGTTTTTCTTTCTGTTTGCTGTTAAATAAATATCTGGAAGCCCATCGTTGTTAATGTCTCCTATGGCTACACCGCCACCATTATAAAAGTTTCGGTATAAGAAAATATTAAAGTCTTCTTCGTTGGTTATTTCATTAATAAATTCAATACCGGTCTCATTTGGATTCAACTTGGAGAATAGTTGAGTATCTAGACTATTAGATTTATTTTCTTTAGAAGTTTTGGTACATCCAACAAAAATCATGAATAAAAAGCAGAGATATAAGAAAAATCTTTTCTTCATTAAATGGGTATTATGTAATTTAAATAATGAATGCAATATAAAATTATAAGAACTTCTTTGTCCTATTTATACAATTATAATTTTTATCCAAACTAAATAATCAATTTAAAATTTCATAATTGAATGCAGAATATTTAAAGCAACCTTTTGTTTAATTAAAAATAAAAAGGGAGCTCTTTATGAGCTCCCTTCTTGGATTTTAAGATTTAGAAAATTTAATATCCTTCGTTCTGAGTTAAATTTGGATTTGTGGCCAAAGCGGCTGCTGGAACGGGAAACTTAACCCTAAATGCATCTGTAACGTTTTTCATTTCCCAAGTGTCTGAAGCAAAAGTTCCAAATCGTAGTTGAACTGCTCTTCTACCTCCCATTACTCCTTCGGCATTCAGTTCCCTGGCGATGATGTCTTGCATGTCATCCAAAGTAACACTTCCTAACGGTGCAGCACCTGCTCGCTCTCGTATGGCGTTTACATCAGCAAGAGCTGACGGTCCACCAGTACCACCTCTTAGGGTGGCTTCAGCACGCATGAGTACTGCATCGGAGAAACGCATCCAAGCAAAATCCCTAAAAGTATCTCCTGGTAGATTTCCATCTGCAGCTCGTTGAGGATTTTTAACGATTCGAATACCATTACGTTCATTGTTCACTTCCAAATTGGTGAGAATAACGTCCTCATAAACTAGAGGATTCTCTTGTCTATCCGTAAGGTTTTCACCAGAAACATTTCGTTGTTGCCCTCTGATATAACCGGTAGATACACCAGCTACTTCCTCACCTGGAAGTCCAAGTCGTGCATCCTGAGCTACATCGTCGGTACCAAAAAGTCTAAAGGTTTCCGTCAAGGTGACAAAACCGTTCCAACCCCCTTGATTAGGGTGTAGTTGATTGTACATACGTGTTCTTATGTCACCTTCAAGCATAAAAATTACTTCTTGATTGGTATTATTGGCAGGATCCCATATATCAAAATAACTTTCATCATTATCAGGATCATCAGCTCCGATACCGTCAAGCTGAAAGCCTAGTGCCTCTATTGCATTGATGTCTGAAATGACCTGATTCATATCTCCTTCTGAGCCTACAAGGTGAATAGCATTTAACTGCACCCTAGCTCTTAAGAAACGTGCGAATGCCTCTCCTACCCCAGACAAAGTTCCAGCTCTATCTGCTCCTGAATCTGCGGGTTTCAAAGGTGCATCGGGACCATTGGAGGAAAGGTTACCACTAGATAGCGCAGTGTTCAAATCGTCTAAAATAAAGGCAAAAGCCTCTTGAGCGGATAACACTGTAGGGTTCACATCTGGACCATCATCCACTCCCCTTATTGGTACTTGGCCAAAGAAATCCAGTATAGAATATACATGAAACGCACGTATAACTTGAGCTTGAGCTAATTGACTAGGATTCGCGTTGGAACGTGAATCAATCAACTGATTTGCGCGAAATGTTGCTGCATTATGCCTATTCCAAGCTTGTAGTACGTAAAAGTGATTTGGATCCCAGGTATGGTTGTGCAACGTACGCCAAACCCCATTATCGCCCCAGTCGGCACCCCTGGTCAATACGGCGATATTTTCTGCGGATACCTCCATCAGCGCATATGAGCTTTCTTGGGAATCTTGGCGGAAAAGCCCTATTCCATCACTATCACCACTGGTGTAGAGCGCCTCAAGACTCGATGAGGCACTTGATACTCCACTGAAACTACCACCGTCTGATTCAACGGAAATAGAATCCTGAAAGTTGGGTTCTAGGTCTGTACATGCTTGGGAAGTCACTAAAAGTAAACTTACACCAAGTGTTTTGATCAATTTGTTCTGTAAAAAATCTTTTTTCATCATTTCTTTTTTTTTAAAAACTTGCATTAACACCTAGTGAAAAGGTAGTAGGTCTTGGGTAGGAAGTCAAATCAATTCCCAAGGATGGTAAGTTATTTAGGGTTCTATCTGTTGATATCTCAGGATCTTGTCCCGTGTAATCCGTAATAACAAACAAATTCTGCGCATTAAGGAACAATCTTAAGCTACTAAATACACTACCTTCTCCCACATTAAAATTGTGGCCCAACGTTACGTTTTGTAATCTTAAGAACGAACCATCCTCTACAAACCTTGAAGAGACCGATTGAGGATTAAAAGGATCTTCAACTCCAACCAAAGGCAATGTGTCCGCATATACATTTCTACCTTGAGATAGGTTAGGAATAGTGGAGAACGCATTTCTAGTGTTGTTGTATATGGATTGACCAAACTGTCCGTTAAAGAACAAGCTTAAATCCCAATTTTTGTAGTTAAAATTATTGGTGAAACCCAAAGAAAAATCAGGTAAAGCACTTTCTCCGATAAAGATTTGAGCACCTTCACTGCCAAAAATATTACCTCCATTCTCATCTAAACCTTGCCAATCCCTTGTAAAGAAGCTAAACAAAGGTTGGTTGTTAGCCAGACGTTGTGCAAAAGCTCTAGACAGCCCAGGCCCATTAATTTGCCCTGCATCGATAGCCGGTCCTGTATAATTTTCAAGAATGTTATCCGTGTAGGTAATGTTAAAGTTCAAATCCCAATTAAAGTCTTCGGTCTGTACAGGAATCGCATTAATAGTAAATTCCACACCGGAATTAACGATATCCCCATCTACATTAGCAAAAACAAACGGCTGTGGAGCAGGTTGCGCACTGTTGACTTCCAATAAGAACTGGGAGGTCGTTCTTTTAAAGTAGTTCACAGAACCTGTAATTCTATTATCAAGAAAACCATAGTCAACCCCAATACTCAATTGTTCATTCTCCTCCCACTGCAAATCTGCGTTATTAAAAGCTACCGTACTTATGGCCCCGGGATCGTTCTGGTTTCCAGTGTTAAAACGTTGGCGTTCAATAAATCTGTTGGATCCAAGTCCTTCTTGGTTACCGGTTACCCCCCAGTTTGCTCGAAGTTTAAAGGTGTCAAAGAATTCTGGAAACCAATCCTCTTGGTCAAGTGCCCAAGAAGCACCCACTGCTCCGAAAGTACCATAGCGATTATTATCACCGAATCGTGATGAACCATCTATTCTTACAGTTCCTGAGAAATTGAATTTACCATTCAAAGAGTAATTGGTACGTAAAAAGAATGATTGTAATTCATCTCTCTCAAGAGATGTATTGGCAGCAAATTGTTGTGCTCTTGCGATATTGTTAATCATTTGAAACAAATCTGGGGTTTCAAAGTTAAATGCGCGGAGAGTAATGGTTTCATTTACAAACTCTTGGTAGGAATGTCCTAGAACAACATCCAATACATCGTCCCCGAACTCCTTATTGTAATTTAAATAGGATTCCCAGGTGGTATTGGTCAAGTCAATTTCATCCAAGTTCGCTCTACCATTGTCTAACGTCCCGTTGGCAGCAAAATTTCTTGATTCTGCTGAAGCTGCTGAAGAGGTAGATTTATCAAGGCCTACCAAGGTATTGATAGTCAAGTTATCTGTTATTTTATATTGTGCCGACACATTAATAAGAGCCCGTAATGTGCTAGAGGTTGCGCGAGTCAATTCTAAAAGTGCTAACGGATTCCTTCTTTCATTTGATGGTTGGTTGAATCCAGCTATAAAACCTTGGTCTCTCGTGCCATTACCTGTTAGAGGTTGAGTAGGGTCCCAACCTATGGAAGCTGAAAGCAAATCACCTCTTGCATTTGGGTTGTTTGTAATTGGAGGTCTCTGGGTTTCAACATTGGAAATAGTAGCTTGTGTACTTAATTTCAACTTGTTGTCAAAGAATCGCTGCGTTGCGTTAAACCGAGCAGTCAACCTATCAAACGTACTGTTTTCAACTTCACCTTCTTGATCTTGATAGCCCATTGAGATTCTATAATTTCCGTTCTCACCACCACCACCGTAAGCTAGGTTATAATTTTGGGTAAAAGATGTACGATATATTACATCGTAAGTATCAACATTACCATCGCCGGGAACAAAAGAACCACCAGAAATAGTGTTTTGGGCAGCCAAGAATTGCTCCCTGGAAGCTATTTCTGGACGATTACCAACGTATCCTACTGAGAAAGTAGAAGAAAATTCCAATATATCCCGTCCTGAACTACCAGATTTTGTCGTGATGAGAACAACCCCATTTGCACCTCTGGAACCATAGATGGCTGTGGAAGCGGCATCTTGAAGAATATCAATACTCGCAATATCATTTGGGTTTAAGAAACTCAAAGGATCCAAAGAACCTGAACTTCCAATATCAGAACCTCCATCGACAGTACCTCCACCTGTTGAAGCGGTGGTGTTGGCTCCATTTAAGGGTACGCCGTCAACTACAAAAAGAGGGTTGTTTTGTGAACGTACAGATGCAGTTCCTCTAACTCTAACATTTACCGCGGCACCTGGCTCACCACTAGTGGTTGAAATCTGTACACCGGCAGTTTTACCTTGAATTAACTGTTGAGGATTTACGATAACCCCCTTGTTAAATTCTTCTGCTTTAACACTTTCAACAGCACCGGTAGTACTTCGTTTGGTTGTTGTACCATAACCAACGACTACAACCTCGTCCAATTCACTAGCATTTTCCTCCAAAACTACATTGATAGTCGTTTGTCCGTTAACAGGAATTTCCTGAGCAGAGAAACCTATGTAGCTAAAGACTAAGGTAGCGTCAGCTGCCACATCATTTAGAGTATAATTACCATCAAAATCTGTCTGTGTACCGTTGGTAGTACCTTTAACGACAACACTTGCACCCGGCAATGGGCCTGTAGCATCAGAAACCGTACCCGATACTGTCTGTGCTTGTAAGGTGCCAAAGCAAATGAATGCCCCTAACAAAAACAAGCTTTTAAGTAGCGTAATCTTCATAAATAATTAATTTTAAGTTTAGTTAATTTAAATTCAAGAGTTAAACATATATAAAAATTATGTTAATTTTCAAGTTTTCAAAAATTACAACATGCGAAAACGATTTCGTGTTAATAACTTCTCGAGATTATCAGTTGTTTAATTCTTGACACTTGAAAACACTAAATCCATAAATACGATGCGAAATATATGCAAAATCAATGGAATTACCTTAAAATATAGTTTTTTTGTTTGTAAAGTAATTACATTAACAAATTGATTTAATGTTAGGTTAACAAAGTTTTAATGTAAGTTAATTGTTAAAAAGCGTTAGAATTAGTTACAACTGATTGTATTTAAAATTTTTTAAATGTTAAAGAAAAAAATTACTCTCAAACATATCGCACGAGAACTTGAGGTCTCAATATCTACGGTCTCAAAAGCATTAAAAAATAGTGAGGAGATAAGTAGGGAGACAAAAGAGAAAATACAGGCATTTGCAAAATTATACAACTACAAGCCAAACAACATCGCGATAAGCCTAAAAAACAAGCGAACGAAAAATATTGGTGTAGTAATACCAGATATAGTTCATCACTTTTTTACTACTGTAATGCGTGGTATTGAAAAATATGCGAACACTAAAGGATATAATGTGATTGTATGTCTATCTGATGAATCTTTCGACAAAGAAGTGATTAATATGGAAATGTTGGCAAACGGAAGTATAGATGGATTCATCATGTCTTTATCTGCTGAGACTGAAAAAAAGGCAGATTACAATCACTTAAGAGAAGTAACTGGTCAAGGTATTCCCTTGGTTCTATTTGATAGGGTTACAAATGAAGTAGATTGTGATAAAGTAGTTATCGATGACCAGTTGGCAGGATATTTGGCAACAAAAAAGTTAATAGATGAAGGGCGAAAGAAAATCGCTTTGCTTACTACTGAAGATTATTTTAGTGTAAGTAGAAATAGAAATGAAGGCTACCGTAAAGCTCTTTTAGACAATGGATTGGAAGTAGACAAAAATTATGTTTTACAATTACCATATATGGATATAGATGAAAAGGCTGTTAGTAATTTCTTTGATCAGGTTAAACCTGATGCTGTTTTAAGTGTTAATGAAATTTTTGGGATTCACGCTATGCGCGTGTTACAAAATAGAGGCAATAAAATCCCCCAAGATATTTCTATTATAGGATTTACGGATGGACTTCTAGCCAAATATGCAAACCCAAGCTTAACTTCAATTGCTCAACATGGACAACAAATGGGAGAAATAGCTGCAGAAATGCTCATTCAAAAAATAGAAAGTGAAAAAGAAGATGAAACTTACCAAACCAAAATTTTAGAACCCACTTTAATTGAACGGGATTCTACAATTAATTAAGTTTGCCCAAACACTTAATAAAATGCAAAGAGTCGGATTTATTTTCGATTTAGACGGTGTAATTGTAGATACCGCTAAATATCATTATTTGGCATGGAAGAATTTGGCCAATGAATTAGGTTTTGAATTTACAGAGGAACAAAATGAACTTTTCAAAGGAGTAAGTAGAAAAAAAAGCCTGGAAATTCTTTTGGATTTGGGAAATGTCAAGGCAACTAATGAACAATTTGATTCTTGGATGGTCGAAAAGAACGAGGACTATTTAGCTTACATTGAGAAAATGGATGAGTCAGAAATTTTACCAGATGTTCCTAGGGTACTCCAATTTCTTAAATCTAATGGGATACCTATTTCTTTGGGTTCTGCCAGTAAAAATGCTAAATCAATTTTAGAAAAAGTAAATCTACTTTCATATTTTGATGCTATTGTTGATGGTAATTCCGTATCTAAGGCCAAACCTGACCCAGAGGTATTTATAATAGCTGCAGAAAAGCTTCAAGTGTCTCCAAAAAGTTGTATTGTTTTTGAAGATGCTGTTGCAGGTATACAGGCTGCCAATACTGCGGATATGGTCAGTATAGGAATAGGTGACAAAAATGTATTGCACGAGGCTGACTACGTATTTCCGGATTTTACGGGGATTGACACGACTTTTTTAAAAAAATTAGCAAATATTTAGATGAACCAAGATTATATAAAACCAAACGAGTGGTCAATACTGGAAGATGGCTTTGATTCTAATAGAGTAAAGTCTTCTGAAAGTCTTTTTAGCATAGGCAATGGTGCTATGGGGCAACGAGCAAATTTTGAAGAGCATTATTCTGGAGAAACATTTCAAGGGAGCTATATTGCTGGCGTCTATTACCCCGATAAGACGAGAGTTGGTTGGTGGAAAAATGGATACCCCGAATACTTTGCCAAAGTATTAAATGCACCAAATTGGATAGGAATAGATGTTTTTATTAATGGTGAGCGTTTGGATTTAAATACTTGTAAAAAAGTAAAGGACTTTACTAGAGAACTTAATATGAAAGAAGGTTGGTACAAACGTTCTTTTAAGGCAACACTCCAAAATGGAATTGAAATTTCTATAGTTGCAACCCGATTTTTAAGTCTTAAGTTAGATGAGCTTGGGGCTATAAATTATGAGTTGGAATTATTGAATTCTGATGCTCAGGTAAAATTTATTCCCTATCTGGATTCTGGGATTACCAATGAGGACAGTAATTGGGATGATAAGTTTTGGAATACTACAAATATATCTTCTAATGATAATAGGGCTTTTATAGAGGCGCATACCATGAAAACTAATTTTTCTACCTGTACCTACATGCAGGGAGAATTGCTTTTAGATGGAAAAAAAGTCCAAGAAACTAAATCCGAAAAGACAGATACAAAAGTTTCTCTTGAATTTGAGTGCGATTTAAAAAAGAACCAAAAATTGAGTTTGGTAAAATATGGCGGATATACTGTTTCAACAAACCATAAAGCAAATGATTTGGTCAAGGCTGCTAACTCAATTTTGGACAAAGCTGTGAATCTAGGTTTTGATGCTTTGCTAGAGGAACAAAGAAAGGCTTGGGCTTCAATTTGGGAAATGAGTGATATTACTATTTCTGGTGATGTTAAAGCACAACAGGGTATTCGCTTTAATATTTTTCAGTTAAATCAAACTTATTTAGGAAAAGATTCTAGATTAAATATTGGCCCCAAAGGTTTTACTGGTGAAAAATACGGGGGTAGCACCTATTGGGATACCGAAGCTTATTGTCTCCCCTTTTACATGGCGACCAAAAACCAAACGGTAGCGTGGAACTTATTAGAATATCGTTACAATCATTTAGAAAAGGCAATAGAGAATGCTCAAAAACTTGGTTTCTCCAACGGGGCTGCTCTGTATCCAATGGTGACAATGAACGGCGAAGAATGCCATAACGAGTGGGAAATTACCTTTGAGGAGATTCATAGAAACGGTGCTATAGCATTTGCTATATATAATTATTATCGTTTTACTGGTGATTACAGCTATATTCCAGAAATGGGATTGGAAGTATTGATTGGAATTTCGAGGTTCTGGCATCAGAGAGCTAACTTTTCAAAAAAGAAAAAGAAATATGTAATCTTAGGAGTTACAGGTCCAAATGAATATGAAAATAACGTAAATAACAATTGGTATACCAACTATTTGGCCAAATGGTGCATTGAATACACTATTGAACAAATTAAAAAGGTCAAAGATGGATATTTAGTGGATTATGACCGTGTGATGGCTCAAACCAAACTGACGGACAACGAAATAGACCTCTGGGCAGAAGTTGCTAATCAAATGTATTTTCCCTATTCAAAAAAGCAAGAAGTCTATTTGCAACAAGACGGTTTCTTGGATAAAGAATTGGTCAAAGTTGATGATTTGGACAAATCAGAACGCCCCATTAATCAAAAGTGGAGCTGGGACCGTATTCTTAGATCTCCATATATAAAACAAGCTGATGTCTTACAAGGCTTTTACCTTTTTGAAGATCATTTTTCAACTGAAGAATTAGAAAAGCATTTTGATTTTTACGAACCTTTTACCGTCCACGAATCTTCCCTATCCCCATGCGTCCACAGTATTCAAGCAGCTAAACTAGGGAGAATGGACCAAGCCTATAAATTCTATTTAAGAACATCTCGTTTGGATTTGGATGATTATAACAAAGAAGTTGAAGAGGGTCTACATATAACTTCAATGGCAGGAACATGGATGAGCGTTGTTGAAGGTTTTGGAGGAATGCGTGTACTGGAAGACAAGCTTAATTTTACCCCACAGATTCCAAAAGAGTGGGATTCTTATTCATTTAAAATTAATTTCCGAAGCAGGGTACTAAAAGTAACAGTATCGTCTAAAGGTTCAAGTTTTGAACTAACTGGAAAAGAAGAAATGTCAATTCGTGTTAATGGAGAACGAGTTGTACTTACTCCTGGTATGGTAACACAAGTATGAAAAGGTTAATTTGGGTTTTACTGATAGTAATGATTGGATTGCATACTGCATGTGATGATAAAAACCCAAGTAAGAATGAGACCAAAACAATGAGGAAAAAAGCAGTCGTTTATCAAGTTTTTACCAGACTTTTTGGAAACACTAACAACACAAACAAACCATGGGGTACCATTGAAGAAAACGGAATAGGTAAGTTTGTAGACTTTAATGATAAAGCACTCTCTGAGATTAGAGGTTTAGGTATTACCCACATTTGGTACACGGGTGTCCCACATCATGCATTAATTAATGATTATACAGCATTTGGAATTTCAAAAGATGACCCAGATGTTGTCAAAGGCAGGGCTGGTTCACCCTATGCAGTAAAGGATTATTATAATGTAAATCCAGATTTGGCTATTGACCCTACCAAAAGGCTAGAGGAATTTAAAGCACTTATACAAAGAACCCATAAACATGATTTAAAAGTGCTTATTGATATTGTTCCCAACCATGTTGCTAGAAATTATGAAGGACTTACAAATCCTGATGGGATTGTGGATTTTGGAGCAAACGACGATACTTCGGTCGAATATGCTAGGAACAACAATTTTTACTACATACCGAAATCAGAATTTAAAGTTCCTAATTGGGAAAATGGTTATTTGCCTTTGGGTGGAGATAAAAATCTTTTGACGGATAATAAGTTTGAAGAGATTCCTGCAAAATGGACTGGAAATGGTTCAAGATTACCGCAGCCAAATTTTAATGATTGGTACGAAACTGTGAAAGTCAACTACGGGGTTAGACCAGATGGGACTAAAGATTTTGATGAGCTTCCTGAGTCTTACAGTCAAATGGATTACAAAGCGCATTTTGAGTTTTGGAAAGCTAAGGATGTTCCTGATTCTTGGAACAAATTTAGAGACATTGCATTGTATTGGCTGGATTTTGGGGTAGATGGTTTTCGCTTTGATATGGCAGAGATGGTGCCTGTAGAATTTTGGAGCTATATGAATTCATCAATCAAGATGAAAAATCCTGATGCTTTTCTATTGGCTGAGGTTTATAATCCACAGTTGTATCGTGATTATATACATAAAGGCAAAATGGACTATCTCTATGATAAAGTAGAGTTGTATGATAGTATAAAACATATTATGCAGGGCCATGGATGGACAGACCATATTCCAGTTGTTCAAAAAAGAATGCAAGATATTGAGCATAACATGTTACATTTTTTGGAGAACCATGACGAACAGCGGATAGCAAGTCCAGATTTTGTGGGCTATGCAGAAATTGCGAAACCAGCGATGGTAGTATCGGCGACTTTGAGCACTTCACCTACTATGATATATTTTGGACAGGAAGTTGGAGAGCCGGGTGCTGAGGATGCAGGTTTTGGTAAACCAACGCGAACCTCAATCTTCGATTATATAGGTGTTCCAAGTCATCAAAGGTGGGTAAATGATAAGAAGTTTGATGGTGGGCAGCTCACCGATGAAGAAAAAGACCTTAGGGATTTTTACAAGCGTCTTTTAAATTTCACCATTACTAGTGATGCTTTAATGGGCGAATATGAAGAAATCCATTTTTACAATAGGGAAAATACAGAAAAATATGACCATAGGGTTTTATCTTATGTACGTTGGTCAGTAGGTGAAAAACTTATTATAGTCTCCAATTTTGATTCTCATAAGGAATACGATTTTGAGTTGAAGATTCCTAATCATATCATCAAAAATTGGGGTCTTGACAATACTGAATATTCACTGCGAGAAGAATTGTACGATAAAACAGATTTAAATCTAAAAATAGAGGATGGTATTGGATTTATAACAATTGCCTTAAAACCTTTACAATCTTATATTTTCAGTGTGCAGAAATAAAAAAGGCGAATCAATTATTGATAATTGACTCGCCTTTGTTTTAAGGGTTGATAAGTTTTATCATTGACTTTTTTGCGTAGCCCTGTATATTAGGGCAATTACAATACCAGTAATGCCGTAATAGACCATTTCGATTACGGCTTCGGCGATAAAGCCTGTAAAATCCATCATATTTGATGTCGCGTACCACATTAAGCCCATTGAAATTCCAGTAAAAGCCCCAACAGCGATTCCAAATTCCAATCCACTTTTTACACTATGGTGTCCTCTTGCCCATTTATTGTAAACACTGCTCAAAATAAATGCACCAATTAAGGTTGAAACAAATATCAACGGAAAATTCATAGGATCTTTAGAAACATCCGTAATAGTATGGGATTTAAAAAAATCTTCTGTAAGGACACCCCAAAGAAGATAGCCTAATAAAAACATGACCACTGTTGCCGCCAAAATAGCCAACAAATTAGATTTTGAAAACATAATAGTTTGTTTAGTTGGTTAATAATCAATACAATATATGAAATTATCTTTTGGAAGGTATTCGGGTTTTATATTTTGTAGGTATTGGGAGTAGTCTATATTTCATTTTCAAATTGTATTTTTAGGATTCGAAAAACAAAGTATATGAACAAACTTTCCGTACTCGGAATAGCACTATTATTTTTTTTAAATGGCTGTAAAATGAAAGAGGATAACTTCTTGGTTATTGGTCATAGAGGGGCCATGGGTTACGAAACTGAGAACACTTTGGCATCCATCGAAAAAGCACTTGATTTGGGTGTTGACATGATTGAAATTGATGTATTTAAAATTCAAAGTGGTGAAATAGTGGTTTTTCATGATGAGCGATTGGAAAGGCTTTCCAACGCAGCGGGAAACATTGAGGAGTACACTATTTTTGAATTGAGAAAGGTGATTCTTGATGGAAATCATAAAATCCCCATGTTGCAAGACGTTTTAAAATTAGTTGATAATAAAGTTGCTCTAAATATAGAATTGAAGGGCGCCAATACTGCAGACAGAGTAAACTTCATTATTGATTATTATGTAGAAAAGAAAGGATGGGCACTCGATGATTTTGTTATCTCAAGTTTTAACTGGGATGAACTTCGTGAAATGCGTAGCACAAATCCAGACATTGCTATCGCAGTCTTGACAGAAGAAAACCCATTGGAAGCTATCCCTATTGCCAAAGAGCTGAATGCTATTGCCGTAAATCCGTGGTATAAAACACTGACAGCAGAAAATACAAAACAAATACAAGATGCTGGTTTCAAAGTATTCACATATACTGTAAACGAAGCTGAAGATATTTTCCAGATGCGCAATTTTGGAGTAGACGGTATTTTCACCAATTATCCAGATAGAGCTAATTAATGCATGATATCATAATTATTGGTGGTGGTGCTGCTGGTTTTTATGCAGCTATTCGTACCGCTATCGAAAACCCTAAGGCAAAGATTGCAATCTTTGAACGGGGCAAAACAGTATTGGGAAAAGTAAAGGTTTCTGGAGGTGGACGTTGTAACGTTACTCACGCAGAGTTTGACCCAGTAAAACTTGCAAGTAATTATCCACGTGGAAAAAAAGAGCTTCTAGGGCCTTTCCATACTCATAGCACCGGAGATGTGATGGGTTTTTTTGAAGAAAGGGGGATACCTTTAAAAATAGAAGAAGACGGGCGTATTTTTCCTAAAAGTGATTCATCCCAAAGCATAATAGATTGCTTTTTACATGAAACTGAACGTTTGGGGATAACTATTTTAAAGAACAGTTCTGTAAAATCATTTTTGCCATTGGAAGATAATAGAGGTTGGCAAGTCACCACAATGAACAAACACTATAAATGCAAAAAACTGCTTATTGCAACTGGTAGCAATCCAAAAATTTGGGGTCAATTGAATAATCTAGGACATGCCATTGTTTCCCCAGTTCCATCATTGTTCACTTTCAATATAAAAGACAAAAGAATTAAAGGAATCCAAGGGTTAAGTACATATGTCCAAGTAGAAGTACCGCCTAAAAAGCATTACAATTCTAAAATAGTAGTGCAATTGAGAAGTAAGGTCAATGAAAAACCAGAATTGGAAAGTGATGGGCCACTATTAATAACACATTGGGGCATGAGTGGACCAGCTATTTTAAAATTATCCGCATGGGGAGCAAATATATTAAATGAGTACAATTATAATTTTCGAATTACAGTAAACTGGGTTCCTGAGTATACTACTGAAATGATGGAAGAAGTATTATTTCAAATTAAAACAGTTGAGACTAAGAAAACGATTACTAGGACTAAAGCAGTAAAGATACCTAGACGATTATGGGTCAATTTAGTAGAAGCTTCCAATATAGAAAAGACTTTAACATGGGCTGATGTCACCAAAGAAAAATTGAGAAGTTTAGCAGTGCAATTGACCAAATGTTCCTTTAAGGTGGAAGGCAAAAGCACTTTTAAAGAGGAATTTGTGACGGCTGGGGGAGTAGATTTAAAAGAGATTGACTTCAAGACTTTTAAAAGTAAAAAATTGCCTAACCTTTACTTTGCTGGCGAAGTGATTAATGTAGATGCAATAACAGGTGGGTTTAATTTTCAAAATGCATGGACCGGAGCCTACATTGCTGCAATGGATATGGCAAAAGAATAATCTATTGTAATAAAAGCGATAATCCAGCTGCCAAACATCCACCCAAAATTGGGCCGATTACGGGAATCCATGAATACCCCCATCCATTTGAGCCCTTTTCTTTTATTGGGACCAGCGCATGTATAATTCGCGGGCCTAAATCTCTGGCAGGATTAATGGCATAGCCAGTTGTTCCACCAAGTGACAATCCTATTCCCCAGACCAATAGTGCAACTGGCAAAGCGCCAAGTGAGCCTAAACCAATTATAGTATTGGTGTCAGTCAGCGTGGCGTCCGAAAAGTAAAGAACAGTAAAAACTAGAACAAAAGTTCCAATGACTTCAACTAAAAGGTTTATTGGCGTATTGGGGATTGCAGGAGCATTACAAAAAACACCTCTTTTTGCACCTCCATCTTTTGTAGCATCAAAATGATCTTTATGGGTAAGCCATACAAAAAAAGCCCCTAGCATAGCTCCAATAAATTGTGCCAAGATATATGATGGTACTGAATCCCAGGGAAATTCTCCAGCAGCGGCCAAACCTATAGAAACTGCTGGATTAATATGTGCTCCGCTGTAAGGTGAAGCAACAACGACACCTACATAAACCGCAAATGCCCAACCAGTTGTAATTACGATCCAACCGGAACCATTCCCATAAGTTTTAGCTAAAGATACATTGGCGTTTACACCACATCCCAATAAAATTAGTAGGAAAGTGCCAATAATTTCTGCTACAAAAGGTGTCATTTATAATCAGGTTAAAGGTTATTTTCTATTGCTTTGTCCAATATTCTAAGGCTTCAATTGCTCTGTACCATCCTTTTATGCCATCATCAATTGCTTCACGTTCTTTTGTAGGATTAAAGTGAACATCAGTTTGCCAGATATTTTGGATTTCTTCAGGGCTTTTCCAAAACCCAACAGCTAGACCAGCTAAATAAGCAGCCCCCATGACAGTAGTTTCGATAATTTTAGGGCGAACAGCAGTAGTGTTTAAAACATCGGCTTGAAACTGCATTAGCATATCATTTACAGTCGCACCTCCATCTACCCGAAGTTCTTTAATGGATATACCAGAATCCGCTTCCATGGCTTTTAGAATATCCATGGTTTGGTAAGCAATAGATTCCAATGATGCTCTTGCTATATGTGCATCAGTACTACCCCGAGTTAACCCAAAAATAGTTCCCTGTGCCTGTTGGTTCCAATGTGGAGCTCCCAAGCCTGCAAAAGCAGGTACAAAATAAACACCTTCCGAACTTTCTACAGAACTAGCAAGTTGTTCCACATCAGATGATTTTTTTATAATCTTTAGACTATCGCGAAGCCATTGGACCACTGCGCCTGCAATAAAAATGCTACCTTCCAAAGCATAGGTAGTTTTTCCATTAATCTTCCAAGCAACGGTAGTTAATAAATTATTTATTGAGGGAACAGGTTTATCCCCAACATTCATCAGCATAAAACAACCGGTTCCATAAGTGTTCTTTACCATTCCCTTTTGTGTACACATTTGACCAAAAAGGGCAGCTTGCTGATCACCTGCAATTCCTGCAATTGGAATTTTACTAGCAAAGAAATTTGGAGTAGTATGTCCATAAACTTCACTTGATTGCTTGACTTCAGGAAGCATACTTTTTGGTATGGTGAATAACTCGAGAAGTTGATCATCCCAATCCATGGTATTGATATTGAATATTAGAGAACGACAAGCGTTTGTAACATCAGTAACATGAAGATTACCTTGGGTCATTTTCCAAATTAACCAAGAATCTATAGTGCCCCAGGCTAATTCTCCAGCTTCTGCTCGTTTTCGTGCCCCATCAACATTGTCTAGAATCCATTTTACCTTGGTAGCGGAAAAATATGAGTCTATCACTAATCCAGTTTTTTCTCTGATAAGGTCAGATTTTCCAGCTTTTTTAAGCTCATCACAAAAACCAGCTGTTCTTTTATCTTGCCAAACTATGGCATTATATATAGGCTCCCCGGTTTTTCTATCCCAAACGACAGCAGTTTCCCGCTGATTAGTAATTCCAATAGCAGCAATCTCTGAACCGTCTATACCTTTTTTTGCAACTGCCTCAGCAGCCATTCCTGCTTGTGTGGACCATATTTCAGTTGCATCATGTTCTACCCATCCTGGTTTTGGGAAAATTTGTGTAAACTCCTTCTGGGCTACGGACACTATACTGCCCTTTTTATCAAAAACCACAGCTCTGGAGCTTGTAGTCCCTTGATCTAATGCTAAAATATAATTACTCATTTCAAGAATTTAAGAATACGGAAATTACTAAAAATAATTATAGTAGATTTAAGTAATTTGAAATGAAAATTCACAAGTGAATGCAGACTTACATTGCTTTTTTAAGAGGGATTAACGTTGGTGGTCAAAAAAAGATAAAAATGGCAGATTTAAGGGTAAGCCTTGAACAAGCTGGTTTTAAAAATGTACAAACCTACATTCAAAGTGGAAACCTTATTTTGGATTCGCATGTTGAAGATTTAACTGAGTTGAGCCAAAATGTTTACAAATTGATTTTACGAGATTTCGGCTTTGAAGTCCCAATCCTAATTAAAACATCTGTCGAGTTATCTAAAATCTTGACCAACATGCCATTCCTGAACGCAGAGGAAAAGAATCTTTATTTTACTTTATTACATGGTTTTCCCGATGAAGAATGGATAAAAGAATTTAATGCACTTCGTTTTAAAACTGAAGAATTCAAGCTTATTGATACATGTGTTTATTTGAATTGTAAAAAAGGAGCAGGTAGAGCTAAATTGAATAATAATCTTATCGAGCGTAAATTAAAAGTAATAGCAACCACAAGAAATTTAAGAACAATGCAAAAAATGATTGAATTTGCAGGGTAAAAATACAAGTTGAAGTATCAAAGCCAAATTCAAAATAATAAAAACCCTTGTCGATTTCATTTGAGTTTATACTTTGAAATTTAGTTCAATTCCCAAATTTTGTAGTTGAGCACAGTTGCGAAGCACACCCAAAGTAAATATGGAATCATTAAAATCGCTGATTTTTTACTTACTACCCTAAACCATCTAATGGTCATAACTATTGCTATAATTAATGCAATGATTACGAAAAGAGCAGCAAGGATATTTTGAAGCCCAAAGAAAATCATACTCCATAATGCATTTAGGAGTAATTGAAAACCAAAATGATATAATGCAGTTTTGACCCATATATGGTGGAACCCTTTTCCCCAAACTACACCTGCCGCAACTCCCATCATTACATAAAGTATGGTCCAAACTGGTGCAAAAATCCAATTGGGAGGATTAAAACTGGGTTTATTAAGTGTCAGATACCATTCGTTCACAGAGCTTTGGGTAGCAAAACTAGATAAGAATCCAATCAACAGGCAAACTGTTACGGTTATTATTATTTTTAGAATTTTTCTTTGCATGGGTAATGCTATTCATACTAAAATAGGAATTTATTTTTAGCAAATGAAGTAGTCAAAAATGCATTGCTATCTTTACCAAAAATTTGTGGGAGTGACCGAGAGTGATTTTGTTTTAAAAGGGGGTTTTGAATATCCAGAATCAGGTTTAACAGCGTGGAAGGCTCCCAGTAATATCGCTTTAGTAAAGTACTGGGGGAAAAAACCAAATCAAATACCTGCAAACCCTTCTATTAGTTTTACTCTAGATGCTTGTGCTACAACAACATCGCTAAAATTTTCTACTCTAAAACAAAAGTCAAATATTTTTTCTTTTGACCTTTTTTTCGAAGGAAAGCCCAAAGAAGATTTTAAACCTAAAATCAATACTTTTTTTGAGCGTATTGAAAAATATGTTCCTTTTCTGAAAGAGTATCACTTTACCATTGAAACATCAAATTCTTTCCCTCATAGCAGTGGAATTGCATCTTCAGCAAGTGGAATGGCTGCTTTGGCACTTTGTCTGGTTTCTATTGAAAAAATGACAAATCCTTCTTTGAAAGATGCTTATTTTAAAAGGAAAGCATCGTTCTTGGCACGTTTGGGCTCTGGAAGTGCGTGCAGAAGTGTAGAGGGCGATTTAATACAGTGGGGAACTCATGAAGCAATTGACGAAAGTTCTAATTTATACGGAGTCAAATATCCCTTTAAAGTTCATCCTGTTTTTAAAAACTACCATGACACTATTTTATTGGTTCATAAAGGTCAAAAAACAGTTAGTAGTACAGTTGGTCATGATTTAATGCATAACCACTATTTTGCGGAACAACGTTTTGCCCAAGCGCACTCAAATCTAGATAGACTGAAAACTACTTTTGAAGAAGGGAATTTGGATGATTTTATAGAGCTAGTTGAAAGCGAAGCACTGACGCTTCATGCGATGATGATGACCAGTCTGCCTTATTTTATGTTAATGAAGCCTAATACCTTGGAAATTATTCATAGAATTTGGGAATTTCGCCAAAAGTCTAAAACCCATGTTTGTTTTACCTTAGACGCAGGGGCCAATGTTCATGTTTTGTATCCAGAGTCTGAAAAGAAAGAAGTATTCCAATTTATTCAAGATGAATTAGTTGCGTTCTGCGAAAATGGGCATTATATTTGCGACCGAATTGGTAATGGCGCTAAAGAAATAGTAGTATAAACGATAATTAATCACTGACTAGAGCGTTATTTAGTAGTGAAAATTGGAATTAGAACGATGCTATTTGAATTCACTGCCAATAATGTTTATCTTTAGATTATAAAGTTTCAACAACACAAATGAAAGGACCTCTTTTTTATTCTAAAATTCTTCTTTTTGGAGAGTACGGTATTATTAAAGATTCTAAGGGACTTTCAATTCCCTATAATTTTTTTAAAGGCGCATTAAAAAATGATTCTAACCTATCTGAGGAAGCAAAGGAATCCAATAAAAGCCTGCAAAATTTTGCTAGCCATTTAGCAGAAATCCAAAGTAAGGATTTAGTACAATTTGATATTGCTTCGCTTCAAAAAGATATTGAAGAAGGAATGTATTTTGATAGCTCTATTCCACAGGGTTATGGTATTGGAAGTAGTGGTGCATTGGTTGCTGCTATTTATGATAAATATGCTTTAGGCAAAATTACGGTACTTGAAAATTTGACCCGGGAGAAGCTTTTAAAACTAAAGACTATTTTTGGAAAGATGGAGTCTTTTTTCCATGGGAAAAGTTCTGGTCTAGACCCATTAAATAGTTACCTGAGCCTACCTATCCTTATAAATTCTCAAGACAATATAGAATCAACAAGTCTGCCAACACAAAATAAAGAGGGAAAAGGAGCGGTTTTTTTACTAGATAGTGGTATGACAGGTGAAACTGCCCCAATGGTTCAAATTTTTATGGAACAGATGAAGCAAGAAGGGTTCCGTAATATGTTAAAAGACAAATTTATAAAACACACTGATGCTTGTGTTGAGCATTTCTTAAATGGTGACATTAAGTCCTTATTTGGTCATGTTAAGCAGTTATCCCATGTGGTTTTAGATAACTTTAAACCAATGATTCCAAAGCAGTTCCACACACTTTGGAAAAAAGGCATCGAAACCAACGACTACTATTTAAAACTTTGTGGTTCAGGTGGTGGAGGCTACATTTTAGGCTTTACAGAAGATATAGATAGAGCTAAAAAATCCCTTCAGGGTCACAAACTGGAAGTAGTTTACAATTTCTAGAAAAATTTCTAATGCTTAGTAGAAGAAACAGACTCCTGCTTTATAAGTTGTTGAGTCTATTCTCCGTTGTGCGTGGTTATAATATTCTAATGATAACCCTAGCGCAGTATTTAGCCTCTATTTATATTCTTTCACCAAATTTACCTTTAAGAAAAGTTGTTTTTGACGTCAATCTTTTTTTAATAGTTACCGCTTCGGCTTTGGTCATAGCCTCTGGATACATCATCAACAATTTTTATGATGCGGAGAAGGATTTAATTAATAAGCCGACCAAGAGTATGCTGGACCGCTTGGTGAGTCAACGTTTTAAACTTACAACCTATTTTATATTAAATTTTTCAGCTGTTTTTTTAGCGAGCTATATTTCTTTTAGAGCTGTACTGTTCTTTTCAGCATATATATTTGGAATATGGCTGTATTCGCACAAATTAAAGCGAATTCCGTTTTTAGGAAACATTGTTTCGGCCACACTTGCAATAGCTCCTTTCTTTGTAGTTTTTGTGTACTATAGGAATTTTGAAACAGTCATTTTTGTACATGCACTTTTCTTGTTCCTACTCATTTTAGCTAGAGAAATCATAAAAGATTTAGAGAATATGGCAGGGGATTTGGCTCAAAACTATAAAACTACGCCTATTGTATATGGAGTTAAGATTTCTAAAATGGTAATAGGTATGCTAATAGTACTCACATTAATTCCGGCATGGTTATTAATCAGTGAATTTGATGTAGGTTATATGTTTATTTACTTTGGAGCAAGTATTATATTACTTGTTCTTTTTATGTTTTTGTTATGGAAAGCTAAGACTAAAAAGGATTATGTTTGGCTTCACAATATTTTGAAATTGATAATCATTTCAGGAGTTTTTAGTATTCTTTTGATTGATGTGAATTTGGTTCTAAATCGAATTTTATAATGGAAAACTTACTTAATGTTGCGCTTGCTCAAATAGCTCCGGTTTGGTTGGATAAAAAGGCAACCATAGCAAAAGTCGAAACTGCAATTATTGAAGCTGCTGAAAATGGAAGCGAACTTGTTGTATTTGGTGAAGCTTTACTGCCTGGTTATCCTTTTTGGTTGGCGTATACAGATGGGGCAGCTTGGGATTTAAAGGTAAATAAAGAGATGCATGCACATTATGTTCGTAATTCCATTCAGATTGAACTGGGTGAATTGGATTCTGTCCGTCAACTGGCAAAAGAGCATGCTATTGCCATTTATTTGGGTATTATGGAAAGAGCCAAAGATAGAGGAGGACATAGTTTATACTGTTCTTTGGTCTATATAAATGAGCAAGGGGAAATTAAATCTGTCCATCGCAAACTGCAACCAACGTATGATGAGCGATTAACTTGGGCTCCTGGAGATGGTAACGGACTTAAAGTTCATCCATTAAAACAGTTTACGGTTGGTGGTCTTAACTGTTGGGAAAACTGGATGCCTTTGCCGAGAACAGCACTTTATGGACAAGGAGAAAATCTTCATATAGCAGTTTGGCCAGGAAATTTGAATAATACTAAAGATATTACCCGTTTTATAGCTAGGGAATCCCGCAGTTATGTGATTTCTGTTTCCTCAATGATGACTAAAAATGATTTTCCAGATAACACACCGCATTTGGATAAAATTTTGGGAAAAGTACCTGAGACTTTAGGTAATGGAGGTTCTTGTATTGCAGGTCCAGATGGAGAATGGTTAGTAGAACCAGTTGTAAACAAAGAAGGGCTAATTTACCATATCCTTGATTTTAATAGGATTTACGAAGAGCGGCAAAATTTTGATGCTGTTGGTCATTACTCAAGACCAGATGTTACCAAGTTGACAGTGAACCGCGAAAGGCAATCTACTGTTGAGTTTGAGGATTAGAATGATAGCTTAATATTGTATTAGGGTAATAATTAGAACTACCTTTGCAAAAAAATAATGACTGATGGCGAAATCAGACTATAAGGGTAATCACAAACCCAATTCCGGTAGTAATAAGAAACGACCAACTGGTGGGTTCAGAAAAAAGAAGAACTTTTCTAAAAGTACTCCTCCTAATAAAAGGAAAGGACCTCCAAAAACAAATACCAATCCAGATGAGATTCGGTTAAATAAATATATCGCTAATGCTGGGGTATGTTCGCGAAGGGAAGCAGATACTTATATAGCCGCAGGTAGTGTTACTGTTAATGGTAAGGTAGTATCTGAGATGGGTTACAAAGTAAAATCTACTGATGATGTGCGGTATGATGGTAGACGCTTAAAC
The DNA here is from genome assembly GCF_036985525.1 of Croceitalea sp. MTPC6. Classification (NCBI taxonomy): domain Bacteria; kingdom Pseudomonadati; phylum Bacteroidota; class Flavobacteriia; order Flavobacteriales; family Flavobacteriaceae; genus Croceitalea; species Croceitalea sp. MTPC6. Next base: position 380,851 of record NZ_BTGR01000002.1, read on the forward strand.
CCTGAAAAAAAAGAATATATACTCCTAAATAAGCCAAAGGGTTTTATTACCACAACCAATGATGAAAAAGGAAGGAGAACGGTAATGGAGCTTATTTCCAACTCTACCAATAATCGATTGCTCCCAGTAGGACGCTTGGACCGAAATACAACAGGACTATTGTTGTTTACCAATGATGGAGATATGACGAAGAAGTTAACACACCCTAAGTTTGGTGTGCGTAAAATCTATCATGTAGTTCTAGATAAAAATGTAACTGCAGCAGACCTTAAAAAAATACAGAATGGACTAGAATTAGAGGATGGTCCAGTACAAGTAGATGAAGCGGCATATATTCAAGGGAGTACAAAAAAAGAAGTAGGGATAGAAATCCATTCTGGGCGTAATAGAATTGTACGCCGAATTTTTGAGCATTTAGAATATAAAGTAACCAAACTAGATCGTGTTGTTTTTGCAGGACTCACCAAAAAAGATTTACCACGAGGTCACTGGCGTAATTTAACTCCCCAAGAAGTGATTAATTTGGGGATGATAAAGTGATAAAAAGAAGCCCACATAATGTCTCATGGATTTTTGTGATAGGATTAATTATATCTTTTTTTATTACTAAATCTTACTTAGAGAATTCAGTACTTGATATTAATGTACATGATACTTATTTTGTTATAGCTCATGTTCAGATTTATATCATTTTTATCAGTTGGTTTTTATTGTGTGGCTTTGGATATTGGGTTCTCAAAAGATTTGAAGTGAAATTGTTTTCATTCTTAACTGTATTGCACTTAATAGCCTCTTTATTTGGCATTATACAATTAATTAGAACATCAGCAATAACAAATTTTCCAAAAAGGTTTTATCAAAATTTAGTTTATCCCGAAGAGAGTTACAGTCTAATAATTTGTGTTTGGATATTTTTTTTCATTGGGCAATTAACTTATTTTCTGAATATCCTAATATCGACAATAAGAAAGAAAAGTAATAAACCTAACTAGCCATTATCTAGAAGCATATCCCAATCCACCACGATAGCTAAGCACAATCCCATGTGTATTTCCAATGGGTGCATCCCCCCCCTCGCTGAGTATAATTATACATGGCCCTAAAGTTTTTAAGAAGGTAAAATCCAGCAGCAAAGTTTATGGAACTACTTGTACGGTATCCAAGACCAATTTCAAAACTATTTTTATAACTAATCCCCATATTTAAATCTACCTGAAAAGGGGCACCGTTTTCATATTTAAAAAGCATGCTAGGTTTTAAAATAAAGTCATCGTTAAACCTGCTGGTTGAAAAATAGTAGCCAGTATAACCATAAACAGGTTGTAGCCTTACCCGTTTTGTAGACTACCCCGAAAACCGTGAAAGATTAATCAAAAAAGTATTTTGCTTTATTTTTAATCTCTTCCAAACACAAATTCCCTAGACTACCCTCGTGCGTATGGTCAATATCTTTTTTAGGTTTAAAATTGCCATTCTCTATAGCTTTCCCCATAGTTTTATAGGCATCACGGAAAGGCATGCCATTTTTGACCATTTCATTTAGTGTGTCTACACTAAATAAATAATCGTATTTAGAGTCTTCTAAAATACCAGTATTGACTTTGATTTCCTTTAGACTGAATGTGAGGATTTCAAGGCAAGCTTTCATATCTTGGATAGTAGGAACAATTACCTCTTTTACTAATTGTAAATCTCGGTGGTAGCCACTTGGTAAATTATTGGTAATTAGAATCAATTGATTGGGTATAGATTGAATTTTGTTGCACTTAGCACGAATCAATTCAAAAACATCTGGGTTCTTTTTATGTGGCATGATGCTACTTCCAGTGGTAAGTTCATCTGGGAAGGAGATAAAATCAAAGTTTTGGCTCATGTAAACTGTAATGTCCATTGCCAGTTTAGAAAGTGTGGCAGCAATGCTTGAGATTCCAAAAGCTGTAGCTTTTTCAACTTTTCCACGGCCCATTTGTGCTGCAACTACATTATATTTTAAATTCTCAAAACTCATTTCTTCAGTAGTAAAATTTCGGTCTATGGGGAATGAACTTCCATAACCTGCAGCACTTCCTAAAGGGTTTTGGTCAGCTGTTTTATAAGCAGCTTGAATAAAATATAGATCGTCTATTAAACTTTCTGCGTATGCTGAAAACCACAGTCCAAAGGATGAAGGCATTGCAATTTGAAGATGGGTATAGCCGGGTAACAGCACTTTATCATGCTTTTCAGCTAACTTCAGAAGTAAATCAAAAAGCGACTTAACTTGACTCTTAATTTCGGTCAGTTCATTTTTTAGATACAAATGCATGGCAACTAAGACCTGGTCGTTCCTAGAACGGGCCGTATGGATTTTTTTTCCAGTATCCCCAAGTTTTTCAGTGAGCAAAAACTCTATTTTAGAGTGCATATCTTCAAAAGACTCTTCGATAGTAAATTCACCTTTTTCAATAGATTGGTTAATTACCTCCAGCTCCTTTACTAGCGCATTGGCTTCATCCGTAGAAATAAGCCCAACTTTACCCAACATTTTGGCATGTGCCTTTGAGGCTATTACGTCATATTTGGCGAGTACCAAATCAAGTTCACGGTCGTTGCCAACTGTAAAGTGGTCTATTTTTTTATCCGTATTAAAGCCTTTGTCCCAGAGTTTCATATCATTCAAGTTCAAATTCAAGCACAAAAATCAAATACAAATTCAAGCTTATGCGTATAAATTATTTTTTTTTATTTGATTTTTGTGCTTGAATTTTATTTAAAAAATCCTTCCAATATATCAATATAGAGGCTTACGCCTTCTTCAATTTCTCTTACATAAATAAATTCATCTGCTGAGTGTGAACGGGTACTATCACCTGGCCCTAACTTTAAGGATTGGCAACTTAATTCCGTTTGGTCAGAAAGGGTTGGAGAGCCGTAAGTTTCTCTACCTAGAGCAATACCAGACTGCACTAAAGGATGTTTGATATCTATAGATGAACTACTTTTATCCAAAGAGCGTGGTATTAACTGACAAGGGGCTTCTTTTTGCAGGATATCATTTATTTCTTCGTTGGTATAACAATCATTTACACGGGTGTCTATAACCAAATCTACATGTGCTGGAACTACATTGTGTTGACTTCCAGCACTAATCTGAGTTACCGTCATTTTTACTGGTCCCAAAACTTCAGAAACCTTAGGAAAACGATAGTTTTTAAACCATTCTAATACTTCAATGGTATTATAAATTGAATTATTGTCATTTGGGTGTGCAGCATGTGATGGTGTTCCTTCTACCTTTGCATCAAAAACGATCAAACCTTTTTCCGCAACTGCCAGTTGCATCAACGTTGGCTCACCAACAATAGCAAGCTCAATCTTTGGAAGAATCGGTAGCAGAGCAGAAATGCTTAAATCTCCCGCATCTTCTTCCTCTGCCGTAGCTGACATGATAATGTTATAGTTTAAATCATCTCGCTCATAAAAGTGAACAAAGGTTGCTAATAAAGAACACAAGCAACCGCCTGCATCATTACTGCCCAAACCATACAATTTTCCATCCTCTACATGGGGATGAAAAGGGTCTTTGGTATAGGCAGAGTTAGGTTTAACTGTATCATGATGAGAATTCAACAAAAGGTTAGGCTTGCTTTCATCATAATACTTATTAAAGGAATAAATATTATTGTATTGGCGTCTGGTTTCTACCCCAAATTTTTTGAGCCAAGTGTCAATAGCTTCTGCTGTTTTATCTTCTTCCTGTGATAATGATGGAATGGAAATCAGCTGCTTTAGTAGTGCGATGGCTTCTTGTGCCAGAGTATCTTTATCAATCGTCATAAGACCAGTGTTGTATAATTTGTATTTGAATTATCGAACAGGGCTAAATTACCTATTCTAACTTCTTTTACGCCTTTTTTAAGGGCATGAAAACAATTGTGCATTTTCGGGAGCATTCCATCGGCAATGATGCCTTTTGAAACTAAAGATTCATAAGAATCAGAATCAATATTTTTAATGACTGAGTTTTTATCTTCAAAATCACGCAACACACCATTTAATTCAAAGCAGTAATAAAGGGTTGTTTCAAAATTTTTGCTCATACCAATTGCAAGTTCTGAAGCAATAGTGTCTGCATTTGTATTTAACAATTGTCCTTTTTGGTTATGCGTTAAAGCACAGAATACAGGAGTAAGGCCCAATTCCAAAATTGAACTTAGCGTATTATTTGCAACTCCCTCTACATCTCCCGCAAAACCATAATCAATTTCTTTTACAGGCCTTTTTTGAGCTTTAATTGTATTGGCATCTGCACCACTCATTCCTATAGCATTACAATTTAAAGATTGAAGTTGTGCGATAATTTTTTTATTAGTCAATCCACCATAGACCATAATGGCAACATCCAAACTTTCTGCATCCGTTACTCTTCTTCCATTTATCATTTTAGGTTCCATTCCCATTCTTTCTAGCACTTGATTCGCCTTTTTCCCACCGCCATGAACCAAAATTTTAGGTGCTGCCATTTGAGAAAATAAAGTCAAGAACTTCGTGAGTTCAGATTCATTCTCAATGATGTTGCCACCTATTTTTACTATGGAGAGTTTATTTTCCATTTTTTTTTAAATTGATTTATAGAAATAATCATCGATAGAATAACTAATAACATTGAAAGTGGACCTAATAAATTCACCCATTCAAAATGTTCGAAATCTGTATTAAATAACTGAACGACTATTAGAATCGCTGCCAAAATTATTAATATCCATCTGAGTTTGTTTTTAGTATCCATTATATTTTCTCTAAAATTCGTTTCAAAACCAATTGCGCGGAATAGGTTCTATTGTTTGCCTGTTCAATAACCAAACTTTGGTTACTATCTAGAACAGCATCTTCCACTACTACGTTTCTTCTTACCGGGAGGCAGTGCATGAACTTGGCATTTCCTAGCTTTTCTTTAGTCATCATCCAATTTTTATCATCAGAGAGTACTTTTCCATAATCGGAATAACTACTCCAGTTTTTCACATAAACAAAGTTCGCATTTTCCAGTGCTTTTTCTTGGTCATACACGATTTTACAATCCTTTATGATTTCTGGGTTCAACTCATATCCTTTAGGATGCGTAACTACGAATTCTGCATCTTGTAGTTTCATCATTTTTACAAAAGAATTGGCAACTGCATGCGGTAAAGCTTTTGGGTGGGGTGCCCATGATAAAACCACTTTTGGTTTATCAACTATTTGGTTTTCTCTCAGTGTTATTGCATCTGCCAAAGCCTGTAAAGGATGTGCTACGGAGCTTTCCATATTCACTACTGGGATAGTGGCATACTTTATAAATCCATTTAAAACTACTTCCGCTTCATCCTTTTCTTTGTTAACTAAGCCAGCAAATGCTCTAATGGCTACAATATCTGCAAATTGCGATACTACTTGGGCAGCTTCTTTAATATGCTCGGATTTCCCTTCGTTCATTATGGTACCATCTTCAAATTCTAACTGCCATCCTTCACTCCCAAAATTCATGACCATTACTTCCATACCTAAATTCATTGCCGCCTTTTGGGTGCTTAATCGAGTACGAAGACTATTATTAAAGAATAATAGGCAAATGGTTTTTCGCCTCCCCAATGTTTCAAAAGCAAAAGGATTATTTTTTAAAGCGATAGCTTCCTTTGCTGCATCTTGCAGATTCCCCAAATCATTTATGGATGTGTAGTGTTTCATAATCCTTTTTTTGTCATTTCGACGGAGCGAAGCGACGAGAAACCTGAGTGTTTAATTATTGAGATTTCTCACATTCGTTCGTTCGAAATAACGTCAATTGGTTTCTAATACTTTATTTAATTTCTCGAAGAACAAATCAATATGTTCTTTAGTAATATTGAGTGCAGGTAGAAATCGCAATAGATTTTTGTTTGCAGAACCACCCGTAAAAACATGCTGATTGTAGACCAGCTTTTTTCTTAATTCACTTACTTCATAGTTAAACTCTAAACCTAACATTAGACCTCGGCCTTTTACTTTTTTTATTTGAGGAATTGTCTTCGCAATCGCTCTAAAATAGGTCTCTAATTCGACGGTATTTTCTATAAGGTTTTCATTTTCTATCACTTCTATAACAGCTAGCGTAGCTACACAGGCCAAATGATTACCACCAAATGTAGTGCCTAGGAGTCCGTAGGAAGGAGCAAAGGAATTATGAATTAGCACTCCGCCAACAGGGAATCCATTGCCCATTCCTTTGGCGATAGAGATAATTCTTGGTTTGGCTCTATGATGTTGAAAAGCAAAAAATTTACCACTTCGTCCAAAACCAGATTGTACTTCATCAGCAATTAGAACTACATTGTGTTCTTCACATTTTTGAGCTATAAATTGATAAAATTCAGTTGTTGGCTCATCTAAACCACCGACACCTTGAATAGCTTCTAGAATTACGGCACAGTGGTTATTCTGTACGATAGTTTTTTCAAAAGCTTCAAAATCGTTCAAGGGAACAAAATCGACTTTTTGTTGTTGATTTATAGGCGCATTTATTTTTGGATTATCCGTGGTCGCTACAGCGGCTGAAGTTCTACCATGAAAGCTATTTTTGAAGGCAATGACTTTAGACTTCCCTGTATGAAATGATGCCATTTTTAATGCATTTTCATTAGCTTCAGCACCTGAACTACATAGGAATAGTTGGTAGTCTTCACAATTGGAAGCTATGCCTAGTTTTTCACCAAGTTCAACTTGTAACGGATTTTTGATGGAGTTGCTATAAAAGGCCATTTTCTCCAATTGTTTGGTCATTCGTTTTACGTAGTATGGATGTGAATGACCAATTGAAATTACTGCATGACCACCATAAAAATCTAAATATTTTTGCCCTTTATCATCAATAACTTCAATTCCCTTGGCAGAGACTGGAGTGACATCATAAAGTGGATATACATCAAATAGTTTCATCTTTTCTATTTTGTCATTCCCGTGAATGCGGGAATCTAATTATTTAAGTATTGCTTACTCCTTCGACAAGCCCAGAATGACAGCTCAACTTGATTTTTGTGCTTGTGTTTTTTTTAATCTTTACTTATGTCACTTATCTTTTCAAACGAAGTCACTATTCCTCTAATGAGTGAAGAACTTAAGCCTTGATGTTCCATCTCATTCAATCCAGAAATAGTACAGCCCCTAGGCGTTGTAACCTTATCAATTTCTTCTTCTGGGTGACTTCCAGATTCGATTAACAGACTTGCAGCACCATTACAAGTGTGCATTGCCAATTCTTGCGCCTCTTTGGCATCAAAACCTAGTTGAATAGCGCCCTGTGTTGTAGCTCTAATCAAGCGCATCCAAAAAGCAATACCACTGGCACAAATAACAGTTGCAGCTTGCATTTGCTCTTCAGGAATTTCTAAAGAGGTACCCATTCTATTGAATATTGCTTTAGCTAAATCGATTCGTTTTTTCCCCAAACCATTGCTGCAAATACAAGTCATTGATTTCCCTACAGAAATTGCTGTATTGGGCATACTCCTAACAATGTATTTATCTGAGCCAATAATAGATTCTATTTTATCAATACCAAATCCAGTAATTGTACTTATGACTACATGGTTTTCACTTAAAAGGTCCTTGATATCATATAAGATAGCTTCAAAATGACCTGGCTGTACTGCGAAAATTAAAATATCGGAATTTTTAACTGCTTCAGAATTATTAGAAGTAACAGTCACATTGCCGTATTTTTCAAAGTCTTTGATTTCAGTTGTATCTCTTTTAGTTAGGTACATAGTTGTAGCTCCATTGCTATGTAATATTCCCTTTGCAATGGCCAACCCTAAATTACCTGCCCCAATTATTGCTAGTTTCATATAGTCTTTTTTAGAATCCCTTTATTATTATCACTAGGTTCGAGTAGGTCCCAAAGATTTCCATACAAATCTTCAAACACAGCTACTGTACCGTATATTTCTTCTTTGGGTTTTCTAACGAACTTTATTTCTTTTTCACACATTGCGTTATAATCTCTCCAAAAATCATCAGTGAATAAAAAAAGAAATACTCTTCCGCCAGATTGATTGCCTACACTTTTGAGTTGTCTATCATCTGCAGCTTTGGCTAATAAAAGGGAACATTCTACTGCTCCAGGAGGGGAAATCACTACCCATCTTTTACTGTCATCTAGTTTGGTGTCTTCCACTAGATTGAAGTTCAATTTTTTGGTATAAAAATCGATGGCTTCATCATATTCTTTAACTACCAATGCGATATGTGCTATTTTTTGTTTCATAACTAAAATGCTCCCGCTTTCAATTGTAATCCCAAACCTTCTTCCAAACCAAACATCAAATTCATGTTTTGAACTGCTTGTCCAGAAGCGCCTTTTAATAAATTGTCTATTGCTGATGTAATTAATAACACACCTTCATGTTTGTGTAAATGAATATGACAATTATTAGTGTTTACCACTTGTTTTAAGTGTATCGGATTTTCAGAAATATTTGTAAAGAGAGACTCTTGATAAAAGTTCTTGAACAAGCTTTGCGCTTCTTCCAGATTTCTATCAAATTTTGTGTATGCCGTTGCTAAAATCCCCCTTGGGAAATTTCCTCTATTTGGGAGGAAGTGTAGCTTCCCAATACTATTCCCAAAAGAATTTAAACTTTCTCCTATCTCTCCTAAATGTTGATGTGTAAAAGGTTTGTACCAACTTGCATTATTGTTTCGCCAACTAAAATGTGTGGTATCCGAAGGTTTTATTCCTGCTCCCGTACTGCCAGTTATCGCATTGATATGAACTTCATTTTTAAGAAAACCTTCTTTGGCCAGCGGCAGTAATGCTAACTGAATTGCTGTTGCAAAACAACCAGGATTGGCAATATAATTTGCCCCAGCGATTTCCTTTTTGAACAATTCTGGCAAGCCATATACAAATGTTTTTCCTTCAAAAATAGAATCTCCTTGTAGCCTAAAATCATTGCTTAAATCAATGATTTTGGTTTGATTAGAGAATGTATTTTCCTTTAAAAACTTAGAAGAATTCCCATGCCCCAAACATAAAAAGACCACAGCAACAGTTTCATTTATTGAGTCTGAAAACTTCAAATCTGTTTGTCCTAAAAGGTCTTGGTGTGTGTTCACGACTTTTTCTCCAGCTCTTGTGGTACTGTAAACAAAGTCGATTTTAACCTCAGGATGGTTCAGCAGTAACCTGATTAGTTCACCGCCCGTGTATCCAGAGCCTCCAATAATTCCTGCTTTAATCATGGCTTTGGTTTACGTGATTAGCTATTTTGCCAGGATTAGACAATATTTTTATAAAGCCTTTAGCTTCATCGGCAGTCCATCCTTTGTTAATTTCGCCATAACTACCAAAAGAAGCGTTCATTAAATCGTGTTCGGAATCAATACCAAGTAATCGAAACTGGAAAGGGTATAATCCAACAAAAACATCACCTGAAACATTTTTTTGGGTGTCTATTAAGAAAGCTTCAATATTTCTCATTACTTCATCCAAATAATTTCCTTCATGCAACAACATTCCATAAAAGTTTCCCAACTGCTCTTTCTGGTATTGCTGCCACTTACTCAGCGTATGCTTTTCTAGCAAATGATGCGCTTTTATTATTAGTAACGGAGCAGCGGCTTCAAAACCAACTCTCCCTTTAATGCCTATAATGGTATCTCCTACATGGATATCCCTGCCGATTGCATATTTAGATGCTTGTGCCTCTAACTTTTTAATATTGGCAATAGGAGAATTCCTTTCGTCATTTATGGCTACTAATTCTCCTTTTTCAAAAGTGAGTTTAACTTCAGAAGGTTCTTTTTGTTGAAGCTGGCTGGGATAGGCAGAATCTGGTAGTGGAAGGTTAGAAGTCAAGGTTTCATCACCTCCAACTGAAGTCCCCCACAATCCTTTGTTAATAGAATATTTCGCCTTTTCCCAAGAGTAATCCACCCCATTTGCTTTTAAATAGGCAATTTCTTCTTCCCTAGCTAGTTTATTATCCCGTATAGGAGTGATGATTTCAATTTCTGGGGCTAAGGTTTGAAAAATCATATCGAACCGAACTTGGTCATTTCCAGCACCAGTGCTGCCATGAGCAATATATTTTGCACCTACTTTTTTGGCATGATTTACAATTTCTACTGCTTGAACAATTCGTTCTGCACTTACCGAAAGAGGGTAGGTATTATTCCGTAAAACATTACCAAAAATTAGGTATTTAACTACTTTGTCATAAAAGCTCTGTACCGAATCAATAGAGGTGTAGCTGGTTGCACCAAGAGCAATCGCTTTTTCTTCAATGGTTTTTATTTCTTCATTTGAAAACCCTCCGGTATTTACACTTACTGCATGTACCTCATATCCTTTTTCTTTTGATAGGTATTTTGCACAGTAAGAAGTATCCAATCCGCCACTATAGGCAAGTACTAGTTTTTTCATTTTGACTTTTTCTTTAAAAACAGGTTTTCTTTAATGCCTTTTAATCTTTTAAAAGCTTTGCTGTTTAGTTTCTCTTTTTCTTTGGTTTTAGTAATGGGGTCGTATAACATTCCGGTACATAAGCACATTTTACGTTCTGTACGGGTTAGAATATCAAAGTTTTTACAAGTTTGGCAACCTTTCCAAAAATCTGGGTCATCCGTTAGTTCCGAAAATGTAACTGGTTTGTAGCCCAGTTCATAGTTCATTTTCATCACAGGTAACCCGGTTGTTATTCCAAAGATTTTAGCATCTGGGAATTTCTCTCTTGACAACTCAAAAATTCGTTTTTTTATTTTTTTGGCTAGTCCTTGGTTACGGAAATCTGGATGTACAATCAGTCCAGAGTTTGCAACAAAACCCTTATTGCCCCAAACTTCTATATAACAGAAGCCGGCAAATTTATCACCATCAAGGGCAATCACTGCGTTTCCGTTTTCCAGTCTTTTAATGATATATTCGGGCGACCTTTGCGCAATACCTGTTCCGCGAACTTTTGCAGAATCGGTAATGGTGTCGCTTATGATTTGAGCGTACTTAAAATGTGATTCGTTAGCAACAATGATTTCCATTGCTAGATGTTTTAGAGTAAATAATTTGAAAAAATGTTTGTGGAACTTGCGGAAATGGACTCACCTATTTCCATAGCTAATATGCACCCTTACGGGCGGCGGCGAGGAGCGAACGGACGCACTGGAGCCAGATGGCTTCCTAAAATAGATATGTTGCTTTGTACGTTCATGATGGGGTAAATGTATAAATGAATTCTGAACGAGCCTATTTTTGAGTGAATTTTTTACGAAACTTGGGTATTGTGTTATGATTTTTAAAAATTTCATAAGTCAAATACCCTAATACCAAGCAATATTCAATAGCCAACAACCAAAGGTTTTCCTTGAAATCTGGATTGGAGTAGGCATAATAGCTTAAAATAACCACAATAGACCAGATTATGGGAAACCGATAATTGGTGAAAATGGTAAGAATCAAAAGAAAAATAATATACCATGGATGTACGGTGCTGGAAAGAAAATAATAACTTGTAAGTAATATTAACATTGAAACAATCAATGCTTTAAGATTTTTATTTTTTCTTAGAAAAGTTAGTAACAGAGCTATTAAAATTACCAGTTTAGGTACAAGACTTCCATAAGATTTAACTAACTCCCATGGTTTAGCTTCAAAATAATGAACCCCAATTTTTTTGACGATATTGTAGATAGAAGCATTGAATTCAAAATTTGAAAACCAAAGCCCTACGGTTTTAGAATAGTTTTCAAGAAATTCTGGAGAGGTGAATGGAAGAAGAAATACGACACAAATAATCCCAATCAAAATATAAAAAATAACACTCTTTTTAAACCCGAAATGCTTTAAGAATAATGGGAGGAATAGAATAGGGACCAGTTTTAGTAAAATTGACATTGCATAAACTGGTGCTGCAAGTTTCCATTTATTTATAGAAATAAGATAGATTGCCCAAACAAAGAAAAAGAGCATGACACCTTCAAAATGCAAGTTTCCAGTTAGTTCTATAATTACTAAAGGATTTAGAAAATACCAAAATGCCAAATGATTAGAATTTCCTAAGTTCTGCAATAGCTTTCTGCCAAAATATAGAATTCCTGTATCTGCCAAAATAATGATCAAACGCATAACGATCAAAGAACCTAAAATGCTTCCACCACCAAGAAAAGTGGAAATGGTAAAAATTAGCTGGTTAAGTGGAGGATAATTACTATAGTGTCTAGCACTTAGAGACCCCATTCCATTAAATAGCTCTTGGGAATTAGCAATGGCGAAATCAGGTCTTTCAATTAAGGTGTTTGGAGTATATAGGTATGGATTTATTCCATTTTTAATTAATTCCCCATCCCAAATAAAGCGATAAAAATCTTGGGATAAATTGGGCTCTGTAAGTAGAAAAACCAATCTAAAAAGAATTCCTGAAACCAAGAGGAATTTAAAATTCCATTTTTCAAACTGGATTAGTTTATAGTGGAAGTAGACTAACCCTCCATATAATAATATCAATTTTGTAAAATCTTCTCGATTTAAATCATATGTAAAACTTAGATAAAAAAGAATGCATCCCAGAGTTATCAAAATTGAGTATTTGTGTAATTTGATATACGGTAGGATGTCTTTAGCCAAGGCTTTTAAATTTACTTATTCGGAGAAAGTTCTTGATCAATATTTTTTATAAGTTCTTCCAAATCTTTTTGATAGCTTGGATAATATTTTCGATATAATTGGTCGCCTGTAGCAAGATAATCTAGCATAATATTTTCAAATTCTTTAGAGGTTAAAAAGTGTTTATTGGTTTCTGTATTCAATGCCTCTGATATTTCTAGATTTTCGGAAAGCCCTAATTGGTCAAATATTACTCTAAAACTTCCTTTTTCCCTTACCAGGTTATGAGCCACATTGAAACTTTTATATAATCCTGCTTCTTGTGACTGAAATATAGATAGTTTAGCATCCCAAGATGCTAAAACACCCCTAATAGTATCATTTTTGATGTCTTTTAATCCGGCAGATGTTAACAATTCTGTAAGTGCTCCGTTTTCATTATCAAACTTTATGTGTCTTGTAAGAGGCATAAATAGTATGTCTGAAAGATAATGCTCACTTAAGGTATCTATTTTTTTTTGGTTGTGGAGTAAGGATATAATTAAACGATTACTCATTAATATTTTACCTAATGCCTTTCTTTCGGTTTGTAAAGAATTAAGGTTATTGGTCATTTCCCCTTTTATTAACCTTAGGTGATTTTCTTGCTTTTTATCCAATACCTTTTGCTCATTTAGATTGTCTAGATATAGAGCAATTAAAATTCCTATAACAACAAGTGCGATTTCTCCAATCGCGTAGAATAGATAAGTTTTAAACTTATTTTCTCTAAGAAGTCTTTTTCTGATTCTTCTGAAAAGTTTTATCATTTCTCCAAAAACTTAGTTGTTATTAGGAACTAATATAGGAAACAATAAGTCCTTATTTGAGTGTCAGTTTAAAACTAAAAGATAAAGTTGTTTTAAATATGGATTAGAATGGTTTATTAGGCTTTTGCAGTCAAAGACTTAAAGAAAACAAAGCCAAAGCCTAAGAACAACATTAAATGAAAAGGGAATAGCCCATAATCATTTAAAGGTACAGCAAGGTACATTCCAAACAAGAAGTAGAGCATCAAAGCAAACTCAATAATCATATTTGGAGAAAGTTTGGTTGCCAAATATCGATTGCCTTTCCAACTATCAGTTAAACTATTAATGTTGAATTTTGGAGTTCTAACAAACTCACTTCGTTTGCCCAAATGACCTTCCATTACGGCAATTGAGTTGTGAAGGGAAAGCCCTAAAGCAACTGAGAAGAAAGTAAAAAATAGTTTTATGTAATCAATAAAATTATCGAAACCACTGCCCTGTATGCTTTTGTAGGTGAACCAATAGCAAAAGAACAAGATGATGGTACTGACGATAAAGAAGCTTGTTACCTCAAAAACCCAACCCAAATGGCCATAGGTATTCTTGATATATAGCATTGGAATACTTAGCAAAGCAACAATGAACACACATAAAAACATGGAACTATTCAACAAATGCATTACCCCATGGAACTTTGTTTTAAAGTCAATATTTTTTGCCTTTATAACACTTAAAACAGTTTTTCTGAAGTTTTCTGCACCACCTTTGTTCCAACGGAATTGCTGCGAACGTGCGGCGCTCATAACTACTGGCAGCTCAGCAGGAGTTTCAACATCTTCTAAATATTTAAACTTCCAGTTTTTAAGCTGAGCACGGTAACTTAAATCTAAATCTTCAGTAAGCGTATCACCTTCCCAGTTTCCAGCATCAAGAATGCATTCTTTTCTCCAAATACCGGCGGTACCATTAAAATTGATAAAATGTCCTTTGGAGTTTCGACCAACTTGCTCTAAAGTAAAATGTGCATCCAAAGCAAAGGCCTGAATTCTAGTTAATGTAGAATAATCTCTGTTGATATGACCCCAACGTGTTTGTACTACGCCAATTTCACTATCCTTAAAATAAGGGACAGTTTTCTTTAACCAATCGCTCTCTGGTAAAAAATCAGCATCAAAAATGGCTACAAATTCCCCTTTCGCAATTTCTAGACCTTCTTTAAGGGCTCCAGCCTTAAATCCTTGGCGGTTTGTTCTGCAAATATGCTTGATATCCAAACCAGTATCTTGAAGCTCTTTTACCCTTTTGGCAGTATCTATTACTGTGTCATCAGTAGAGTCGTCCAATACCTGAATTTCTAATTTACTTTTAGGATACTCTATTGAAGAAATATTATCTAATAGGCGCTCCATCACATATTCCTCATTATAAACGGGAAGCTGTATGGTTACATGCGGGATTTCTTTTGGGTCCAATAAGTTGAACTTTGGAGCTTCATCGTTTGCCTTTTTATTGCTCAAATAATTGACCAATAAATTCAACTGGGCTAGGCTATAGCAGAAAATTAGAATCAAGGCCAAACTATAAATTGCAATGATGATATAAGCGATTGTAAGTCCCATAATTATTTAATGCTGTATTTAAATATCCAACCTAAAATTTTTACGCCTGCAAATATAGCACCTTTTATGGTTCCTGATACTTTTGAGACGCCAATTCTTTTTTTGTAACGTACTGGTACTTCGGTATATGCCAGTTTTTTACGTATCGCTTTTAATTGCATTTCCACAGTCCACCCATAAGTTTTATCCTCCATCTGCAATTCTTTGAGTTTTTCGTATTTAATGGCACGAAAAGGTCCCAAATCCGTAAATTTTGCACCGAAAAATAATTTCATCAAAAAAGTTGCCAATTCGTTTCCAAAAATCTGAGGAAAGGTCATTGAACCAGCTTCCCTAAGCTCTTTATTTCGTGCTCCAACTACAAAGTCCATATTCTCATTTAAAATTGGAGCAACTATTTTATCCAGCTCTTCAGGATAATCAGAATAGTCTCCATCAATAAATACGATAATATCAGGTTGTTTGGACTGTTTGGCTATATAACCCATGCCTTTTAGACAGGCATATCCATAACCTTTTTGGTTTTCAGTTAGTACTGTAGCACCTGCCTTTTGGGCATTTGTTACTGTATTGTCTG
Source organism: Croceitalea sp. MTPC6 (assembly GCF_036985525.1). Lineage (NCBI taxonomy): Bacteria > Pseudomonadati > Bacteroidota > Flavobacteriia > Flavobacteriales > Flavobacteriaceae > Croceitalea > Croceitalea sp. MTPC6. The sequence continues at coordinate 396,430 of NZ_BTGR01000002.1, forward strand.
TAGAATCGTTGTTAACCACAATAACTTCAGAAACTGACTTTGGGATCTCAGAAACTACATGAGCTATTGAATCACCTTCATTAAAGGCGGGAATAATTACTTTAATATCTACCATTACTTGAGGTCAGAAAGTTTATTCTCTTTTTTAAAACTGCTAAAGCTAAACCACTCTTTTACTTTTTTTCCGTTTCTGTATTTTTCTGCTGAGGTTAGTTCTTCATCCATATATTTGAGACAATATCCATTTTTAATACCATCTTTCAGCTGGCATTTATGATTGACTTTACCCTTTTGGTCGTAAAAAAGCCACCACTTTACTTTTTGATTATTTTTAAAATGCCCTTCCATTTCTATTCTTCCATTTGTGTCATAGAAATACCAATACCCAACTTTAGTATTTTTCTTGTAATGCCCTTGGGACATTAGTTGTCCATTGGCATGGTAATGCTTCCAGAAGTCTTCTTTGGAATCCTCAATTTTCCACCCTTGTGATTTTAAGTTTCCATTATCGTGGTAGTCACGATGGTATATCTTATTCGGAGAAAATAGTAGAATAAAAACTATGAGGCTAAAACGGAGCATTCTTATTTTTTATTCACCAAGGTCATTAAATCTACATCGTTGCCCAATAATACTTGGTTGCTATCAATACGACCTTGCAATGGTCCGTTTTCAAGCTTTAATACCCCTCTTGGGCAAACAGCAGAGCAAATTCCGCAACCCACACAGCTAGAACGAACAATATTTTCTCCTTTTTGAGCATAAGCGCGGACATCAATTCCCATTTCGCAGTAGGTAGAACAGTTACCACAAGAAATACATTGTCCTCCGTTTGTTGTAATTCTGAATTTAGAAAATAAGCGTTGCTGAAAACCTAGGATAGCTGCCATAGGACATCCAAAACGACACCAAACACGATTACCAAATATGGGATAGAAACCAGTTCCTATTACACCAGAAAAAATACTTCCTATCAAGAAAGAATAAGATTTACGTAGTGTTTCTGATTTGAATAAGAACACATTGCCTTCACCACTAAAAAAATGCATTCCTATTAGTACTAAAATGATGACTAGGTATCCAATAGCACCATATTGCGCATCTTTTTGCAATTGTTCTCTTTTAAAAATCATGACAAGAGCAAAAACTGTAGTTAATAAAACGGCTACACCAATCAAAAATGTACTCTTTGTAAGCCAATATTTACTGGTATCTGTTCCTAGGTAAGAATAAATTACAGCAGTAGTCATAAGTGTAACAAAAACCACTACGCTATGTACTACCCAACGTTCTACTTTCCATGCTTTTACAGTTTTATCACTAAGTTGACGGAAAGAATCTCCAGCTGTTTCAGCTAAACCACCACAACCACAAACCCATGAACAATACCATCTTTTGCCGTATTTATAAGTTAAAATGGGACTTATTATAAAAACTGTAGCAATTCCAAAAATTAATAATGCAAAACCTATATCACCAGAGCTCAAAAACCCTTTAATGCGATAACCTTCAAAATTATAATAGTTCAAAGGCCACATATTTTTAAGATCATAGTAGGGTAGGCTACCATCATTTAAAACAGAGCTACCATTTAAACGTGCCATTAATTCAGGAATAATAAATGCAAACCCAGTTTGAAAGAACATGACGCTCATGGTGCGTATTCGTTCATATCTGTTATGACGGTATTTCCACATAAACTTTATACCAAAAGCTAAAATCGCAATGGTATAAAGGGTGCCGTACACAAACCATTGGCTAGCGGGGTTTCCACTTAATGCTCTACTCAATGGGTCAAAAAGTGCAATAACACCTTTGTTATCACCTTTTGCCTCAAGCCCTAAATATTCTGGATAGAAATAAAGAACAATGTAAAATCCAGTTAGTGCTATACCTGCAATCCATCCCCAAAAGCCTTTGCTAGAGATTGATTTAAACCAAACGCCATCATTTTTAATGCCCGGTTCTTTATTGGAATATGCATCCCATGCAAACCAAATTATTCCAGTTGATATCGTAGCCAAAGAAATACTTAACCACAATCCTTTGTTAGGAAAGTTAACATTGAATGCAGAAAGTAAGACTACAGCCAATCCAAAAAGCCCAATTAAAGTCGCTAATTTTTGGTTTCTGCTAAGTGCTGTAGGTGGTTGCCCGGTTAAGGCCATACTTCTATCGTAAGTGCTCATATTGGTCTAGTTGAATTGAAATATTCTTTTTAAACTTTTCTTTTTTGTATTCAATGACTTATTAAAATCAGTATTGAATTTATGGGTAATCTCTTTCTCGTAATTTTTATAGAATTCAGGATCAAAATTGGCATCAGCTAAATGCTCTATCACATAATCAACATCTCGTTCTTCGGTTAGCCATCTATCAAAAATTTCATGGCGCATCCGTATACCAAAAGTGTTGATACCTAAAAATTGATTGTTCTCTTTATGGAAAGAAACGGTGATGCATATTTTTTCTGTTGCGTGTCTCCAATGGAATTGCTCTTCGTAATCTTTTTTGCCTCGAGTACCAAAAACCCAACCATAGGTTTGGTATTCAATATCCAAGAATTTAGCAGAATTAAACCAATGCCCTGGCTTGTATTCCAATTTATTTCCGCATATGGTTTGCGCAACAGTTTCTCCCATCATTCTGCCAGTATACCAAACCGCTTCTATTGGTCTTCTGTTCCCAATAGCTTCATGCTGCTCTGCACAATCGCCAATCGCATATACGTCTTTTGCGTTTGTTTCTAGAAACCGATTTACCTTCACTCCTCGACCTAGTTCAATATCCGAGTCTTTTAAAAAATCAACGTTTGGTGTTACCCCAGCAGTTAAGCCTACCATGTCGCAGGCCAATTCTTCACCCGTCTCCTCTATAATTACAGATTTGACTTTTCCGTTATCATCAGCAACAATTTCCTTAAGATTAGTAGATAATCTAAGGTCTATATGATGTTCTTTTATATGTTCATTAATAAGTTGTGATTCACCTTCGGGTAATACGCCATTCCAAAAACTACTTTCCCTGACTAGAAATGTAACAGGAATATCTCGGCTTCTAAGCATCTCTGCCAACTCAATACCAATTAAACCGCCACCAACTATGACAGCTCTTTTACAAACATCTTTATTAGGAGCGTTAACTTCGAGCAAATCCAAATCTTGCTTGGAATATAAACCTTGAACACCATGTAAATCTTGACCCGGCCATCCAAATTTATTTGGTTTGGAGCCTGTGGCTATAATTAGTTTATTGTAACCTAAAGCTCTAGATCCATCCAGTAAAAGTTTTTTATTCTCGGTATCAACCTCATTAACATAAGCGCTAACAAGCTCAATTCTATTTTTCTCCCAGAACCAGTTCTCGTAAGGTTGTATGTGGTCAAATTTCATATGACCCATATACACATACATTAATGCGGTGCGAGAAAAGAAATAATCGGTTTCCGCAGAAACTATTATTATTCTTTTATCTGAAAGTTTTCGAATATGTCTTGCTGCAGAAACGCCAGCGATACCATTACCTATGATTACAATGCTCTCCATTGACTTTTAATTGGTTATTACTAAGTGTCGTTCTTAAAGGTATGAACTTAACACAAACCCTTAATTTAGAAAGAATTTAAATTTATAAGGTAATTGTAAGGTTATTATATAGAAAACGAACTGGTAAAGCCCTGATTTGTAAAATCTTAAATAATTCATAAAAATTGAAAGTTTGTGTAGGTAGTTTGAAATTGGCACGACTGATGCACCAGATTTTAATCAGCTAAATAATTTAAAATGAAAAATAGAACAGCACTGACCACTTTTATTCTAGCATTCCTATTTCAGTTTGGCATTGCCCAGAATACTACAGATTTCTTTTCAAAAGCAGATACTTTCTTTAAAACTTATGTTAAGAACGGGAGAGTGGATTATAGATCGCTAAAAGAAAACCCTGACTCATTAAACGAGCTGATTGATTTAACTAATGCTATATCTGTCTCCGAAAGTGATAAGGCTACTTACCAAGCTTTTTGGATAAATGGCTATAATTTATCTGTAATCAAAGGGATTGTAGATAATTATCCTATAAAATCCCCTTTGGATAAAGCTGGTTTTTTTGATAAAACTAAACATAATATTGGTGGAAAAAGTATCACTCTAAATGATATTGAGAACAAATTGCTAAGAGGCAATTTTCCTAAAGAGGCTCGATTCCACTTTGTATTGGTATGCGCTGGCTTAGGGTGCCCACCAATTATAAGTAATGCGTATTTTCCAAATATCTTAGATAGTCAATTGCAGAAGCAAACAGAATTGGCATTGAATAATCCAAATTTTATTAAGGTAAAAGGAAAAAAAGTTCAACTTTCTCAACTTTTTGAATGGTACAAAGGAGACTTCACCCAAGGAGGCAAAAGTCAAATCGATTTTGTTAATCAATACCGAAATGAAAAAATTGATTCTGGAGCCAAGGTAGGTTACTACGCTTACGACTGGACCTTGAACGAAATCAAATAATTAAACAACAATCTTTTAAAACAACTAAAAATGAAAAATTTTAAAATCCATATTCTTATGGCTGGGCTTTTATTGTCCACATTTAGCTCAATTGCCCAAGATGATTCTGATGATGGCGGAAGTGTAATTCAAAACCTAACCCCGTCTAAATTAATTGGACAAGGGCAATGGGACCTTAAATTATTCAATAATTTGTATACCCAAAATGAAAGTACCTTTGCTTCTGAAGATGGGATTAGACAAAACTTTTTTACATCTACTTTAGAGGCTTTTACAGGGGTTTCGGCTAGTAAAAGGGTGAACGTAGGAGCTATTTTAGAGTACAGGGCCAACGGAAGAGATTTTGTTTTAGGAGATGGTTCAACCGAGCGTAGAACCACTTCAGGTATTACATCTATTGCACCAGCAATTAAGTTTGTTCCTTTTAAAAATGTTGGAAATTTCTCAATTCTAAGCGCATTTTCAATTCCACTAATAAGTCAAGAACAAGATGATAACGGGGTGTTTTTAGATCAAGATGGGTTTACTTGGCAGAACAGGTTCTTTTACGATTATACTTTTCCAGGAAAAAAATGGCAGCTATTTACAGAGATAAATTCGGAATATAATTTTGGAAAAGATGCAGTACAAAATGCAAACGGTATCACTGTTGAAGGTAGTTTTGCAAACAACAGCCTTCGAGTTACTCCTGGCGTATTCTTAAGCTATTTTCCAAGTTCTAAATTTACGGTTCTTGTTTTGGGACAACATACAGAGCTGATAGATTTGGGCAACAATTTTAGTCAAAACTTTACTGCTTTGGGTGGAGGGGTTAAATATCAATTGACAAAAGAACTTAATATAGAAGGTCTGTACACCAATTTTGTTAGGGGTAGAGATACTGGTCTTGGGGAAACATTTAACATAGGTTTGCGAGCAGTTTTCTAGTCTCTCGCAAACAAAAGAAGTATTTTAGAAGTCTTAATTTTTTAGCTTATGAAAAGATTAGGGCTTCTTTTTTTGTGCCTACTTCAGTTTTCCTGTCTGAGTCAGATTGATGAAAAAATAAACGGGGTAAGCTACGTAGGTTCCCGAGATAAGATATCTCAGACCAATGTTGATCCTGTTGTAAGGGTCAATGCAAACTATGCTGCAATTATGCCTTTTGGGTTTGTAAGAAATCTAAATTCCCCCAATGTAGTTTTTAACACAGATAGACAATGGTTTGGGGAGACTAGAGCTGGAGCCAAGCAGTATATAGAACTGCTCCAAAAGAACAAGATTAAAATAATGCTTAAACCCCAAATCTGGATTTGGCGAGGTGAATTCACTGGTGACATGATTATGGAATCCGAAGAAGACTGGAATACTTTAGAGGAAACGTATAGTGATTTTATATTAACATATGCCAAGCTAGCAGAAGAAACTAAAGCTGAAATCTATTGTATTGGAACGGAGTTAGAGGAGTTTGTAAAAAATAGACCTGAATATTGGCAAGAACTTATCCAGAAAGTCAGAAATATTTACAAAGGAAAACTTACCTATGCTGCTAATTGGGATGAATATACAAGGACACCTTTTTGGAAACAGTTGGACTATATTGGAGTAGATGCATATTTTCCACTTAATGAATCGAAACTTCCAAGCCAATTACAGATGCAAAAAGGTTGGCAAAAATGGAAAGTAAAATTAGAAGAGATGTCCAATAAAGAAAATAAGGATATTCTTTTTACTGAGTTTGGATATCGTAGTATGGATTATACGGCAAAAAAACCATGGTTGGTGGATAGAAATGAGATGGCTGTAAATTTACAAGCTCAAGCTGAAGCCACAAAAGCTGTTTTTGAAGAATTTTGGAAAGAAGATTGGTTTGTAGGAGGTTTTGTTTGGAAGTGGTTTATTCATCATGAAAAATCAGGAGGAATAGAGGACAATCGTTTTACACCCCAAAATAAACCTGCTGAAAATGTAATTAGAAATTATTACGGCGACTATTAAAGAAAAGTCAGCCAATGAAAAGGAAAGGTTCTTTTTTCTTTTTGCTACTAGTTTTGTTTTATTCCTGTAATTCCGATGATACGCCTTTAGAGGTTTTGGTGTCTTTAGAAGAGTCATTGGTTGGCAAAGACTTTGTGGTTGATAATGTTATTGCATGTGCTGCCAGTAATGAAGACCCAAATGTGGTAAGTATTTTTTTATATCCACGTAGCGGAGCTAGTAACATTAATTTTTATCAAACTGAAAATATAGATGTTGATAAAAATGATTTCGATAAATACGTTAGAGGCAAGGGCAATTTAATCGATGTTTTTAATGGTTATCTTTTAAAATATGAAATAGTACCAGAACGAGAGAAATGGGTAATTGTATCTTTTGAAGAGGAAGAAAAGATTCATCTTTCAAATCCCATTAGATTAAAGCAAACTTCAAAACCTACAGAATACTTACCCGAAAATGTGATGGTTCAACCCTCTAACATGCCAATATTTACTTGGCGAGATGGAGTATTTGATGACTCCAAAATATATTTTCATGTAGTTTCAAACGGAAATAACAATTTGCTATCTGGCACTTACACTTTTGATAAGATGTTTCAATATTACAAATTAGATAATGTTGTCTTAAATATTACAGAACAAGAACCTCCTACACTAGAGACTGACCAAAACTATAATTTTACGCTTTTAGCAGTAAGTGAAGATAATTGGGTAAACCTATTTTCTGTAGTTCCATTTAATATTCAGTAGTATGTTTTGGATTATATTTAAAGAAAAAAATTGAGACTCATTTTAAGATATTTAAGCATTATAATGCTGTTGATTTCAATGGGTACAACTGCTCAGAGTAAAGTAACTGATATAAAAATTCAAGGAAACAAAAAGACTAGAACTACATTTCTTAAAAAAATAACTAGACTTAAGGCTGGAATGCCATTGGACTCAACCCTACTTGAGGATGATATTGCTCGATTAAAGCGTTTACCATCAGTGGCGCATGCGTATTACCAAGTATTTCCTGCTGAAGAGGAAAAATCATTTAATGTTTATTATGGAATTGAAGAAAATTTTACCATAATACCTTTTGCCAACATCTTTACTTCAAATAACGATGAATTTGCTTTTAGGGTTGGCTTGCAAGAGTTTAATTTTTTGGGACAGAACATTACGTTGGGAGGATTTTACCAATATGATATCTTTAGTTCGTATGGTGTAAATGTTAGAGCTCCTTATTTGTTTTCCAAAAACTTTGGATTGGCAGTTAATTATCAAGATTTAACAACACAAGAGCCAGTATTTTTAGATGCGGGCACTGCAGACTATAGGTATAATAACGAGTCTATAGAAGTATTGGCATTGTATGAGTTCAATTATAAACATCGTATAGAATTTGGAATAAATTTCTTTACGGAAGACTACCAATATATTTCTGGCACGACAGACCCAAATGTTCCGCAAAGTCTAAATGTGGATAAATACCTCTACAAGTTCATCTATAATTATGATGGAATTGAATATTACTACCAGTATCTATCTGGCTTTAAAAGCACATTAAACTTTCAATATGTGAATAGTGCCAATCTCACGCTTCCAGAATTTGTGATTGGATTTAATGATTTTTCTTTTTTTGCTAGGATAGGTGAGCGTGGAAATTGGGCAAATAGACTGCGATTGGGTCTCGCTAGTAATTTAGAGACTCCTTTTGCACCATTTGCTGTGGATAATAATTTGAATATTAGAGGAGTTGGCAATACAATTGACCGTGGTACAGGGGCAATTGTATTGAATACGGAGTATAGGCACACTTTAATTGATAAAAATTGGTTTGTGCTGCAAAGCAATATTTTTATAGATGGAGGCAGTTGGCGCAACCCTGGTGGTGATTTTGGTGATTTTGCCGATAATCAAAATTTGAGAGTTTACCCAGGTGTAGGAATCAGGTTTATACATAAAGGCATTTTTAATGCTATATTTCGAATAGACTATGGGCATGGTATTACCAAAGACGCAACTCGCGGAATAGTTTTTGGAATAGGACAGTATTTCTGATGTTTTACGTAAACGAAACGTAAGTTTTTTCTCTATATAATCGATATTTTTATACATTTCATCGTTATTTTTTGCATTTCATCGATAATTATGCATATTTGCAGTGCATCCCACGCACTAATTTTTTTAAATGAACAGAATCTTCTCCATTTTATGGCTGCTATGCCCTGTTTTATTAATTGGACAGATAGAACAACATCTTGTTATTGCCGAAAACGGCGATGGTATTTTTTCTATACTAAGAAAGCAAGGATTAAACCCTGCAAAATACTATGCAGAGTTTGTGGAATTAAATAAAGAGAACCTAAGAAATGGAAGCGAGCTACATTTAGGAAGAGCTTATATTATTCCGTATGCAGAAGATTCCTTTAAGAAAACCGCAGTTCAGGTAAAAGCTGATGGGAATGTGGAAGAATCCATATTTAAATCGGAGCTAGCTCAAATATCACCAAAAAGTACCAAGCTAAAGAATGCTGTAATATATCTTATTTCTGGTAACAATCCAGCTCAAACATCTAATGCAGCAAATAAGATTACTAACGAAATTACTTTAAACCTTGCCCAAGAATTAATGGTGCACGGTGCCCAGGTTTACTTGATACAAAGTGAAACTGAAAATAAAGATTTATTCACTCAGCATACAAAAAATACAAATACCGAAGGTGCAATGGCAGATTTAAGCCAAATGCAAGAATATGTGGAAATTATAAACAAGAAGTACTTAAAGCATCAAGGTAAATATCAAAGATTATTAATTACCAGGGTGAACAATGTTATTACGGACACCCATTGTGAGGTTTCTGTATTTCATCATAATTCTAGCGAAAACGGTAGGCGTATAGCTTCTAATATTCAACAAGTATTTAATGAAAACAGTATAGAAAGTAAGCCCTTTAAGGAGTATACAGAGATTTTTACAGATAAGAACAACCTGTACTTGGCTAAAAATGCACTGCCTGCCATAACGTTGATTGAAATTGATAGCGGCGAAAAACCAACTATTGAAGATGTTATTTTGGTAAACTCCAACCAAGAATTATTGTCCAATTTAATTATTAGTGGTGTTCTAAATGATTATGCAGATTTAGAAATTGAAAAATAGCTGTTAGATTTGCCAAAAAAAGCTTGCAAAACCCACTTAAAGCATTATTTCTGTTTTTTACTTTCGCCGGTTGCTTTGCCATTACGGCACAGGATTCACTAAATACTGTCATTGCTGAACAAGGTGATGGCATCTATTCCCTGTTAAGAAAGAATGGAATAAACCCAACTAAGTTTTACAACGCTTTTATTGAAGCCAATAAGGAAAAACTCTCTCAAGAAGAATATTTGAGAGTTGGTGAATTCTATATCATCCCTGATACAGTCCAGTCCAGTAAGGTTGATAAAGTGGATTTAAAGACGCTTAAAGAATACCGAATATTTGGTAAGGATTTCTCGCGTGTGGACTCGTTAAGCAATCGCCTAAGCGGTAACATTTATTATTTGGTTTCTGGCCATGGCGGTCCTGACCCGGGAGCTATTGAAAATTATGACGGTAAGTTAATTGCGGAAGACGAATATGCATATGATATCACCTTGCGTTTGGCAAGAGAATTAATTTCTCATGGCGCAGAGGTTACCCTGATCATAAAAGACGAAAATGATGGTATCAGAGATGATAGGAAATTGGAATTAGATACTGATGAGGTAGCTCACCCAAACCAAGAGATTCCACTAAACCAGTTGGCTCGCCTAAAGCAAAGGGTTAAGGCCATTAACAAGCTTTATAAAGAAAACTTGGGGAAGTATCAGCGCTTATTGGTAACCCATGTGGATAGCCGTAGTAAAGGGACCAATATAGATGTGTTCTTTTATCATCATGAAAAAAGTAAGAATGGTAAGCGTTTGGCAGAAAGCATTCATCAAACTTTTTTGAAAAAATATGCCAAGTTTCAACCCAATAGGGGTTATCAAGGTACTTTCGAAGACCGTAGTGGTCTTTACATGGTGAAGAAAACATTGCCTGCAATGGCATATATTGAGGTTGGTAATATTCGAAATAAAAAGGACCAAAGACGTATTCTTGACCCAGATAATCGCCAAGCATTGGCCAAATGGATTTCAGAAGGAGTTATTCTAGACTATGAATCCTCTAAAACATTCTCTGAGCAGGACTAAAAAGATTATGTCAATAGTTTTTTTGAATAATAGGCATAGAGCTCATCTGGGCTAGCGCCTAAATAATTTTTTAAGTGAATCATTCCAAAATGGAATTGAACTTTTAACCAACCTTTCTGGCGGTATTTTCTTGCTGACGTAATAACATAGTATGGCAAAACAATAAAATTAGTTTCTTTATAAAGACGGAATATAAACTCACTATCCTCGTAAATAAGATATTTTTCATTAAAGCCGTGATTCTTTTCAAATAAGGTTTTGGTAATAAAAAGCGATTGGTCACCACCACGGCACAATGTGTGATTGATTCGTGATAGCCATCCAAAAAACCGCAAGAAAGGATTCTTGGAATCAAACCGCATTCTAAAACATCCAGTTTCAGCCCCAGAATTATATGCCTCTACTATCAATTTATCAAAATTCTTTGGAGGAAAAGTATCAGCATGCAAAAAATATAAGATATCACCTGACGCTTTTTTTGCGCCAAAATTCATCTGTGCAGCTCTACCTCTCTTAGAGGAAAAGACGCTAACCTTATAATCTTTTAAAACATTCAAAGTGGCATCGGTACTGCCACCATCAACCAATAGAATCTCGCAGGTATATTTTGAATTAATGCTCAAAATGTAATCAAGTAATTTACCAATTCCAGTAGCCTCATTTAGAACGGGGATTATGATGCTTATTTTGGGTTCTTTAACCATGATCATTACATATAACTATCCAATTTAGGTAGTAAAGAATTGCTAAAGCTTACAGCAAAAAACTAAATTTCTTTAATTAATTCTTTAAAGAGTTTAATCATTTTGGGCTCTGTTTTTCCAGCTATCTCAATAATCTCTTGAATATTTACTGGCTGTAGGTTATCTGGATCACATTCGTCCGTTAATACAGATACGGCAACTACTGGTAACCGTAAATGGTTTGCGACAATAACCTCTGGAACTGTACTCATTCCAACTGCATCCGCCCCTAAAATTTTCAGCATTCTATATTCTGCCTTGGTTTCTAATTGTGGACCAACAACAGAGGCATAAACTCCTTTTTGCAACGAAATTGACTCCTTTTCAGCAATTTTTTCAATCTTTTGTCGCATCCCTAAATCGTAAGGTTCCATCATATCAACAAACCGATCTCCAAATTCAGCTACATTTTTGAAAGCTAAGGGCGAACCACCTTGTAGATTTATATGGTCTTCAATGAGCATGATATCACCTTTTTTGTATTCTAGGTTAATGGCACCAGCAGCATTGGAGATAAACAATTGTTTAATGCCCAGTTGGTGCATAACACGAATAGGGTAAGTAACATCTGAGAAATCATATCCTTCATATAAGTGAAAACGACCTTGCATAACAACAGCTTTTTTACCAGCTATTGTTCCGTAAATAAGTTTTCCTGTATGAAATTCAACCGTGGCCAACGGAAAGTAAGGGATATGATTATAATGGGCTTCGATTGGATTTTCTATTTCATTGACCAATTGGCCTAGACCTGTACCAAGAACAATCCCTATCTCTGGAGCTTCAAATCCTTTAGTTTTTAAATGTGCTACGGATTCATCTAGTTGTTTTTGAGTCATTTTTCAGTTTTTAAAAAAGGTTGAAAGGCATTAATATCCTTAATGTCTTCGTATAGATCAACATCATTTCTTGTGGGTAATGTAGTAAATTCTTTATCCTCCAAGTCCTTCAAAGTATGCTTTAATACATTTCCTGTGCCCCACGCTTTATCATGGAATAATTGTCCGTGAAATACGTTCATTCCCAATAAGTAATACCCACCATCTTCTGCTGGACCAATTACAAAATCATGTTCATCAAGTTTTTTAAATGCATTTTCTAGATTTGTCTGCGAGAGGTCGAACATATCACTACCAATAATGCATATTTTTTTATAACCTGCCTTAAAACCTTCACTAAAAGCATTGGACATACGTTCACCTAAATCTATTCCGTTTTGCAGTTTTTTGGCAAAGGATTTGTTGTCCCAGACATCATCTTCCCAGATTTCTTCTGAATAAAAAACTTGTTTATCCAAATTAAGGTTCTGGGTTATTGATACTGTATGCTCCAATAAAAATTTATAAATATCCAAGGCTACTTTATCACCAACTGTTGCCGCCAATCTGGTTTTGCATTTTCCTAATTCTGGATTTCTTGTAAAAATTAAAAGAAGGTTATCTGAAGTTTTCTTCAAGGGCTTTTGGTTTGGTATTATAAATTTTTTCGGCATTGGTCAGTAATTTCCCCCAATGCTTACTAAATGCATGTACTTTTTCTGTTCTGTTTTTTTGGCTGTCAAAAACGTGGTTTCCTTTATTTTTCCACTCAAAGATTCCCCCATAAAGGTTTTTTACATTGGTATAGCCAGCTTTCAATAATTTTTCGCCAATGTTTTCTGAACGAACCCCAATTGAGCAGTACACTACAATAGGTGTATTTTTATCTGGGATAATTTTATATACGGAATCAATTTTGAACTTTTTGTGACCTACCCAAACGGCATTTTTAATGTTACTAACCTCATATTCTTCAATTTTGCGAGTGTCCAGCAGAGTGACATCATTATTTGATTTTAACTCGTCTACAGAGATATATTGCACTGTATTACGATTGAATTTTTCTAGGGTAGCTTCAATGCTTTTTTGAGAAAAACAATTTGTGTAGAAAACACTGGTTAACAGTAAATAAATTACTATACGCACATCAGAAATTTAAGGGGTAAAGATACTATTTTAAAAGGACTGAATTGGTTTTTGATTATATTGTAGGGATATAGATTGAGTGAAAAGATGAAAAAAATAACGCTATCTGTCCTTGCAATTTTAATACTATCTGGGTGTAAAGAAAAAGAAGAATCAAAACTAGATATGGGTTTAGAAACGGTAAATTCGGCTTACTCTGAAAAATACCGCCCACAGTTCCATTTTACCCCAAAGGAACATTGGATGAATGACCCCAATGGATTAGTATATAACGATGGTATTTACCATCTTTTTTATCAATATTATCCCGATGCCACAGTTTGGGGACCAATGCATTGGGGGCATGCAGTAAGTAAAGATATGGTGCGTTGGGAACATAAGCCTATCGCTTTATACCCAGATGAGAAAGGATTTATTTTTTCTGGAAGTGCTGTAATCGATAAGGAAAACACCTCTGGATTTGGCAAAGATGGAAAAGTACCCATGGTTGCAATCTTCACGTATTTTAGGTTAGATATTGAAAAGAAAGGTGGACTAAATACGCAAACGCAAGGAATAGCTTATAGTTTGGATAATGGTGATACTTGGACAAAATATAGGGGCAATCCCGTAATTGACAACCCCACCTTAAAAGATTTTCGTGATCCAAAAGTTTTTTGGCACAAAGAGACTAAAAGCTGGATAATGGCCTTGGTTGCTGGCGACCATGTGAAATTTTATCGCTCTTCCAATTTAAGGGAATGGGACAATATCAGTGATTTTGGAAAAGGGCAAGGAGCGCAAGGAGGAGTTTGGGAATGCCCAGATTTATTTAAACTAAAAGTTGAGGATACCAATGAAGAAAAATGGGTGTTAATTATTAGTATTGGTTCTGGTGGGCCTAATGGCGGTAGTGGCACACAATACTTCATAGGCGATTTTGATGGCACTACTTTTATATCAGACCAAAAAGATTATAAATGGTTGGATTGGGGTACTGATAATTATGCTGGAGTAACTTACAATAATGTACCTAACAATGATAGAATTTTTATAGGTTGGATGAGCAATTGGCAATATGCATTGACGACCCCAACAAAAAAATGGCGCAGTGCAATGACCATCCCAAGGAAATTAAGCCTAAAAAAATATGGAGACAGCTATTTGTTACTGAATTATCCGATGGAGAGTATAAATGATTTGATTGAGAAACCAAATTTTGAAGACATAAGTTTAGAGGCAAATGGACAAAAGGTATTAAATTATGATAACCTCAATCAAACAGAAGTGTCCTTCATAACAGATTTAAAGAATATCAATCTCAAGTTCGAAAATACCAAAGGAGAGTTTGTTTCTATTAAGTTTGACCCCGTTTCTAAATTAGTGATTGTTGATAGAACTAAATCAGGAAAAAAAGATTTTCAACAGGATTTTGGGAATAAACTACATTATATGGCAATAAATGAACTGCCCCAAGAATCATTTGAAGTGCGGATTCTTATGGATACTTCTTCAATGGAGCTATTTATAAATGACGGACAATTTGTAATGACAGAACAACTTTTCCCAAATGAAAATTACACGAAGTTGAATATAGAAAATAATGAAGACTCAATAGTTATGTTGAGGGATTTTGGCATAGCAAAAATCTCCACCATATGGTAGGGCGATGATTAGTTAAGGTATTGTAGTAAGCTATTCATTAAGAGTACAAAAGAAATCATAACGGTGGCATACCAAAATACATATCCCAATTTTTTGTCTATAGTGTTCATCTGGTAGAATTTTGTGTTTGTTCTCGGTTTTTGATGATTCTAAATTATAGAGAAAGGAAGGGAAAAAATAGTGCTTCTATGTGCTTAGCGGCAAGTATTATATAATCGGTAGTATAAATGCTGTAAATGGTTTAAAAGCGGCTTATCTTATTTTGAAATGAATTTTAAAGAAATAGACCAAAGTGTTTCTAAGCACATGCGAAGTTTGGGTATCCCAGCTGTTCGCATATCTTTTGCTATTATTTTTTTCTGGTTTGGAATTTTAAAACCGTTTGGATTGTCCGCAGCGGAACCATTACTTAAAAAGACAGTAGCATGGCTGCCCTTTGGAACTCCAGATTCATGGTTGGCAATTATTGGTTGGTGGGAAGTAATTATAGGTCTATCATTTCTTTTTAAAAGAACAACAAAAATTGCAATTGCACTACTATTTCTTCAAATGATAGGAACTTTTATGCCTTTAGTATTTTTATCAGAAATCACGTTTCAGGACAACAACTATTTGCTGCCCACGATAGAGGGGCAATACATCATTAAAAATGTTATGATAATTTCTGCCGCATTGGTGGTCGGTGGAAAGTTCTATAAGAGGATAGGAGCAAAAAAAGGGCCTGAAAGACTATGAAAGGGGATTACCTTTTAAACGTTTCTCAATTTTTTTCTTTTTCTCTGTAATACGCTTCATCACATCCATTAAATCGGAATCCTGCGTTTCTTTATAAACTTCGTTAATAGAAAGTATAAGTGCTTTTGCTTCCCTAGAAGCTGCAACACGATCACTGGTAGACATGTGACTTAAGGTTCTATTTACAAATTCATCTGCTTTTTCAAGTAAGTCTTTAATCATTTTTGTTTTAAAATTATGTGGTAATCTATAAAAAAAAGCTAAGGTTACCATATTTTGTTCTGATAGAAGCATCAGGTTTTCATATTTATAAAAACTTTAAGATTTTAATAATGCTCCTAAACCAAACTTTAATAATCAAAAAACCCCGAAATCTTCGGGGTTTTTTGTGGTACCTCCAGGAATCGAACCAGGGACACACGGATTTTCAGTCCGTTGCTCTACCAACTGAGCTAAGGTACCTTTATGCCCTTAATAAGGGGCTGCAAATATAATTTCAAATTTATGATATCCAAACAAAAAGTTTAAAAAAACCCTTTCCTTTTTTTACAAATCCACATCTTTGTAGTATGAATCTGGTCGTAGACATTGGAAATACTCGTATAAAGTTTGCCATTTTTGAAAATAAACGGCTGGTGATTGATGAAAAAACAGAATCTGGAATTTTTTTATCAAAGATTAAGGAGCTCTTCGAAGCTTTTCCTAAAATAGATAATGCCATCATATCTTCAGTAAAAACTTTGGATAAAGAAGTGGAGATACTTTCGCTCTTTTGTAAAGTCCATGTGCTATCACATCAATCAAAAACCCCGTTTAAGAATAGTTATGCATCTCCGCAAACCTTAGGCGTAGACCGCATAGCAGTAGTCACGGCGGCTTTTTATAACTATTCGCGTAAAAATGCTTTAATTATAGACGCGGGCACTTGTATTACTTATGATATGGTAAATGACTATGGCGAATATTTGGGAGGTGCAATTTCTCCTGGTTTAACAATGCGTTATAAGGCTATGCATAATCAAACAAATGGCTTGCCATTACTACAACCAAATGATATAATTGATTTTATAGGAAATACTACCGAAAGTAGTATGCATAGCGGAGTTATTAACGGACTTGTTAATGAAGTTGATGGTGTAATAGACCAATATAAACTACGCTTTAAAGATTTAACAGTTATTTTAACAGGCGGCGACGCTCATTTTTTTGGTAAACGGCTAAAAAATTCCATATTTGCGAATTCTAAATTTCTGTTGGAGGGGTTAAATTACCTGCTGGAATACAATAAAAGCTAGATGATTAAGAATTTTTTGATTTCATGCATATGCCTTATTTCTTTTGGTATTTATGCGCAGAATGGAACTGTTTCTCCTTATTCATATTTTGGTATTGGTGATGCTCGTTCAAATGGGACTGTTGAGAACCAGATGATGGGAGGTCTACAGATGTATGGCGATAGCATACATATTAATCTTAGGAATCCGGCGGCATATTCCAAACTTGCATTGACTACTTACACTGCGGGTATTTCCAATACTACGCTGCGCCTAAAAGATTTTCAGGAACAACAGAATACTTCGGTAACTAACTTGGATTATCTGGCTATTGGGTTTCCCATTGCAAATAAAGTAGGTTTGGGGTTTGGATTAATGCCCTATTCATCGGTCGGCTATAATTTGACTTCGGTGTCTGAAAATACTTCCCAAGGTACTATTACCAATGCGTTTTCGGGCGAAGGAGGTTTAAATAGAATATATCTTTCTGTTGGTTTTGAACCTGTCAAAAATCTAAGTCTTGGAGTTACCGTAAATTATAATTTTGGAACCTTGCAATACCGTCGTATTCAAAGCATAGAAAATGTACAATTTGGAACCTTGGACGACAGGGAATCACGAGTCAATGGATTTGATTTTAATTATGCAGCCAACTATCAGAAAAAAGTAGGTGAAAAATATACATTCTTTGCACATGCCGGAGTGGATACACAGATAAACTTGGTATCAAAGAATACGGAAAGAATCGGCTCTTTTTCAACCACAAATGGTCAAGAGATTGAAGTAATAGATGTAAACTTGGATGCTCAAAACCTTAGAAATACAGAATTAAAAATACCTACTAATGCGACTCTAGGTTTAGGTTTTGGGGAAGAAAGAAAATGGTTTTTAGGGGCAGAATATAGTCTTCAGCAGTTGAGCTCATTTGAAAATTCATTTTTAAGGATAGATAATGTTAGTTATAATGACGCCAGTACTATGGCATTTGGAGGGTACTTTGTTCCAAATTACACTTCATTCAATAACTATTTTAACAGAATAACCTATAGGGCCGGTCTACGCTATGAACAAACAGGAATGGTTGTTAACAATAAGGAGATAAACAACTTTGGCATAACTTTTGGATTTGGTCTACCGTTAGGAAATAATTTTTCTAATTTAAACCTTGGTTTTGAGCTTGGCAGAAGAGGTACCACGGATGCCGGTTTAATAGAAGAAAGCTACTTTAAAGTTAATGTTGGACTTTCCTTAAACGACAAATGGTTTATTAAAAGAAAGATAAACTAACGCAGTGTTTTTTTTAAAATTCATAAATATTGTTTGATAAACAACGAGTTAAGAAAAACATTTTATAAAAATTTGTACATTAACCACTTTAAAAACATAAAAATGAAGACGAAACTCTACTTAACGATGATAGCGATACTTATGACGATGGGATTAAGTATGGCACAAGCACAAAATCCAGAATGCATGACCAATCTGTCAATTTATGCAGAACATGCTAAAGTAAAAAATTATGATGCGGCTTACGAGCCTTGGAAAAAGACCTATGAGGCTTGTCCAGACATTAACAAAGCTAATTTTTCACTTGGGGAGAAAATTTTGAAGCATAAGATTAAGAATTCATCTGGTGGGGATAAAGATGGTTTTACCCAAGATTTGTTGTCCTTGTACGATGATAGCAACAAATATTTTCCTACAAAGTATACAAAAGTAAGTGTGCTGGAAAAGAAAATTGTCTTCCTTAGTGACAATGATATGGCTTCTGACCAGCAGTTTTATGATATGATAAAACCAGATTTTGAAGCTAACTTAAAAAGCTTTAAAAATGCAAAAGTACTTTATATCTATTTCTCTAGTCTAGTTGACTTGCACAAAGCAGGCTCTAAAGACCTTCAAGAAGTATTTGATGTATATGATGAAGTAAATACTCAAATGGAGGTTATAAATAAAGGGTATACGGATAAAATTAATGGATACCTTCAAAAAGAAGAAGGTGGTGCTACCTTAACTAAGAAAGAGAGCAATAGACTACGAATCTATTCTCGTAACTCTGAGGTTTTAGGAAAAGTTTCTGGAAGTATTGATAGTAAGCTGGGAGCTTTGGCAGACTGTGAAAACTTAATTCCATTATACCAAAAGAGTTTTGATAGTAAAAAGGATGACATTAAATGGGTAAAAAGAGCCGTTGGAAGAATGTACAACAAGGAATGTACAGATGACCCAATGTTCCAAAAGTTGTTTGAACAACAGCTGGCGATGGACCCTTCTGCGGATGCTTATTTTTATTCTGGAGTTTTAAAGTCTAAATCTGGCGATTCCAATGGTGCTGTTGCAGATTTTAATAAAGCAGTTGAGCTAGAATCTGATAGCAATAGAAAATCAAACATCTTATACAAGATTGCTGGTATGATGAAAAAAAGAGGGAGCAAGTCGCAGTCAAGAACCTATGCGCAGAAAGCGATCAATGAAAACCCATCTAAGGGTAATGCATACTTATTGATTGCAGGATTATATGCAAGTAGTGCCAATTCATGCGGAACAACAGCTTTTGAAAAAAGAGCTATTTACTGGAAGGCTGCAGCTATGGCAGATAAAGCGGCTAGAGTAGATCCATCTATTAGTGGTAGAGCTAGACAAGCTGCTGCCTCATATAGAGCTAAGGCTCCAGACAAAACCATGATATTCAATGCTAACATGGCTGGTAAAACGGTAACTTTTAATTGTTGGGTTGGTGGTAGTGTTAAAGTGCCAAATCTATAAGAGTGATAAAATTCTTTAAAAAAGTATTAGGATTAATTGCCACGGTTTTTACCGTGGCAATCCTTTTTATATCGTGTCAGGATAATTACAAAAGGGTTGGGGAAGAAGCAGCTACTAATATTTTTCCAGAGGGTGTTGCCAAGAATTTTACCTTGACCTATTCTGAAACCATTAAAGAATTAAATAACCAAGATTCTTCTGCATCAAGGGTTATTGCAGTTTTAAAAAGTCCCTTGAATGAGAATTATGATAATCTTAGCTTTAAACATCAAATATTCCCAGAAGGATTGCAGGTAGACTTTTATGATGACAAGAGTCAAAAGAGTGTTATAAAAGCTGATTATGGTATTGTGTATTCTGATACAAATATGATAGATTTACAGGGAAACGTGGTAATTGAAAGTCATGATGGCAAAAAATTAGAAACGTCTCAGCTTTATTGGAACAGAAAAGATAATTGGATTTTTACTGAAGAGACCTTCACATATACTAACCCAGAAGATGGGACAGTAATGGATGGAGAGGGAATGGACTTTAACCGTGATTTCACTTTTTTTAATGCACACAAAACCTATGGTCTTATGACCATTTCTGAAGAAGAATAAGATGATCAAAATTTTAAGATATACAGAATACCTTTATATAATCGTTAGTGCTTTTTCTATCTATAGAATTTTCACAGACTGGAATACAGATAGGAACATGGCTTATTTTTTTATTTTTTTTGCGGTAGTTTCCATGGCAATGTTCTTTTTTAGAAGAAATTATCGAAAGAAATTTGAAGCACGCAAACGTGAAAATCAAAACTAAGTTTGAATACCTCAATTCTTATTATAGTTACTTCATTATTATTCTCAGCCTTTTTTTCTGGGATGGAAATAGCGTTTATTTCCGCTAATAGGATTCACATTGAAATTGAAAAGAAACAAGAAGGTTTTTTAGCAAAAGTATTGACCTGGCTAACTACCAAACCTTCTAAGTTTATTGCCACCATGTTAATTGGTAATAATATTGCTTTAGTGATTTATGGGTTTTTCATGGGTGACCTTCTAATGGAGTGGTTTCAAACATTTTTACCGTCTTCATCAAATTTTATAAATCTTTTATTTGTTGACTTTAGTTTACTATCGCAAACAATCATTTCTACCTTGATTATTTTGTTGACCGCAGAGTTTTTACCCAAAGTTTTGTTTCAGATATATTCCAATACCTTACTTAAAGTATTGGCAGTACCTGCTTATATCTTTTACTTACTTTTTTGTTGGATCTCTTGGTTTGTGATAAAGGTTTCAGACTTTATTTTAAAATCTTTTTTCAGAACTGATGGTGATGAGGTGCAATTGGCATTTACCAAATTGGAATTGGGAGATTACATTACGGAACAGATGGAATCTGTAGAAGAAGAAGACATTATCGATTCAGAAATACAATTGTTTCAAAATGCGTTGGAGTTTTCAGAGGTAAAGGCAAGGGAAGTCATGGTCCCAAGAACTGAAATTATGGCGGTAGAATTACATGAGTCCCCAAAGACCCTAAAGAAACTATTTACGGAAACCGGTTATTCTAAAATTTTGGTCTATAAAGAGTCAATCGATGAAATTATAGGATATGTGCATTCCTATGAGCTCTTTAAAAAGCCAAAAACGATTAAAAGTATTTTATTGCCAGTTGAGTTTGTACCAGAAACCATGTTGATTCATGAAATTCTCAATGTGTTAACCAAGCGCAGGAAAAGTATTGCCGTAGTGTTAGATGAATATGGAGGTACTTCCGGAATAATAACTGTAGAAGATATTGTGGAAGAACTTTTTGGAGAGATTGAAGATGAACATGATTCCACAGACTTACTGGAAGAACAATTAGATGAAACAACGTATAAGTTTTCTGCACGGATGGAAGTGGATCATATAAACGAAAATTATAAGTTGGAGCTTCCAGAAAGTGAAGAATATGAAACCTTGGGAGGCTTAATAATGAATGAAACGGGTGAAATCCCCGAACAAAACGCAGAAGTAAAGATTGAAAATTTTCTTTTCACTATCCTTGAAGTATCCAATACCAAAATTGATTTGGTAAGTGTGAAGGTTTTAAGTGAGGAGTAATTATTTTCAAGGCGTGATACCCAAGCTTTTATCCACTATTTTTTAGCTTTCTTTTTTGAAAAGAAAATGGTATTTTCGCCCACTAATTTGAAAGAAAAGAAGCAGAAAGATGGCAATTTTAGGAAATATAAGAAAACGAACAACGGTGCTAATTTTAATTATTGGTCTAGCATTGTTCGCATTTGTAATATCAGGTATTTTTACAGCCGATGGCGGTGGGGCAAAAATAGGTTCTTCGGTAGCTGAAATAAACGGTAAAGATTTATCCATTGACGAGTTTAGGCAAAAAGTGGAGCAAGCTTCAAGACGTTATGGAGCTAATTTTTCTTCAACACAATTGGTTAATACCGTATATGACCAAGAAATACGAAATACAATTTTAAATCAGCAATTTGAAGATTTAGGAATTGATATTGAGAGTGATCAAATTGTTGAGTTCGTAAAAACTTCAGGATATGCACAGATTCCAGATTTTCAAGATGAAAACGGAATTTTTAATGCCGAAATTTTCAAAAGTGCCATAGCTGACTGGAAAGTAAACGACCCTCTTAGATACGATGCGTGGTTACAAGATGAAAAAAATATCATGCAAGCGGCAAAAGAACAGCTGTACTTTAATTTGGTAAAGGCAGGTGCTGGAGCAACCCTCAACGAAGGGGAGTTTGATTATAACTTGACCAATAATAAAGTTGATGTGCAATATGTAAGGGTTCCTTACTCCTCTATTGCAGATAGTACCATCCAAGTTTCCAAGAATGAGATTGAGGCATATGTAAACGAGCACAAAGAAGACTATAAGCAGGATAAGGCTAGAGATATTCGTTTTGTGTTTTTTGAGGAAAAACCTTCGTTAGAAGATGAGACAGCAGTGAAAGATGGTATTGTTTCTTTGTTGGATGAGACAATAGAGTATAATTCTTCTACAGACCAAAATGATACAATTTCTGGGTTTAGAAATACAGCTGATATGGCTGCTTTTTTAGATCGCAATTCAGATTCTAAGTATGATACGATTTTTAGGGCTAAAAAAGAACTTCCTGCTGTCGCCGCAGACTCTTTAATGGCTTTAAAAGTAGGTGAAATATATGGGCCTTACAGAGATGGTGATTTCTTTAAAATGTCCAAGATGATGGAGAAAAAACCAAATGGTTCTGTAAAGTCAAGTCACATCCTTATTGCATATGAAGGTGCGGAACGTGCTGTTGGCGTTACAAGAACTAAAGAAGAAGCAGAAGAAGAAGCAAAGAGAATGTTAACAGAAGCCAGAAAACCTGATGCAAATTTTGCAAATCTTGCCAGAGAAAACTCTGATGATCCTACAGCTGCACAGCGAGCTGGGGATATAGGTTATTTTATGGAATCTAATTTGGGATTAGCAGAGAATTATAGAAAATTTCTATTTGCAAATGATTTGGGAGAAATAGGATTAGTTGAAACTCCTTTTGGGTTTCATATTATTAAAATTGATGATAAAGAAGATATAGTAAAAATAGCTACCCTTTCCAGAGAAGTGGAATCTTCTGAGAAAACCGTAAATTCCTTATTTACTGAAGCCACTAAATTTGAAATGGCCTCTATCGATGCAGAAGCCAATCAGTTTTCAGATATCGCTAAGGAAAGTGAGTTTACCGTACGACCGGTAAATAAAATCAAAGAGATGGATGAGAATCTTCCTGGATTGGGTTCTCAGAGAGCTGTGGTGCAATGGGCATTTAATGATGACACTAAAGTAGGGAGCATTAAGAGATTTGATTTAACAAATGGTTATGCCGTAGTACAGCTTACTAAAAAGTACAAAGAAGGATTAATGGCTTCTGAAGATGCATCGGCAACAGCATTGCCAAAAATTAGAAAAGAGCGTAAAGCAGCTCAGATTATTGCAGCTAACAAGGGTAAATCCCTAGAGGATTTAGCATCTGCAAATAACGTTACAGTCTCTACTGCTTCTGCCTTAACAATGAAATCACCCACCATCCCTGGAGCTGGACGTGAACCTTTGGTTGTTGGAAGTGCGTTTACATTGGAAGAAGGAGCTTCTTCTGACTTATTGAAAGGAGAAACCGGAGTGTTTATGGTAAAAGTAACCAAGAAAACACCAGCTGCCGAAATTCAAAACTTTAGTACCTATGCAAAGACATTGAGTACTTCAAATACAAATCGTGTAAACAGTGCGGTTTATAATGCATTAAAAGAAGGTGCGGACATAGAAGATAAAAGGGCAACTTTTTATTAATGGTTATTTTGTCATTTCCACTTAGGTGGAAATCTTAAAGGACCATTTCTTTAAAACTTAAAATAGTTTCAAAACCCTTGGATTTAAAATATTCAGGGGTTTTTTCGTTTCCAATGGCCATTGCAAAGTCTCCTCCCCAAGCCCCGAGACTTTTTACTGTACCAAAGTAATCTGAAAAGAGTTTCTCTTTTATTGTGGGAATTTCTAGTATTTTGGATAACAATGCTTCATGGGCTTCAACTAAATATCCAAACTCCTCTATGGATTGTTTGGAGGCCATTTTAATACTGATTTCATTAATCTTTGAGATGAATTCTTTACGATTAAAAATCTTGCTTCTATAGTTAGTAATTGCTTTTTTACTGCTCTGTTTTTGGTTGAGGTAAACAAAGTAAATAACATCTTTAAACTCAGGTTGAAAATTGATTTGTTCTACTTTTGGAAGGTTATTTTTAATATGGTATAAGATAGGGCTATCATTTTGAGCACAAGATATATCGTAACCACTACCGCCAAAAGAATTCCAAAGCAGTTGATGTGCATCAACTGCTGCCCATTGAGCAATATTATTTATCAAAGTAGAAGATGTTCCAAGACCCCATTCCCTGGGAAAAGTAAGTTGGGTTTCTATTTCAAGACCAAGTTTGGAATCCAAAAAATTGGGATTTAGCTTTTTGGCCTCAAGAAGTATTTGTTGCAGGGTTTTTACTATTTGGTCATCCGAGCTTTTTTCTATAACTAGATTCTTTGGTTGTAATTCGGCGGTAAACCAAACTTGGCCATCTACATCTAAACTTTTCCACGAAATAAACTCTTTCTGGGTCGGTGCAGTAATTAATGATTGTCCAAATTTTGTAGGTACGGCTAAACCCTTTGCACCATCTAGAATGGCGTATTCACCAGATATCAATAATTTACCATTGCTGTAAAACTCTTGTTGCATTAGCCTCTAATCTCTTCCAAAGCTTCTTTTACAGAAGCATTGTTAACGGTTTTGTCTTTAAAATAGGCTATTAGTTTTGTCTTTTCGTTTCCATCTGCTCCTAATTGGTTTAAAATATTCATAAGATGCATTTTCATGTGCCCTTTTTGAATCCCTGTAGTTACTAAAGACCGCAATGCAGCAAAGTTTTGTGCCAATCCAGCTACGGCAACTATTTGCATCAATTCTTTTGCAGCTGGTTTTTGGAGTATTTCTAATGCAATTTTTACCATTGGGTGTAGGGATGTCAAGCCGCCAACAGTTCCCAATGCAAGTGGGACATCGATCCAAAATCTGAATACGCCATTATTAATTTCAGCATGAGTCAAACTGGAATAACTACCATCTTTTGATGCATACGCATGGACTCCAGCTTCTATTGCTCTAAAATCATTTCCTGTTGCTAGAATAACGGCATCGATACCATTCATTATTCCCTTGTTGTGGGTGACAGCTCTATAAGGTTCTGTTTTGGCAATCGCTACTGCTTGTAAAATTTTTTCTGCAAACTTTTTGGAAACAGAAGTATCGCTCATTTCCTCACTTACAGGACAACTTACTTCTGCTCTCACTAAGCAATTGGGGACATAGTTGCTTAGAATGCTCATTACAATTTCAATGTTCTCATCATCAGAAAAAATCGAGGAACTATCTGCTTGCACTTCTAAAGTTTTTGCAAATTGTTCCAAACAAGAGTTGATGAAATTGGCTCCCATGGCATCCAAGGTTTCAAAAGTACAGTGTAATTGATAGTATCCGCTTAACTTATCACTTAAGTTCCTTAATTCTATTGCATTAACACCGCCTCCACGTTTTTCCATACTTTGAGTGATGGATTTGGAATCTTCCAATAATTTTGGCTTTACTTCTTTGAAAAAGACTTCAAGTTTTGTTACATCACCACGATATATGAAATGGACTTGTCCCACTTTTTCAGTCCCCAGTATAGTCGTCTTAAAACCACCTTTGTCCAACCAAAATTTTGCTGATTTGCTTGCTGCGGCTACCACAGAACTTTCTTCTATGACCATTGGGATGGCATATAAGCTATCATTGATTAAGAAATTGGGAGCTATGCCAAAAGGTAAATAATAATTGGAAAGTGTATTTTCTATGAACTCATCGTGAAGTCGCTGAACTTTGGGGTCATTATTCCAATATTTGGTCAATATGTTTTTTGTTTCCTCATAATTATTGGTATAATTCTTAGCTACCCAATCAATTTTTTCTTCCTTGGTAAATCGTGAAAATCCCTCTACTGGAGTCTGCATAGTAAAAGTTAAATTTCAAAGATAGTGGATTAGGGTTTGTGGTCTGATTCTTGCTGCATAATTGTGATTCAAAGTTTACTTTTTCGATAAATTATTAGTAAACTTGATGGTTTTTAAACATTTTTTCAAAAACATGAGAAAACTCAATTATCTACTTACATTTTTCATAATAATAACAACAAATTCTTTTGCTCAGAAAAAACAAATTTCATTAGAAGAAATCTGGGGCAGGGCATTTAGAACTGAAGGTTTGGATGTACTACGTTCTATGAACAATGGAACACAATACACAGTACTAAACTTTGATAGGAGTACTGGAATACGCAGTATTGATAAATATGATTACGCGACTCAGCAAAAAGTAGGCACTATTGTTTCCTCTTCTGATGGAATACCCCTTTTCAGTTCTTATGAATTTAGTGATGATGAGTCCAAACTAATTTTGGCCACTTTGGTTGAACCTATTTTTAGGCGTTCAAGGCTGGGGGTTTATTATGTTTACGATATTGCCACTAAATCTTTGGTCAAAATCTCGGAGGAAAAAATTCAAGAGCCAGAACTTTCACCAGACGGTTCTAAAGTTGCATATGTTTATGAAAACAATATCTATGTAAAAGACTTGAAGTCAGATACTATAAGACAGTTAACTACTGATGGAAAAAAAGGTAATATCATTAACGGGGTCACAGACTGGGTTTATGAGGAAGAGTTTGCCTTTGTACAAGCCTATGAATGGAACAGTAATGGAACTAAAATTGCTTTTTTAAGGTTCGATGAAACTAATGTTCCCAATTTTTCAATGGATGTTTATGGACAGAACTTGTACCAGACCCAAAATCAGTTCAAATACCCCAAGGCTGGTGAGGATAATGCTTTGGTGAGTCTTCATATGTATGATATGGCTAAAGAGAAAGTTTCAACAGTAGACCTTGGCGATGCCTATTACATTCCAAGAATTATGTGGATGAACAATCCAAACTATTTAAGTGTACAAACCATAAATAGGCATCAAAACCATTTGAAATTACATGAAGTTAATGCTAAGGATAATTCAACTTCTATCCTTTTGGAAGAAAAAGATGATGCTTATGTGGATATTCATGATAACCTCACTTTTTTGGCTGATGACAGTTTTATCTGGACAAGTGAAAAAGATGGGTATAATCATATCTACTTACACAATGAAGATGGTAAACAGATGAATCAGATTACCAAAGGACCTTGGGAGGTGACTAAGTATTATGGTTATGATCAAGACGAAGATAGGGTTTACTACCAATCAGTAGAAAATGGGTCCATAAATAGGGATGTGTACAGTATTTCTAGTTCCGGTAAAAACAAGAAAAGACTTAGCAATAAGGAGGGTACTAATTCAGCGGCTTTTAGTACAGACTATACGTATTTTATAAATACTTTTTCAAATGCTAATACGCCTTATGAGTATTCGTTGCACAAGGCTTTGGATGGAAAAATGGTTAAAGAGATTAAGAATAACAGTTCCTTGTTAAACAAACTTGAAGGGTATGAAATGACTCCAAAAGAGTTTTCTACTATCAATATCAATGGAAACGACTTAAATATGTGGATGATTAAACCTGCAAATTTTGACCCTAACAAAGAATATCCACTATTAATGTATCAATACAGTGGTCCTGGTTCACAATCTGTAGCTAATCGTTGGAATGGAGCTAACGATTATTGGTATCAAATGCTGGCTTCTGAAGGATATATAATCGCATGTGTGGATGGAAGAGGAACTGGACTTAAAGGGCGCGACTTTAAAAAAGTGACGCAGTTAGAACTTGGAAAATATGAAGTTGAAGATCAAATTGCTGCAGCCGATAAATTAAGTGAACTACCTTATATAGATGAGGAACGAACTGGAATTTGGGGTTGGAGTTATGGTGGTTTTATGTCTACAAACGCATTGTTAAAAGGAAATGACACTTTTGAAATGGCTATTGCAGTGGCACCGGTGACCAGCTGGCGTTTTTATGATACTATTTATACAGAGCGTTACATGCAGACACCACAGGAAAACCCCAGTGGTTATGATGAGAATTCCCCGTTTAATTATCCAGAGCTTTTAGAAGGCGATTACTTATTGGTCCATGGGTCTGGGGATGATAATGTACATGTGCAAAATTCTATGCGAATGATTGAAGCATTGATTCAGGCTGATAAAGATTTTGAATGGTCCATTTATCCAGATAAAAACCATGGAATTTATGGAGGTAACACTAGAAACCACTTGTATAAAAGGATGACCAAGTTTGCCCATGAAAAGCTTCGTGATAGGTCTAAAAAAGAGAAGCCCGAGATGAAACCAGAAGAAATTAAGGGATAATCAAAGAGATATTAACCAAACCAATTATATATGTCTGAAGTAGTGAAACCAAGCGGAGCGAAAAAGAAATTTAGTCACCCTAAAGGATTATATGTGTTATTTACCGCAGAAATGTGGGAAAGATTTAGCTATTATGGCATGCGAGCCATATTAATCTTGTTCATGACCACAGATATGGCCGCTGAAGGGTTAGGTTTAACTACAGAGACGGCCGGCGCTGTATATGGTCTTTACACAGCTTCTGTTTACTTAATGACCTTGCCAGGTGGTTGGTTGGCAGATAATATTTTTGGACAACGAAAAGCAGTTTTTTACGGTGGAGTCCTTATTATGATAGGGCATTTAGTTCTCGCAATTCCGGGTTCGCCGGCAATATTCTTTGCAGGACTAGCCTTTGTTGCATTAGGAACTGGCCTGCTAAAAGGAAATATAAGCACGCTTGTTGGAGAGCTTTATGAGAATGAAGATGGTGCCAAGCGAGATGCTGGATTTTCTATTTTCTACATGGGAATTAACTTGGGTTCATTTTTCGGACAATTATTTGTTCCGCTTTTAGCAGAATACAATTGGCATCTAGGTTTTGGGTTAGCTGCTATTGGTATGTTTTTTGGTTTAGTGGCATATAAAGTTTATGCTCCAAAGTATTTGAAAGAAATAGGGGTCGAACCTAAGGTTAAATTAATAGAAAAAACTGGAAAGTCAAATAATTCAGTCACAATAGGTATAGTTACATTTATACTGGTCTTATTGATTGCCTTACAATTCTTAGGTTATATCGATGTAACAACCGCAACCGGCATTGCACAAGCACTTGGGCTTATTATAGTGGTTATTACCATGGGGTATTTTATAAATATACTTTTTAATGGAGGTTTGAATTTGATTGAGAAGAAGAAAGTAACAGTGATTTTTATACTTTTTGTAGGTATTGCTATTTTTTGGTCTGGTTTTGAACAGGCAGCATCATCATTGAATTTATTTGCCAGGGATTTTACAGATCGTTTTATTGGAGGTTGGGAAATGCCTGCTGGTATGTTGCAATCCTTCAACTCTGGATTTATAATCATTTTTGCTCCAATTATTGGCGCACTTTGGGTGAAACTAGCTGCTAAAAACATCAATGTGCGCACTCCGTTTAAGTTTGCCATTGGGTTAATCATGCTCGGTTTAGGTTTTTGGGTAATGGTTGAAGCAGCACAGGTAGCAGCCAGCGGAGCCAAGGCAGGTATGTTTGCATTGATATTAACATACTTCTTGCATTCAATAGGAGAGTTGACTATAAGCCCAGTGGGTTTGAGTGCTACAAGTAAACTATCCCCAAAAAAATATTTAGGTCAGATGATGGGTATTTGGTTTGTTGGAGCGGCTTTAGGAAATTTAATTGCAGGATTAATAGGTGGTAATTTTGACCCAGAGAATGTGTTAGAAATGCCAAATATATTTTTAAATGTAGTTTGGGTTTCAGTTGGCGCAGGTATAATATTTTTTGCAGCCAGTCCATTTATCAAAAAATGGATGGGAGATGTAACTTAGAAAGCTTACTACAAGACTATTCAAAATAATAAGCTCCCTTTTCACCCGTATAGTGGAAAGGGAGTTTTCTTTTTATACAAGTAGCTTTCCATCTGGCGATATAGCTTTTATAGTTGCTGCCATCCGCAATCACTTTTTTGGTTGGAACACTATCTAGCAATCGCTCTAAATTTATTTTTGGCGATTGGGTCAAAACCAAATAATCCAATTGCGTTTGCTGTGGGAAGACACCTAAGCTATCCATCACATAAAGCTTTTGAGAAGTTATGGAATAATTGTTTTGTAAAGGTGAGATTGATATAGAATCAATATGTTCTCCAGTTTTATAATCTTGAAGTATCCGCTGAGAAAATTTTGAGGGAGTACCGTACACTTCAAGATGAGTAGCTTCTTGTTTTAACAGTAGTGTGTTAGCAGTTTCTTGTGCAAGGATGAGATGCTCTTTTGATATAGTCTTAGATTGATTAAATACCACCCAAGATTGAAATGCAATAACTCCAATCAATAACAAAGCAAGTCTTTTAAAATTTGGCTTGGAAAGCGTGGTTATCATGCCTAGTATGATGAAATAGCCTAAAATCAACTGAATTTTATCAAAAGGGATATTCCTAAATACAAAGCTCTCTTGTTGGGCTACAAACTCAATTACTGAGTTCATTTTTTTGATTAAAAAGTCATAAAATAAAACTAATACCTCAGGCAATAAATTCAAACTAGTGAGTAATAGCACTAAAATGCCTAGCCCCAGAATGATTCCTAAAAAGGGAATTACTACCAAATTAGATATAAAGAACAATGCTGGAAATTGATGGAAGTAAAATAGACTAACGGGCAGTACTCCCAATTGAGCAGCTATACTAACGGAAAACAACTGCCAACCTTTTTGCAAAACTATATTATTAGGATACCAAAAACGTTGTAGTTTGGGATAAATCCAGACAATTGCTATTACTGCTGCATAACTCATTTGAAAGCCTACTTGAAACAGAAAAAGGGGTTCGATAAGCAAAATAAAGAACATGGATAAAGCGATAGTATTAAAGGTATTGGTAGGCCTGTTTAAATGCATGGCATAGGCTAAAAATGTAAACATGGTTACTGCCCTCACTATTGAGGCTGATAAGCCAGCGATAAATGCAAATGCCCATAACGAACCAACAATTAGGATAAGCTTTACAGTCTTTCCTTTTGGCAATAACTCTATTGGTTTTAGTGTAAACTGAAGCAATAAGAGCAAAATCCCTATGTGGAGTCCCGAAACTGCCAATATGTGAACCGCTCCTGCATTTTTATAATTGTTGTAGGTTTCTTCAGAAATATCATTACGTTGACCTAGCAATAGTGCTTGGATAATTGCAAGTTCCTCTTTGCCAAAATGCTGTTTTTTGAGTTTTTTAATTAAACTCGCTCTAAAATTAGCAGCATATCCAAAAAATGTTCTTGATGGATTTTCAGCTAAGACATATTGCTTGTCAGAAATATTTAGTTGGTGATAAATTCGCTTTTTCTTCAAAAAATCTTGGTAGTCAAATTGATGTGGATTTAAAGGATCACCAATATTTTTAGCTTGAGCAAAAAAGATAAGTTCATCATCAACTTTAAATGAGGGACTAAGAGAATCATTGGGAAAGCTCAAAATCAGTTTGCCTAGAACCTGATTTTCATTAAGGTTTTTTGCATTTACAACGTAGCGTTTGGAAAAAGTGGAAGGTTTTAATACTTCATCAACTTTTACAATCCACTCACTCTTATTTTCTTTTAGATAATTAGAATAATGCGCTTTGTTATTTTTTGGATTCGTAATAGATACTATCAATGTCCCTATTACAACAGTTATTAATGCAGCGATTGCTCCAAAAAATGGGAAACCATTTTTAGATTGCTTTTTAAAGGTAACACCTAGTAAGAGCAATAAGGCTAACAGTACAATAAAGACTATTTGAAGTTTAGGTTCCAAATAGAAGCCTAAAACTATCCCTATAATTAAATAGAAAGTAAGTTTTATGGATATAAAGTTGAATTGACGCATTTACAATACGCGAGTGGCCTTTATAAAAGCGGAATTCCAGAAACCCTCGCGTAGTGAAGATACAATAACCCCTCTTGAGGAAGAAGAGTGTATAAACTTGATTTCATCATTATCAATTTCTACCACCAAACCAACATGATTGATTCGCTTGCTGTTCTTTCTAGTTTTAAAAAAGAGTAAATCCCCTTTTTGTACTTCACCAATTCGAATACGCTTTCCCTCATTGGCCATTTGATGAGATACCCTTGGAAAGCTGATATCATTTTCTTGCAAAGCAACATAAATAAGACCGGAACAGTCCATTCCCTTCCGGGTAGTACCCCCGAATTTGTACCGCACACCACTAAAAGTCATTGCAGACTCAATGACCATATCAGCTTTTGGGTTTGCTTCTTTTCTTTTCCTGTCTTTTTTCTTTACCACCGTTGTGGTATCGGATGATTCGACGGTAATAGTCCTGGTTTTGCTATAAGTAGTTTTTTTCTTTGCAAAACAACCAGATAATAACACTGCTAAAACTAAAATGAAGATTTTTTTATTCATCCAAGACCGAAGTTCCTTCTTGGTGTATAAAATTAAACATTTTCTACGATTAGATTGGCTGCCTTTTCACTAGCTCCTTTACCCCCTAGTCTTTTCTCAAGGATTTCGTAGTCTTTGATCATTCTGTTCCTATATTGTCCAGATACAATCTTATTAAGCTCTACTTCGAGGTTTCTAGTGGTCAATTCTCCTTGAATCAATTCTTTGACCGCTTCCTTATCCATAATGAGATTCACCAAAGAGATATAATCTAAAGTAATAATTCTTTTAGCTATTTGGTAAGAAATCCAATTGCCTTTGTAGCAAACAACCTGGGGTACTTTAAAAAGTGCTGTTTCCAAGGTGGCGGTTCCACTCGTTACCAAAGCAGCATGTGAATGCTTTAGTAGTGAGTAAGTCTGATTAGTGACAAAGCCAATATTTTCTTGGTTTAAAAAGGCGGTGTAAAATGTGTTTTCAAGGCTTGGAGCTCCAGCTATTACAAATTGATATTCTTTAAAATTATCTACTACCGATAGCATGATTAATAGCATTTTTTGGACTTCTTGTTTCCTGCTGCCAGGTAACAGGGCTATGATTGGTTTTATTTTATGTAATCCATTGTTGGCTCTAAACTCTTTTTCGTCTAGTATGGGGCTATTTTGAATGGCATCCAGTAGTGGATGCCCTACAAACTCTACCGTATAATTATGTTTGGCGTAAAAATCTTTTTCAAAAGGGAGAATAACATACATTCTATCAATATCCCTTTTTATTTTATGGATTCTACTTTCCCTAGATGCCCATATTTGCGGAGAAATGTAGTAATTGGTCTTAAAATTTTGCTCTTTTGCCCATTTCGCGATACGAAGGTTAAAGCCTGAAAAATCTATAAAAATGACTACATCTGGTTTAAATGTAGTTATGTCTTCTTTGCAGAATCTTATGTTTTTAAAAATGGCAGGTATGTTTTTAAGAACCTCTAAAAACCCCATAAAGGCCATATCCTTGTAGTGCTTTGCTAAATCACCTCCAGCTTTACGCATTAAATCGCCCCCCCAACACCTGATATTAGCAGCTGAATCCTTTTGTTTTAATGCTTTTATGAGGTTTGAACCGTGTAAATCACCTGAAGCCTCACCTGCGATGATATAGTATTTCATTTTAGAAAACCTTGTAATATAAAATTACCATTGCTGTTAAAAGTGTAGCAATCATAACCCCCCTGGCCCTGTAGTCTCTTTTTAATCGAAGAAACCCAAAAAATGCCACTAAATTTAAAATAGCTCCGAGCGCAAGTAAACTTCCAATATGCTCCTGTGCCACTGCCGCTTTAAAAGTTTCTATAATTCCTAAATCGGAAAAGAGTAGAATATATAGCAATGTACCAATAGTGTTGGCAATAATGCCTACAATAAAACCAATGATGACTTCTTTTTTCTGCATTACAAATCCCAATTATTTATATGTTGAATTGCATGATGTGCTGTTAGGTCAAACTGAGTGGGAACAACGGATACAAAACCATTATTTAACGCATGAACATCCGTATCTTCTCCTTTGTCCAATAATTCAAATTCGCCAGTAAGCCAATAATACTCTTTACCTGAAGGGCTAGAGCGCTTATCAAATTTTTCTTTCCAGTTTGCTTTTGCCTGCCTACAAATTTTAACCCCTTTTGGTGCAGCACCATCTGTCTTGGGAATATTTACATTTAGTACCGTTCCTTTTGGCATACCATTTTTTAAGGCTTCCAGCACAATTTTTTGCGCTATTTTGGCAACACCGGAAAAATCAGCGTTCCAAGAATAATCGCAAAGCGAAAATCCAATTGCTGGGATGCCTTCAATGCCAGCCTCAATGGCAGCACTCATAGTACCTGAATAAATTACATTTATGGATGAATTTGAGCCATGATTAATTCCACTTACAACAATATCTGGTCTTCTGTCTAAAATTTCCTGAAGTCCCAATTTTATACAATCCGCAGGTGTTCCACTGCAACTATATTCCAAAGGGGCATCTTTTTCAGCGTTTATTTTTACTTTTTTTGAGTACAGCGTATTGTCAATGGTAATGGCATGTCCCATGCCAGATTGTGGGCTATCTGGAGCTACTACAACAACTTCTCCTATGGCACTCATAAAACTCACAAGTGCACGTAGTCCTGGAGCAGTGATTCCATCATCATTTGTGACTAGAATCAAAGGTTTTTTCATAGGGTATAATTAATATGGTAAAAATACGTTTTTAAAAAGGATATGATATTCTAAGCGTTTAACAAAAAATTAAAACCAGGCTCAAAAACTGGCATGATTTTTTCAGTATCTTAGAGAATTAATATTGACATCAAAAGACTGCAGTGTGGCAATTTTTGCTTATGCTGGTTAAAAGACAGTCCCAAAAAACATATTATGAAGAAGAACTTTGCTTTAGGCTTTCTTATTATTCTAATAGCCGTAGCCTCATGTAGTTTTACCAATAAATCTTTTGAAAACAATGATAAGGACAAATTATTGCTCGACCTTATTACTTATGTTCTTGAGAGAGGTCATTATGAGCCTAAGGATATCAACGATAATTTTTCTGCAAACATCTATGAGGATTTTATAGATGTTATTGATCCTACAAAACGCTATTTTTTAGAGAGCGATATTCGTGAATTTGAACAATATAAGTATCAAATTGATGACCAAATTAAAAATACGGACATAACTTTCTTCAATTTGGTGTACCAAAGGTTGATGAAAAGAATGGATGAAGCTAGAGGTATTTATAAAGAAGTTCTTGAAAAACCTTTCGACTTCGATGCGCGGGAGGCAATTACCATAGATTATAAAGACCAGCCCTTTGCCAAAAACAAAAAAGAATTAAAAGAGCGTTGGAGAAAGCAATTAAAATACAACTCTCTTGGGGTTTATGACAATAAAATCAAAATAAGAAATAAAGCAATTGCTGCTGGAACAGGCAAAAGTGAAGATTTGGTTAGTGCCAATACTTCTGTTGAGCTGCCTTCAGAGCAAAAAGAATTAAAAAACCTCACAATTGCCGAGGTAGAAAAGAAATCTAGAGAAACTACACAAAATACTTTGGATGAATTCTTTGACTTTGTTGATGACTTAGACCGCAAAGATTGGTTTGTGCAATATATCAATACCATAGTAGATGAATTTGACCCCCATACTTTTTACTTTGCTCCTGATGAGAAAGATAAGTTTGATATAAGTATGTCTGGTAAGTTCGAAGGTATTGGAGCTCGATTACAGAAAAAGCCAGAAGGCGCCAAAGTTGTTGAAATTATATCTGGAGGCCCAGTTTGGAGAGAAAAAAGTTTAGAAGTTGGCGACGAAATTTTAAAAGTTGGCCAAGCTGGTGAAGAACCTATTGACATCGTTGGTATGCGCTTAGATGATGCCATAAAGTTGATAAAAGGTCCTCAAGGTACCATTGTTGACCTTACCGTAAGAAAAGTTGATGGTACAGTCGACGTTGTCTCTATCACTAGAGATGTAGTTGAATTGGAAGAATCTTATGCTAAGTCCGCGACTGTAATAAAAGACGAACGCAAGTACGGACTAATAGACCTGCCAAAATTTTACGTGGATTTTGATGATTATACCAACCGTAATGCTGCTTCTGATGTTGCGAAAGAAGTAGAACGTTTAAAGCAGGCAGGTGCGGAAGGTCTTATATTGGACTTAAGGGATAATGGAGGAGGCTCTTTAAAAACCGTTGTTGAGATGGCCGGGCTATTTATCAAAGATGGTCCAATAGTCCAAGTACGTTCTTCTGGTCAAGGCAAAGAAGTGCATGAGGATAAAGATGAGCGTATCCAATGGGATGGTCCATTGGTTATTTTGGTAAACGAACTTTCAGCCTCAGCTTCAGAAATTCTTGCAGCAGCAATGCAGGACTATAAAAGGGCAGTAGTTATTGGAAGCAAACAAACCTTTGGAAAAGGAACTGTTCAAAATGTAATTCCTTTAGATAATATTGTAAGGAGCAATGAGCATGGAGATTTGGGCGCTATAAAACTTACTACCCAAAAATTCTATCGTATTAATGGAGGTTCAACTCAATTGGAGGGTGTTAAGAGTGATATCGTTGTCCCAGACAGATATAGTTATATCGATTTAGGGGAACGTGACCAAGAAAATCCTTTGGGTTGGGATAAAATTTCACCAGCGGATTACAAAGTTTGGGAGGGCTATATCGATTATGAAAAAACCATTGCTAGAAGTAAAGCCAGAATGGAAGACAACCCCCAAATAAAACTGATAGAAGAGAATGCTAAATGGTTACGTGACCAACAAGATGAGACTACGGTTTCCTTAAATTACGATAACTACAAAAGCAGCCAAGAAAAGAATAGAGAACGTTCCAATTACTTTAAATCTTTGGCGGATTATGATTCTAAATTAACTTTTGAATCTTTAAAGTACGAACAAGAGCTATTTACCCAAGACCCTATTTTAAGGGAGAAAAGGGATAGATGGCATATAGATTTAGCTAAAGATGTTTATGTTGAAGAGGCGATTAATGTCCTTCAAGACTTAAAACTAAATGCGCTTAAACATAGCAATTCAAAATTGGCTGTAAAGGGTTAAGTTTTGGATTCATGCACATAAATGAAAGTCTGGTTTTGCCAGGCTTTTTTTGTTTATTATAATTAAAATTATTTTTGATTGATGAAGAATAAAACAAGCTATACGATCTTATTGCTATTATGTGTTGTTGGGTTCTGGTTATTTGAAAATTTTTACACACCAAGTACTTATTCTGATTCAAAAAGTTCTAAGGATACACTTAACATAGACTTAAGCTTTTTACCGAGTTCAACTACAAATGCAATTATTTCCCATAACTATTATATGCTATCCTATAATGAACCTTTTGAACAGGCCGAATGGGTAATGTATGAATTAAAGAAGAGTCATTTAACCTACGATGACCGTAAAAGGCCGTATTTTATTGAAGATCCAAAGGTGAAAACAAAATCGGCCGATTGGAGAAATTATAAAAGATCAGGTTATGATAGAGGTCATCTGTGTCCAGCAGGTGATCGAAGGTTTTCAGAATATGCATACAATGAAACTTTTTACACGAGCAATATCTCCCCTCAACGCAAAGACTTTAATGCTGGTGTTTGGAATAGGCTAGAGCAGCAAGTGCGTCAATGGTGCAAAAGATATGGTGATTTATATGTGGTTACTGGTGGAGTTCTAGAAGATGGTCTGGAAGAAATAGGTGATGAAGATGTTGATGTGCCCAATGCGTTTTATAAAATTGTTTTTAGGAAGAGTAATGATAAAATCAAGATTGTGGCCTTTCTATTTCCTCATCGCGAAACCCAAGAGCCATTGGCCAATTTCCTAGTTTCAATTGACCAGATAGAAACAAAAACAGGAATAGATTTTTTTCATGATATGCCTAAAGAGGCACAAAGAAATTTGGAAAGAAAGGTTTTGAAAAAAGATTGGAATTTTTAAATACCCTCATTTAATCTTGATGCATCAAACTTTAAAAAGATAAATAGCATGGCAGTAAAAAATAACAAACCTGAACCACCGTAACTAAAGAAGGGTAAAGGAATACCAATAGTGGGTAAAATTCCTATAACCATTCCAATATTAATGAAATAATGTACTAATAAAATAGAAATAATGCCATAACCATACATTCTACTAAATTCCCTCTTTTGCCTTTCTGCAATTTGCACTAATCTTAGAAAGAACAAAGTAAAAATAAGGATTACCAAAGCGGTTCCAATAAAACCCCACTCTTCGCCAACCGAGCTAAAAATATAGTCTGTATGTTGTTCGGGAACAAAATCTCCTTTTGTTCGAGTACCTTCTAAAAAACCTTTTCCAAAAAAACCTCCAGATTCAATTGCTTTTTCAGCTTGGTAGGTATTATATCCTATGGTTTTTTTTATCTGTTCCAATTTATTGGCGTCCTTTTCTAAATTAAGCCAAAGCCCAAAGCGATCACGGTGGCGCTGCTCAAAAACAGAATTAAAGACAAAATTAACAGATAGCGATACTGCTAAACATCCTGCTAAAAAAACGACAAGTGGTAAGGTAGGAATCTTTAAGCCTGGTCTTTTGAAAAAGAAAAAAAGTGAGACTAGCATACCCAAACCAATTGCGACCCAAATAGTGCCAAACATTAGTGTAAACACAAATAGTGCAATAAATAATAGTGCAAAACCCAGAAAATAAATGGGAAGCCCTTCTCTAAATAGCACAAAAAACAGTGCGAAGAAAACCAAAGCACTTCCAGGGTCTGGTTGCGGTAGTACCAATATAACAGGTATAAGAATTACTAAAACGGCATATAATTGGTGTTTTCTGTTCTTGATATCAGTTTGTATATCGCTTAAATACTTGGCAAGTGCTAGAGCTGTTGCAACCTTTACAAATTCTGAAGGCTGTAAGTTCATAAAACCCAGAGCATACCAAGATTTAGCACCACCAATTACTTTTCCAAAAGGAAATAGTCCAATAAGTAATATCAGCCCAAGCACATAAAAAACACCAGCAAAACGCTCAAAAAAGTTAGTGTCAACAAACATGATTATTAGTATACTGACTAGAGTTACACCTATAAAAAATAATTGTTTTCCATATAGTGTCGATGTATCAAAAAGGGAAAGAGAAGTATCTGATAATGTAGTACTATAGATATTTACCCAGCCAAAAAACACCAGTAAAGCATAAAAAAATACAGTTAGCCAATCTATACGCTTGAGCAGGTTTTTACCACTCATATTCATTTATCTTAAAAGGCTCACCACTCAAAGGCTTAACATATTCATGCTCCAAGGTTTTCTCTAGCATCTTTTTTTCCAAATCGGTTCGGGTAATCTCACCTTTAATATATTTTTCAATTAATAAAGATGCTATATGTCCCGCATACCTACCTCCATAATATCCATGCTCGATGTAAACAGCCAAGGCAATTTTAGGATTGTCTATCGGTGCAAAAGCTACAAAAATCGAATGATCTGTTAATTGTACCCTTTCGCCATTTATCCTAGTGAAGTTTTCCACTGTACCAGTCTTTCCAGCAATTTCAATACCTGGTATACGCAGCCATTTAGCCGTTCCATATTTATACACATTATGCATGGCTTCTATGACGGGTTCAAAATGTTCTTTATCTATTGTTGTATACTTTCTTTGTGTATATAATTGATCAATGTTGAAGCTAGTTCCAATTTTTTTAATAATGTGTGGGGTATAAAAGAAGCCCCTATTGGCAATTGCGGCTGTCATGTTTGCCAGTTGTATTGGAGTTGCGGCTACCTCTCCTTGCCCAATAGCATTTGAAATAATAAATGATGATGCCCATCTACCATCACCATATGCCTTATCGTAATACGCTTTGTTTGGTATTCTGCCTGGTCTTCCTGTTGGTAAATCTGTGCCTAGATAATCACCCAGCCCAAAGCTTTTCATATGCTTTTCCCATACATCCATACCTTCATCTGTAGTTTTGTATTTGCCGTATATTTTTCTGAAGGTCCCTGCAAAGTATGCATTACAAGAATTGAAAATACCTGAATTTAGATTTCTGATTCCCCCACCACAATGGCATCCTTTTTTATTTTTTCCAACATAAAAACCATTATAGCATTTGAACTTAGTGTCAGGTTTTATTACACCTTCTTGTAATGCAGCCAATGCATTCAAGGTTTTGAAAGGTGATCCTGGAGACGGTTCTGCAAGGATAGAACGATCCCAAGTAGGTCTTGCGATACTATCATAATGTAGTTTGGTATAATTTTGAGAACGCTCTCTCCCCACTAAAAGGTCAGGGTCATAGGTAGGCCCAGAGATCATCGCCAAAATTTCGCCAGAATTGGGTTCGATCGCTACAATACCACCCCTTTTTCCATGCATTAACCTTTCTCCATATTCTTGGAGTGTTTTATCTATGGTAATGTGTATTTCTTTACCGAGTTCCGGTAAAGTATCTAATTTGCCATTTTTGAATTTACCGATATCTCGATTAAAACGGTCTTTTTGAATGTACTTTACTCCTTTTCTACCTCTTAAAACATCTTCATACTGTTTTTCAATACCTGTCCTGCCCTTTAATTCTCCCGCAGTATAATATGGGTTTGTCCTCAAGTCAGTTTCATTCACTTCACTAATGTATCCTAAAACATTAGCTGCACTATTGGTAACATAATCACGAAGAGATCTTTTTTGAATATAAAAACCTACATATTTTCGCATTTTTTCTTGTAGTCTGGCATAATCTTCTTTAGATAACTGTGCAACTAATACTGAGGGTAGGCGGGGAGAATACCATTTTGCCTTTTTCATTTTTGAAATGAATTCCTCTTTTTTCAAACCTAACAATCCGCAAAACTCTGTGGTATCTAATTTTTTTGTTTCTCTTGGAATAACCATTACGTCATAGGCTGGTTGGTTTCCTACAAGGAGCTTTCCATTTCTATCATAAATGTAGCCTCGCTCAGGATAATCATAGACCGTTTTAATTGCTGGGTCTTCCAAAATTTGATTTGGAGAAAAACTAAATAATTGTAGGTAGGACAATCTCCCAATAAAGGTGATACCTATAATGATGATAATAGACGATAGTAAAAGTTTTTTCATTCCTAGCAATTAATTTACTAACGAAAGTTAATGCGTTTTATTCAGTTTCCTTCGCAAAAAGTGAACTTAAGAGTATGCAAATCAAAAAAGTAGCTATTCCTGTCATAATTACTTTCTTCAAAATTAAAAGGAAATGTGAGAAACTTAAAATCTCTAATGAAAAGAAAATTAAATGATGGAACACAATCAACAATCCTAAAAATGTTAGGCGCTGAACACGAGTGGTGTTTTTAAATGTAAATCCTTGAAAATCAAAGTTTGCCCCAAAACAAAAACGCATTAGAACCGGTCTCGAAAATGCTAAAGTGAGAATAGACGCAGAATGCATGGCTATAGTATCTGAAAAAAGGTCAATTGTAAAGCCTAGTAAAAAGCTTATAACTAAAAAAACAGAAATATTTTCACGTAAGGGATACCAATACAAAAAAAGAATGTAGACCATAGGATTTATGGTTCCTAAAAAGTTCATGTGATTAAAAATCAAAACTTGGGCAAGAACAAGCAAAATAAAACGTACGCTATTTACGACTATCCTGTTATTGAACATTATTGGTTTTTGTTTCTAGTTCAATGATTTCTTCTCTGTTCCTATTACTTATGATGTAGACATTCTTAATGTTAGCCATATCATTAAAAAGCTGAATATCTATATTATAAAAGCTTTGGGCATCATTCAAATTAAACTCTTTTATATAACCTATGGGGATGTTCTCAGGAAAAATACTGGACATGGCACCAGTTACAATTGTATCACCAATTTTTACGGGCACCAATCTTGGAATGTCTACTAGTTGTACCGTATTGTAATCATTTGCATTCCAGACCAAAGAGCCAAAGTAAGCCGTATTTTTTATTTTGGCATTGATGTTAGATTTGGTATTAAGAATACTTTGTACAGTAGAGTATTTAGTTGAGGTGTTTTCAACAATACCCAATATTCCCTTAGTGGTAATAACCCCCATATCTTGACTAATACCATGTTTTTCACCTTTATCAATGGTCAGGTAATTTCTAGGTGAAGAAAAACTGTTTTTTATGATTTTACCATTTACAACTTCGAAATTTGCAGTGTTATCTAAATTTACAGAATTCTCAATTTTCAAATTGAATAATTGTTCCCTAAGTCTTTTGTTTTCATCAACCAAACTGTTATTCTCTTTTTTTAGATTAAAATAAGATGTAACGTTATTGGAAGTTCTGTAAATACTACCCGTTAACCATTTAGACGAATTAAATGCTTTAGATTGATGGTAGGAATGGGAACGAAAAGTTAGTATCAGAGATATTAGAAGTAGAAAAGCGTATAAAAATGCATTTCTGTTGCTTAGGATAAAATTGATAATCCGTTGCATTCAATTCTGTGTTTGGTTTTAAAGAATCGAACGTTTCCACGTTCCTTTCTTTTATTTAATCAAGATGTTCTTGTAACGTTCTAGGTTTTTTAAAGCAATACCTGTACCACGAACTACAGCTCGCAAAGGATCTTCGGCAATATATACTGGAAGATCTGTCTTTTGTGATAACCTTCTGTCCAATCCACGCAGCATAGAACCACCACCAGCGAGATAAATTCCTGTGTTATAAATATCTGCGGCAAGTTCCGGTGGAGTTTGCGATAAAGTCTCCATAACTGCATCTTCTACACGTAAAATACTCTTGTCGAGAGCTTTTGCTATTTCTCTGTAAGACACATTCACCTGTTTAGGTTTTCCGGT
Source organism: Croceitalea sp. MTPC6 (assembly GCF_036985525.1). NCBI lineage: Bacteria > Pseudomonadati > Bacteroidota > Flavobacteriia > Flavobacteriales > Flavobacteriaceae > Croceitalea > Croceitalea sp. MTPC6. The sequence goes on from NZ_BTGR01000002.1 coordinate 439,607, forward strand.
AAGCAAATCACGACCTTGGATTGATTTATCATCGGGCGGAGATTGTAAATCTTCAGTTGCAGAACCAATCTCTATTTTAATGGCTTCAGCAGTACTTTCACCTACATATAAATTATGTTGTGTACGCATGTAATAAATGATGTCGTTCGTGAAAACGTCACCCGCAATCTTAACCGACTTGTCACAAACTATACCACCTAAAGCAATAACTGCAATTTCTGTTGTACCACCACCTATATCCACAATCATATTTCCTTTAGGCTGCATAATGTCCAATCCAATACCTATGGCTGCTGCCATTGGCTCATGGATTAGGTAGACTTCTTTTCCGTTTACACGTTCTGCAGATTCACGTACAGCTCGCATCTCAACCTCCGTAATACCAGAAGGAATACAGATAACCATACGCAATGCTGGTGGGAACCATTTTTTCTTTAAAGCAGGAATATTTTTGATGAACATATTGATCATCTTTTCAGATGCATCAAAATCCGCAATCACCCCGTCTTTAAGTGGGCGAATGGTTTTTATGTTCTCATGGGTTTTTCCCTGCATCATGTTGGCCTCTTTCCCAACTGCAATAATTTTACCTGAAACTCTATCACGAGCAACTATGGAAGGACTATCGACCACAACCTTATCCAAATGAATAATCAAGGTGTTTGCCGTACCAAGGTCAATGGCAATCTCTTCGGTCATAAAGTCAAAAAAGCCCATAAAAGTATCTGTTTATCGGATTATCGGTAAAATTTAACGCCAAAAGTAGTAAAATTAATGCTTAAAATGACGCGTCCCTGTCATTACCATCGCAATACCATTTTCATTACAATAATCAATGCTCAATTGGTCTTTAATAGAACCACCAGGTTGGATAACACTTTTGATTCCAGCTTTATGCGCAATTTCCACACAATCTGGGAAAGGGAAAAAAGCATCGCTTGCCATAACAGCTCCGTTTAAATCAAAATTAAAAGAGCCAGCTTTATGTATGGCTTGGTTTAGAGCATCCACACGTGAGGTTTGTCCAGTACCACTAGCGCACAGTTGTTTGTTCTTTGCTAAAACAATGGTATTGCTCTTGGTGTGCTTGCATAATTTAGAAGCAAATATGAGGTCTTCCAGTTCTTGCCCAGAGGGTTTTGTTTTGGTAGCATGACCTAGATCGGCAATGGTATCAGTTTTGTAGTCTTTATCTTGAACTAAAACTCCATTTAAACAGGTTCTAACTATGGTCTTTGGCAGGTCAACTTCATTCTGAATTAAGATGATTCTATTTTTCTTCCCTTTTAATATGTCCAACGCCTCATCAGTATAACTAGGTGCTATTACCACTTCGCAAAATAGCTTATGTATTTCGGTAGCAGTCGGTGCATCAATTTCAGTATTGCAGATTAAGATTCCTCCAAAAGCAGAAACTGGGTCTCCTGCTAATGCATCTACATACGCTTGATATACGGTTTCTCGTTGTGCCAACCCACAAGCATTGTTATGTTTTAAGATTGCAAAAGTGGGTGCTTCCCCCTTAAATTCGTTCATTAGTAACACAGCGGCATCAACATCTAGTAAGTTGTTATAGGAAAGTTCTTTTCCATGAAGCTTAACAAACATTGCCTCAAAATCCCCAAAGAAGAATCCTTTTTGGTGTGGGTTTTCACCATAACGAAGCACCTTACCTTTTTGCTCACTAATTTTTAATACCGCTTCTTCATGGTTTTGATTGAAATAATTAAAAATAGCAGTGTCGTAGTGTGATGAAACATTAAAGGCTTTTGAAGCAAAACGTTTTCGGTCTTCAATTTTAGTGGTTCCATTGCCTTCTGAAATCACATTTAAAAAATCGCCGTAATCTTCCATGGAAGAAACACAGAGCACATCTTTGTAATTTTTTGCTGCGGCACGAATCAAAGAAATCCCCCCAATATCAATTTTTTCGATAATATCTTGTTCAGAAGCGCCACTTGCAACCGTTTTTTCAAAAGGATATAAATCCACGATTACAATATCCAATTGAGGAATTTCAAATTCTTCCATTTGGGCAACATCACCATCATGATCTTGTCTATTAAGGATTCCTCCAAAAACTTTTGGATGAAGCGTTTTTACCCTACCACCAAGAATTGAAGGATAGCTCGTTACATCTTCTACAGGAATTACATTGATGCCTAAGTCTTTGATAAATTTTTCGGTACCTCCAGTGGAATAAATGGTGATGCCTAATTCGTCAAATTTTTTAACAATTGGCTCAAGACCGTCCTTATGAAAAACTGAAATAAGTGCTGAAGTTGCTTTTTTGGTAGTGCTCATAAATATTTTGATGCAAAAAATTAGGCTTCAAAAATACTTTTTTTAAGAGCAAGAATTTGATTGGGTTATCAACAAAAACAACTAAGTTTTAAAGAATCTTGGCTACTTCTCTATTCACGAACTCCAAAAAGCGCTCATCTTGACTAGTGAATGGGTCAGGAGTATTGGAATCAATATCAATTTGGCCAATGTTTTCTCCTTCTTTAAATAAAGGGACTACGATTTCAGATTTTACAGTAAAACTACAGGCGATATAATTATCCTGAGCTTGTACATCTGGCACCACAAAGTTTTCGTTGCTCTCAGCAACTTGTCCGCAAATTCCTTTCCCAAACGGAATTATGGTATGGTCTGTAGGTTCTCCAGCATAAGGACCAAGCTTTAATTCCCGTTTGTCCCCATTCTTAAAATAAAAGCCTACCCAATCATAATGCTTTACCTGTTCTTGTAATAGATTACAAATTTGTTGCATTTTCCCATTTGCATCAACAGATGCACCAGTAACAATTTGAGAAACTTCTTCTTTAAGGTTATTAAGCATTCTTTCCATTTTTAAGAGGATAAAAGTCGAACAAAATCCTTAAAAATTACAATGTATTTTTCCTAAACTTTGGTTAACAAAAAATGTGTTTTACAAGCTTAACAGCAATATTTTGTAAATTTGTATTGATGAACAAAGTATTTCAAAAAATAATCTCAGGCTTAATGGCACTTATGCTGCTGTTGTCAACTGTCTCTTGGACCGTAGATAAGCATTTGTGTATGGGCAGGGTTATTGATGTTGCTTTTTTCACTAAAGCTAATGATTGCGGTATGGAAGCTGCTATGGCAGTTTTAGAAGATGTTACTATCAAAAATCATTGCTGTGATGACGAAACCTTTATTATTGAAGGTCAAGATGATTTAAAATTAAGCTTTAACGATTTTGATTTTGAACAACAGGTTTTCTTAACTGCGTTTACTACATCTTTTTTAGAACTACATGCGGGTTCAATAGAGAATATTGTTCCTAACGAATATTACCCACCTCCTCTTATCCTAAAAGATAGGGTCGTTCTTCACGAGGTATTTTTGATTTGATTTTTGAGATTATTTTATCACCTTTTTTTAAATGTAAGGTGATTGATTAGTTACTAATTTCAAATCAAAACAATACATGAAAACATATCAATGGCTTCTCGCCATATCGTTGCTAACTGCAACTAGAATATTAGGGCAAGGTCCACCAATAACAGCGGATAAACCCATTATGTTGGGCGGTGGAAGTTTTACAACAAAAACCCTTACGGAAATTCGTAAAACGGAACGCGGAACATTTGTTTATGTTCCCTTAATGTTGCATTATCTGCCTTCTTCCAATTCGTTGGTGGCGGTGCATTTGCCTTATATAAATTATGATATTGAAAATGGGGCTTCTGGAAGCTCTTTAGCCGATATTAAAATTATGGGAAAGTATCAGTTTTATAGAAAAGATGCTACAGGCAAGACCTTTCGAGTAGTAGCTAAAACATTGCAAAACTTGCCTACTGGGGAAGAGTTGGATGTTATGGAGTTAAGTACTGGAAAGTATTCAGGATATTATGGAATCGTAGCTGGTTATGAAACGCTTAAATACGGGATATCAAACGAAGTAGGCTATAATTGGATGCCAGATGGTACTTTTGATGAGTTTAGGTATAAATTAGGTTTTGGTCTTCCACTTTTAAAACCGCAATATCCAAATAAGCAGATAAACTTATATTTTGAATATACCAACTCTTGGTTGGTAGAGCGGGATTGGTATCAATTGCTATACGCACAAGGAGTCCAGTTGGCTTTAAAGAATATCACTTTTGATTTAGCAGTTCAAGTTCCTTTGGTCAATGATGTTGACGCGGGACGAGAATTAAGACATAGTATCTTTTTGGGTACTCGATTTACATTTTAATAATACAAAACTACAATAATGAAAAAAGCATTAATAGTAACATTTGTCGTTGGAATGATGACAATGTTTAGTGCAAATGCACAAAAGAAGATGGATAGATTTATGGTTCAGGTAGACGGTTTGGGTTGCCCTTTTTGTGCTTACGGATTAGAGAAAAAATTCAAAGAGTTTAAAGGAATAAAGAATGTTAAGATTGACATTGAAACAGGAGATTTTAGCTTCAATTATCCCGCAGAAAAAGCTTTAACAATGGAAGCTGTAGAAAAACAAGTTGAAAAGGCGGGGTATACTCCCGTAACTTCTAAAATAGAACGCGCAAATGGTAAAGTTGAAGAATCTAAAGGGTCAGTGTTATCAGATAGTGGTGAAGGAACTATTACCAAAAAGATGATGGTTGCAGGCAATTGTGGTATGTGTGAAGCACGTATATCTAAAGCTGCAAAAAGCGTGAACGGTGTTTCAGATATTTCTTGGAATAAAGAGACAAAGATTATGGAAGTATCTTTTGATACTGGAGCTACAAGCTTATCCAAAATTGAAATGGCAATTGCTAAGGCTGGTCATGATACTAAAAATCATAAAGCGGAAAAAGAAACTTATAATGAGTTACCAGCTTGTTGTCATTACGAACGTATCACTAAATAATATCATGAAACACTTATATATACTAGTTGCTGCAATAATTCTTTTTAGCTCTTGCAAGCAAAAAGAAGAAGTGCCAAAAGAATGGAAATTATCAAATGTTGTTCAATTGGAGGGTGTAAACCCCATTGGAATTGCTGAATTGGATGGGAAATTATGGCTTTCTGATGGAGATCATAATCGTTTAGTTCAAATTGATGAAAAAGGAAATATTGAGAAAACCATAGATTCCTTGGATAGGCCAATGCATATTGACGCAATGAATAGTCTTATTTATATTCCTGAATATGGTGCGGATGCTATAAGCTTTGTTCATGTGGAAGACTCTATAGCTTTATCTGTGGCTTTTGAAGATGATAAAATAATTATTGCTCCAGACAGTTTAGATGCTCCAGCAGCAGTAAGTGTTTTTAAGCCCTTAAATAAAGAAGGGAAAGTTTCATTAGCTATAGCTGATTTTTATAATAATCGAATTCTTTTTATGAATGAAGATGATGAAGAATGGATTTTCTTTGGAAAAGAAGGCAAGAAACAAGGAGAATTCTATTACCCTACCGATGTACAAATAACAGATAGCTTAATATGGGTGGCCGATGCATACAATAACCGTATACAGGCTTTTGATAAGCAAGGAAATTTTGTAAAAATGATGGGGCAAGACCAAAAAATGAATGCTGCAACAGGTCTATTTGTTTCAGAAGCCGAAGTTTTTATCACTGATTTTGAAAATAATCGTGTGCTGGTTTTTGACCATGATGGGCAATTAAAACAAGAGCTAAAAGAGGGTATTGCCAAAGCAACTGATGTATTAATAAAAGATGGAGTTTTGCACATCATCAATTACAGGACTAGTGAACTAGTGTTGTATGAGCTTCATGAAATAAAAGAATGAAACATACTTATCAAATTTCTGGGATGACTTGCCAAGGCTGTGTATCTTCAGTCAAAAAACACCTCTCAACAGTTGATGGAGTAAAAGTTGTTGCCATTAATTTAGAAAAAGGAGAAGCTGAAATAGAAATGGATAAACAAATTTCTATTTCAGCTTTCAAAGCTGTTTTGCCTGAGAAGTATAGTATTGATGTTAAAGGTGTTAATATTCCAGATTCCCATTTTCATGGGAATGAAAAAATGGATAAAGAGAAAACCAAGCTTCAACAACTAAAACCCCTTCTGCTAATTTTTGCTTATCTCTTTGGTGCTTCTTTTTTATTGAATTATAGCAATTGGAATACTAAAGAAGCAATGCTCGATTTTATGGGACTTTTCTATATCATCTTTAGCTTTTTTAAATTTCTAGATTTAAAAGGTTTTCCAGAGAGTTTTAGAATGTATGACCCATTGGCTAAGGCAATGCCTTTTTATGGTTGGGTGTATCCTTTTTTAGAGTTGGCCTTAGGTCTGCTTTTCTTAATGCGATTTCAAATTACATTTGCTTTAGTTGTAACAATCCTGATTTTAGGAATCACCACATTTGGTGTTGCAAAAACACTTTTGGACAGAAAATCAATCCGCTGTGCTTGTTTGGGAACTGCATTGCAATTACCAATGACAGAAGCTACATTTATTGAAAATATCATTATGTTGGTAATGGCACTCTTTATGCTAATCTAGCGAGACTTCATGAACTTTTGATACTAGCGTGCCATCTGCTGCCATCCCTTCCATAAAGAGTGTGATATTTTTAAGGCAGTTATCTGGAATTATTAAAGTGGTTTCTCCCTTTTTATTGGTAACCAAGTTGGGTTCCCAGTGCACAATACCATAATCTGTAAAGCTTGGGTTTTCGTAGGAAACATAATCAGGCCTATAGAATTTTTTTGGTCGTGTAAAGCTGTTCTTCACCAATTTTTCCGCGAAGCTGGAATTGATAGGACTTTGGAATCCCTCCTCTTTTAAATAAATTCTAATTACACCACCAGGTGCATTTACATCGCCAGCCAAACCATTTGGATCAAAATAGATTTCATCTATTTGATTCATAGGTGTTTCAACCAAGAGCTTAATATCACGTTCAAGAAAATCATTTACGTAAACCCTTACCGGTCCGGAGTTGGGTCTTGGGTTTATAATAGCAAAGATATTATTTGCTAAGTCGTTAATGACTCTAAATCTATTTTTGTTAATGAGCTGTGTTAACGTTGGGTTTCTTCTTAGTTCTTTTTCCCCGATTTTTATTCCTGTAAAGGCATCGTTTACCAAAGGAGAAGCTCTTGTTAATTTTTTCTCGATTCGTTCTTCAGTTACTTCAACTTCGCTAAGGACAATGGTTCTGTCCTCAACAAAAAGCGGTGAGATAGCACTTTCAACACTTGTCTCATCAACTTCAAAGTCAAAAGTGGTATTCAAAACATCAGGGATTTTAAAATTGGTTTCTGCTAATTCAAAACCTTTTAAAAAAGTGGTTTTGATTTCTGGCTTCCGTAGTTTTTTATTTCTGTTTCTCAATGCAAGAAATAGAGTGTCGTTGTTGTAGCTGATAAGGTTATTTACTCTAAAATTTGTTGAGTCATTGAGCTTTACAAACCGCATATTGGCAACATCGCCAAGATTAACAGTTAGTTCATCCCCTTTTTTAATTTTGGAGGTTATGGTACTGTTAACGGATATGCCATGTTCAAATGGGTACTTGATTTCAGGTGCCCCCATAAAAATAGTATCCCAGTTGTAACTGCTCCAACCTTGGATCAATAAGACTAAATCAAGCTCATACTCTTTTGTTCTGTCAGTACCTTCAAAATAGCGGGCAGGGTTTTCCACCACTGATTTTAAATATGGCATAAGGTAAAAATCGGATATAATGTTAGACTCGATTTTTTTGGATTTAGTCTCTGAAGGAAGCGCAGAAATACTTAAAGATAACGGGGATTGACTTTTGGAAAATGCGTTTATCTTGAATGAAATAGAATCCTTGTTTTTTCTTTTCGGTCTTTCCACAGTTAGCTTACCGATTTTAATGTTCTGAAAATTGAAGACCAATCGTTCCGACATAGGATTTAAATCCTCATCAAATAGGGTTATTATATTGGTGCCATTTAGCAACTTTGACTTGTCAATCTTTATTTCTTTTTCCAAGTCGTTTACCTTAAAAGTCTTTATCGCCATGAGCCCATCCCGATGAACAGCTAAGTAGAACTCTTTTCCTTTTATTTTTTCTAGTGTAGGTTGGTTTGTTTTTAAGGAAATAAAAAGTTTATCGTTAATAATGTTGTTAATGTTCAATACAATGCCTTTTTCTTTGGGAGCTGGAATGTCCTTTTTAATGATGGTTCCATCCTTAAGTAAAAATTCTACCCTAAGTGGAAAACTTGCATTGGCAGGAAGACTGAATTTACCCAAGCCGTAGTCATTTAAATACACATCAGCAACTTTGGTATTTGAACTGCTGATGACTTTTCCTTCACTTGCAAATATTCCTTTACCTTTTTCATTGGTTAATTTCACCCCAATATTGCATTGGGTGTTCTTGACGATATGCCCACCTTCTGGAAGTATTTTTAAATTATATGCTAAAGAATTATCTACTTGAGGATTGTCAAAACTCTTATTGATAACTGTAATTTCTGTAATAAAATCATTGTCCTCTTCAAAGTTTTGTATCCAACTGGTAGTGGCCTTAATAAAATATTTACCTCTCTTGAGGGTGTCATCCAATTTAAAATTACCATTGGTTATACCACTTTCAACTAAAAACAGTCCTTCTTTAATTTGATTTCCATCGGCATCATATATTCCGCAATGTAAGTTGGTGGTTTCAACAGATGGCTCACCAATTTTTTTGTTATAGGTATAGGCTGTCCACCAAACTACTTCCCCAACATGAAAGGTGGTTTTATTTAAATGTAAATGGACAGTTTCGCGTTGGTGTTGAAAATGTTCTTCATACACGGTTTTAAGTTGTTGGGAGTAATTTTTTTGACTAAAGCCATTGAATAAAAAAAGTATTGAAAAAAAGAATATTAAATGCTTAGTATTCATTTTGATAAGGATTTTCTTAAAGTTAATAAGAATTGGCATCCTCATGATTTATTTTAAAAATTTAGCATTTATTTAGCTTAATCAGTTGATTGCCACATTAAGTGGTTCTTGACTTTAAGTTTGTTAGTTGGCCACTATTTGGAAGTGATTAGAGAAAGAGACTAATCAGAATTTTAAAATATTTTTTGCTTCTAATCTTCTAAAAGCTTGCTAGTTTACAATAATTTCATCAGCAAAAACCCAAGAAGGTAACCCTGCAGCATGGTGCCAATAAGGTGTTTTAGTATTTGTTGCTTTCACTTTAATGTATCTTGCCTTTACAGGAGTAAAGTCAGCATCAAAATAGTTAATATCATTAACCTTACTATTCTTTTGCAAAGGCAACGGATTATCTATTTTGCTCAATAGCTTGAAATTTTTATTATCAACAGAACCATAATAAGTAACTGAAGAAGGAAAGAATACTATATGGTTGGTAACCTGGAGAAAAGCTATTGAGATTGTAGAAATTTCTTGAAACTCTCCCAAGTCAACGACTACTTCCATATTGTTTCCTTCATATCCTAACCAGTTAGAGAAAAAACTACTTCCGCCCAAGGCACCATCAGTTAGTACCAAAGGATTTTCGTCTGCATATTTTTTTGGTTTAGTAAGTGAGACAACATTTTTATGTTTTGCCTTATTTGGTTTTTGAGATACTTTTATAGCAGAAAGATAGTTTGCAGCATATTCACTCACCGTGAAACCCATTTCATTCATTAGGGTAATGTTTCCTTTATTAGTAGTTGCTATAAAATTATCTAGTAAAGCACTCACCATTGGATTAGGGATTGGAGCGTCACTAGCATTTTTAGTCATTAAACTATAGTCTTGAGTAAGATTTTTTCTAGAAGCTTCCAATACAGCATAATCAATTCCTAAACGGGCTTTTTTTACTCTTTTTAAGACTTCAGGTTTGTGGCTAACTGCGTTCTCCGCTTCATCAAACAAGTTGGTATATTCTTGAAGCAATTCTGGATTTAAGTATGAAGAAAAGGCTTCAGAAGGATCGCCGTATAAGAATAAGAAAAATTCGTCATCTTCCTTTATTTTTTCATGGATGAGATTTATATATTTCTGGATATGTGTACTAGCTTCATGATAGTACCCTGAAGTAAATTCTGTAATTAACCCTTCAAGTTTTAAATCTGGATTCCAAAGTAACTTCGCAGTAATATAAGAGCGTAATTCGAAAAGTTCACTAGGATTATTACTATGTTGTTCAAAAACCCATTTGGCATTATTATCCCTAAATAATTCAATATTTGGTTTTAGAGTATGTAGATTAGGAAATGGGGCTAAAAAATTGGTAAACTGGGTGGTATAATCCCAAATTCTTATGTTATCGGTCAAGTTGCCCCACCCAATTAAGTCTTCAGCAAAATCCGAACATTTCTCAGCAATTGGAGCACTACGGTCACACTCTATGGAACATAATGTTATTAAGACGTTTGGTGCAGGTATAGTTTTAGGAGGTTTGCGGGTGTACTGATATGCCAGAGTTGAAATGGTCTTGTCAGGAAAAGCTCTGGCGACGCTATTCACAAATTTTATCATGGAACCTGCAGGACTCCCTTCTTCTTCGTCAATTTTACTACAGTGATTGCATTGGCAGTATTGTTGGTTATCATCCTGACTTACAGATATGACACTGGAATTAGTGTTGCTCTTAAAAAATGAAGCAACAGAATCCATAACTATTTGAGAGACTTTTTCGTTAGTGAGACAAAGTTGGGTAGGATACCTTTTACCATCCCTAAGGGCATAATATTCTGGGTTAGACTTATAAAACACTTCTTCTGGAATAAATCTGTGAAAAGTATGCACTCTTGCATTAGGCACATATTTTGGGAATGCTTCGTAGGTAACTTTTAGTTGGTCTGCAAACTCATGGTTTTCATAAAAGAGACGAGAATGGACTGTCCGGGTGGTGATGTCTGGGGTATAGCTATAATATATAGGATTTAATGTGATGGTGGATTGAAAAGGAATATTTGCCACTTCTGGAGCATACCATTTGCAATCTAAAAATTGTTCCAAGAATTCGTAAACTGCATTTTGTATTGCAGTATCTGAACCACCAGAAATGAATAGATTATCATTCTCTGTTAAGATTCGTATCTTATGGGGTCGTAGTTTTTCTTCTTTGATATTTCCTACATATATTTTTTTCTTGAAGGTCTGTGAACTTTCATCAACCAAGTCAAATTCTGCACCGCTAATTTCTTTTAAGTAATACCCTAGCTTTTCTGCTGACTTATATTGACTTTCGGTCGCATCTCTGCTGTAAACAATTTCATAATCTGTTTTTCCTTTTTTAGCAATAGTTAGTTTGTTTTTTGAACATGAAGAAAAAAGAATACTTAGAAAGCTAAGTGATAGTAAAATATGTTTTTTGGCAATCATGAAAATGGCGATTTAGTCTGTCTTAGAAGCATCATATATAGCTTTTAAAAGGTTGTCTGGTTCTTTTGTGTCATTTCCTAGTTCCCAGAACATTATTCCTCCAAGCTTTTTATTTATTACATATTCAGTTTTCTTTCTAACGGAAACTGTATCATCATAACTAATGAAAATACTATCCTTTTTGTTGTAAAGATATGGGGCTCGGGCTACAGAGTCCCAATACTTTTTATAGGAACTGTCAGGTTCAAATTCTTCTCTAATTTGTTTATAAGTACTCCAACCGATATATGCACCTGAATTGTTTTGATATAAGCCGTTATTTCTTGGTGGCACTCCTTTCCAGGCTCTTCCATAGAAAGCGGCTCCAATTACAATTTGATTTAATTCAACCCCTTGATTGATACAGTAATCGACTATTCTTTCTGCTGATCTCGGTTGAAAAGTCAATCCTCTTTTTTCCATTGCCTCTTTTCTTTGCGCTACGTAATCCCAAGCAGGTGTACCTTCAATATCATTTTCCGAAATTAAACCTAATGCAGTATGATGACCTGTATATGGGGAATTAGAACCTACTTGGTCATAGGTCATAATGTTCATAAAGTCTACGTGCTTCATCACCTCTAAGAGTTCTATATTTTTATAGTAAGGTTTCCATCCTGCAGAAGCAAAAGTAAAGGTTTGTTTCCTGTCCAAAGTGTTAAGTGCCGCTCTTAGCTCTTTCATCAATAATGTGAAATTTTGCTTGTCTTCTGGTCTGGCTCCTGTTCCCGCTGCTGGAATGGCAGGATACTCCCAATCAATGTCCAGCCCATCCAATTGAAACTCTCGGTTGAAATTAACTACACTTTGAACAAATTTCTTTCTATTTTCAGCTGTGTGAGCCATATCTGAAAATCCATCAGCACCCCAACCACCACAGGCTATCATTATTTTTAGGTTAGGATGTTTTTCTCGTTGAGCAACAAGGGCATGTAATTTGTCTTTGTTTTCTTCATCCCTAAATTGCATTTCACCATCAATTACATTAGTAAAGGAATATATAATATGTGTCAATTGATATAGAGGAAGCTCTTCTGGTCTAAAGTCTTTTTCTGGCACATAATAAGCCATTATGGCAATTGGAGAATCTTTTTTTGTTTCTGAATGGGATTTACAGCTATTGAGTAAAACTGTAACTGTAAAAAGACAGAGAAAAAATAGTGATGTATGTTTCATTGAATATAAATTCTAGAGATAGAATTTATTAAATTAAAATTTGTAGTGAGAAACTTATAGACTGAAAACACTCTAGAAAGTATGAACAACAGGTTTTTATGAAAAAATAAAACCGCCCTTAGTTTCCCAAGGACGGTTTTATTTTCTATTTCATGTATAGTATTATCCGCAAGTAAGCTAATATTAGCTTGTCCGTGCTACGGACTACATCATACCTGGCATTCCGCCACCGCCACCCATTGGAGGCATAGCAGGAGCATCTTCCTTAATATCGGTTAATGCACATTCCGTAGTCAAAATCATACCAGAAACAGAAGCGGCATTTTCCAATGCAACTCTCGTTACTTTTTTAGGATCAATGATACCTGCTTTCATCATTTCAACGAACTTATCAGATTTTGCATCGTAACCATAGTCGGCCTTACCATCTAATATTTTGGCAATAACTACTGAACCTTCACCACCTGCATTCTCAACAATAGTTCTAAGTGGCGATTCTATAGCTCTAGCTACAATTTGTAGACCAGTTGCTTCATCTTCGTTTTCTGTTTCAACTTTTGTAAGAAGTGATTTTGCTCTTACTAAAGCAACTCCACCACCAGCAACAATACCTTCTTCTACAGCAGCTCTAGTAGCATGAAGCGCATCATCAACTCTGTCTTTTTTCTCTTTCATTTCAACTTCTGACGCTGCACCAACATAAAGTACCGCAACACCTCCAGCCAATTTAGCCAAACGCTCTTGGAGCTTTTCTTTGTCGTAATCGGAAGTAGTAGTCTCAATTTGAGATTTAATCTGATTTACACGAGTTTTAATATTTTTTGCAGCACCAGCACCATTTACGATTGTAGTGTTGTCTTTATCAATGGTAACTCTCTCGGTAGTGCCCAACATATCAATAGTTGCAGTTTCTAAAGAGAATCCTCTTTCTTCAGAAATTACAGTACCATTGGTTAGAATAGCGATATCTTCTAACATTGCTTTTCTTCTGTCTCCAAAACCTGGAGCTTTTACAGCAGCAATTTTTAATGAACCCCTTAATTTGTTTACTACCAATGTTGCTAATGCCTCACCATCAACATCTTCAGCAATTATTAAAAGGGGCTTTCCAGATTGTGCAACTGGCTCCAATACAGGAAGTAAATCCTTCATAGAAGAGATTTTCTTATCAAAAAGCAGAATGTATGGATTTTCTAAATCTGCAATCATTTTTTCAGAATCCGTAACAAAGTATGGAGAAAGATAACCTCTGTCGAACTGCATTCCTTCAACAACATCAACATAAGTATCCGTTCCTTTGGCTTCTTCTACAGTAATAACACCTTCTTTTCCTACTTTTTCAAAAGCTTGTGCTATCAAATCACCTATAGTATCGTCATTATTGGCAGAAATTGATGCCACTTGCTTAATCTTGTCAGTAGAATCACCAACTTTTTTAGATTGCTTTGCAAGATTTGCTACGATTGTTTCAACTGCTTTGTCAATCCCTCTTTTTAAATCCATTGGATTGGCTCCAGCAGCAACGTTTTTTAAACCTTCTTTTACGATGGCTTGTGCTAATACGGTCGCAGTAGTTGTGCCATCACCTGCCAAATCGTTGGTTTTAGAAGCTACTTCTTTTACCATTTGAGCACCCATATTTTCAAGGGCGTTCTCTAATTCAATCTCTTTTGCTACAGTAACACCGTCCTTAGTTACTTGGGGCGCGCCAAATGATTTACTTATAATTACATTTCTACCCTTTGGGCCTAATGTTACTTTTACAGCATTTGCTAATGCATCAACACCTCTTTTGAGGCCGTCACGTGCATCGATGTCAAACTTAATATCTTTTGCCATTTTTAATTTTGTTTTGTCGTTTCCGCGAAAACGGAAGTCTATATTATTTTTCTTTTATGATTTTTTTGGATTCCCGCTAGAGCGGGATTAACAGTTGTTGTACTATACAATTGCTAAGATGTCACTTTCGCGCATCATTAAGTAATCTGTTCCCTCTAATTTTAATTCAGTACCTGCATATTTACCGTAAAGGACAGAGTCGCCAATCTTTACAGTTATTTTTTCGTCTTTGGTACCAGGGCCAACTGCAACGACTTTACCTTTTTGCGGTTTTTCTTTTGCCGTATCTGGAATGATAATGCCAGATGCAGTTTTTGTTTCAGCTTGCATAGGTTCTATAAGAACTCTATCTGCCAATGGTTTAATGTTAACTTTAGCCATTTTATTAAATTTTAGGTATTAGTTTTTATACTTACTTTCACTAGATTGGCAGAAATTATGCCAACACATGAAAACTGACAATATGTTAAAACAAAAATGCCAGCTTGTCATTCAAGCTGGCATTTGTATTTGTTTTCAATTTCTTGATTTTATTGAAGTGTATCCGAAGGGTTAGTTCCGCCTGACGTAGGAACTGTTTCAGGTACTTCTTCTGGCACCGTCTCGGGGACAGTTGTTTCTATATCATCACCCTGTAATAATTTTGAATCTGCTTGGGTGTAATTTCCCTTTAGGGCAACATTGGAAAGTAGAATCAATACAATCAATAAAGCTGAAAGGGTCCAAGTACTTCTATCCAAAAAGTCTCCTGTTTTTTTGACACCACCAGCAATTTGTGTTCCACCTCCACCAAAAGAAGAGGACAATCCGCCACCTTTTGGATTCTGCACCATAATTACCAAAACCAATAGCAGGCAAACAGCGATTATTAAAATTAAAAATATAGTAAACGTACTCATTATATCAGTCTTTATCTTTCTGCAAATTCCTCACTCTCCGAATTTGGTCTGCAAAGAAACCACTTTTTTCTGGATATTTCAAACTCAAAATCTTGAAAGCTTGAATGGCTTTTTTGTACTTTTTTTGTTCTAAATAAACCTTTGCCAAAGTTTCTGTCATCAATTGATTCTTATCAATTTTTACAGACTGCTCAATATTAACTTTTGCCTCGGATTCTTTATTAGGCACTATCTTTGGTTTGGTCTCAATAAATTTGTCCAAAAGCTCAAATTTCTTCTTCTTTTGAAGCTCATTTTCCTCTTTTATACCTTCTCTTAGGATAGGTTTGGGAGTAGCTAATTGTAACCATTCCGCAAAAGAATGTTTTTCACTTTTAGTAAACGGCAATGGTTTCCCTAATTGTAAACCTTCCTTGTCTTTTACTATTTCTTCTGGGTTAGGGGTCTCACCTGTTTTAGACTCAAAGAGGGCAGGGTCTAAAATCTGTTCGGCATCTTTAATATTTTGTGGTAAAGGACTCTTTTCTTCAACTTCTCCCAGAAAAACTTCAGTTTCTGGGTTTGGAGTAATTTCTTCGGAAATAGTTTCCTTTTCTTCTAACTTTTCAGTTCTACCTAAAATACTATTGGCTATGCTATTTTGGGTAAACTCTTTTGAAGTTATATAGTCAAAAAGCACTTCCCTATCGGCAGTATGTGCAGCAGTTACCTTTAAAGCATTGTTGTATTTATAACTATCCAGGTTTTTTAACCCCTTTAAATGCAAAGCCCGTGCAGCTTGAAAATAAGGATACTCTTCTAAAATACCCTCAAGCTCTCTAGTTTGTTTTGGGGATAGAATGGTATCCGATTTTTGAAGAATATGTATAAAATCTGAAACGTTCATATTACTATTACCAGTCAGCTAAAGACTTATTAAAAATATCTTGGGTGATTCGCTCAAAAATCTCTTCATGTGCTTCAGTTTTTACAGATTCTAAAAGTGAAGTTCCAGGAAAATCAAAGAAGAAAGAAAAGCGCTGTTCAAAATCTGAATCTTCTTTTTTATTATTGTAAAAACGCACATTCACGGTCATCGTCAATCGGTTTTGAGCAGCTGTTTGGTTAGCTGTAGCAGTCATTGGAGCGACCCGATATTCTACAATCTCTCCTTCATAAACTAAATCTCCATTATTCCCGGTTAGGGACAGACTCGTTAAATTATTGATTAAATCTTGAAGTGAATTTGTAAAGTCCCTATCCAGACCTGGTTCAATGGTTGACCCAGGGCTTTGATCTGCATAATTATTAAAGAAATTTACTTGGAATGTTTCTGCTGAACCAACATCAGCACCAGTGAAAGAATACACACCGCAGCCATTAAGCACAAAACTGGCTAACACGAAAATTACAAAACCAATGTGTTTAACTTTCATAAATCATATTGTTTAATTTTCCGGTACAAAGTCCGTTCCGAAATACCCAGTTCCGCTGCTGCTGCTTTTCTTTTACCTCTATTACGTTCCAAAGATTTCTTTATCAATTCGATTTCCTTTTCCTGTAAAGATAGGGTTTCTTCTTCCTCAATTTCTTCTGCGAAATGGTAACGGTCTTCCTGCACCGAAACATTCTGAGGGCTATTTTCAATAACGGGTTCAGGCAGATGTAGTACTTCTGCCATGGAATCTTCAGAATTTCTTATTTCTTCATCTTTATTGCCATAAATCTTGCGAATAAGCGTTTCATTCTCTTCTTGAACTTTCTCGGAATCATTATTTTTTAAAAGTTCTAGGGTCAATTTTTTAAGGTCAGTTAAATCGCCTTTCATATCAAAAAGGACCTTATATAGAATTTCCCGTTCATTGCTAAAATCACTCTCACTCTTTTGCGATTCAATAACAGCAGGAAGATTTGAAGCATTTGCATTGGGAAGGTACCCATGTAAAGTGCTTGCGGACACTACTCTTTTTTCTTCCAAAACTGAAACTTGTTCCGCAATATTACGTAACTGACGGATGTTGCCCGGCCACCTATATTTTAAAAGGAGGTCAATAGCATTGTCTTCCAGTCGGATGGTTGGCATTTTATATTTCTGGCCAAAATCTGAAGCAAATTTTCTAAACAATAAATGAATGTCCTCTTGACGCTCACGTAGTGGAGGAATGTTTATTTCAACTGTGCTAAGTCGATAATAAAGGTCTTCTCTAAACTTTTCTTTTTTAATGGCCTCAAACATATTCACATTAGTGGCCGCCACTATACGAACATCGGTTTTTTGCACTTGGGAAGACCCAACTTTAAGAAATTCCCCATTTTCTAAAACTCGAAGCAAACGCACTTGTGTAGTTAGTGGTAACTCCCCAACCTCATCTAAAAATATGGTTCCACCATCCGCAACTTCAAAATATCCACTACGGGTTTGTGTAGCTCCTGTAAAAGCCCCTTTTTCATGTCCAAAAAGCTCACTATCAATTGTGCCCTCAGGGATAGCTCCACAGTTTACCGCTATGTATTTGGCATGTTTGCGGTGAGAGAGCGAATGAATAATTTTTGGGATAGACTCTTTTCCTACACCACTTTCCCCAGTGACCAAAACAGAAATATCTGTGGGAGCAACTTGGATAGATTTTTCAATGGCACGGTTGAGCTTAACATCATTACCGATTATTTCAAATCGTTGTTTTATGGATTGAATTCCTTCCATATCAATTGTTCTTTGAATAGCCTACCACTTCACCTATCAAGGTGGCGGAAGTACAATCATTATTTTTCACCATCACAAAATCACCTTTTTTGTAGTTTTCCTTTGGGAAAACAACTACTGTATTTTGTGAGTTTCTACCCATCCAATGTACATCTGACTTTTTAGAGGTCCCTTCTATTAAAACTTCTTGAATTTTGCCCACATGCTGCTGGGTTCTATATAGTGAGTGTCTGCGCTGCGCTGCAATTACTTCGGCAAGCCTTCTTTTTTTAACTTCTAAAGGAATGTCATCTTCCAATTTTCTGGCGGCCAAAGTTCCTGGTCTTTCCGAATAGGCAAACATAAAGCCGTAATCATACTTTACGTATTCCATTAAAGAAAGCGTGTCTTTGTGATCTTCTTCGGTCTCTGTTGGGAAGCCAGTTATCATATCTTGGCTAATGGCACAATCTGGTATGATTCTTTTAATGTTATCTATCAATTCAAAATACTCCTCTCTAGTGTGCAAACGATTCATCGCTTTTAAAATACGATTGCTTCCACTTTGTATGGGAAGGTGAATATAGTTGCAAATATTTTCGTGTTTTGCCATTACTTCTATTACGTCCAATGTCATGTCCTGCGGATTGGAAGTAGAAAAGCGAATCCTCATTTTAGGCTGTGCAGTGGCGGTTAGTTCTAACAAATTGGCAAAATTTACGGCACTGGCCTTTTGCATGTCACTAGCTTTGCTGTAATCTTTCTTTAGGCCTCCGCCATACCATAAATAGCTATCCACATTTTGACCAAGAAGTGTAATTTCTCTAAAACCTTTGTTCCATAAATCATTTACTTCCTCTATAATAGATTGTGGGTCCCTACTGCGCTCGCGTCCGCGAGTAAATGGAACCACACAAAATGTGCACATATTGTCACAACCACGGGTAATAGATACGAATGCTGTTACACCGTTTGAATTTAACCTGACAGGGGAGACATCCCCATACGTTTCATCTTTGGAAAGAATAACATTTACTGCGTTCTTTCCTTCATCAATTTCTTGTACAAGATTGGGGAGGTCTTTATAAGCATCTGGTCCAACGACCAAGTCAACGATTTTTTCTTCCTCTAAAAACTTCTCCTTTAAGCGTTCTGCCATACAGCCCAAAACACCTACCTTCATATTGGGATTAGTTCTTTTTACCTTATTGAACTTTTCTAAACGCTTGCGAACGGTAAGCTCAGCTTTTTCACGGATAGAGCAGGTATTCACCAACACTAAATCTGCTTCGTCCAGTTCTTGGGTAGTATTGAACCCCTCTTTTGCTAAAATGGAAGCAACTATTTCACTATCAGAAAAATTCATTTGACATCCATAACTTTCTATGTAAAGCTTACGGGTGTTCACATCATCCTTAACAAGGTCAAGTGCTTTCCCTTGGATAGCCTCGTCAATTATCTTTTCAGTATTTTCGTCAATGTTCATTATATGTTCTTAGCGTTTGCAAAGATAGTGCTTAATGTATATTAGTGACAATATGACAGTTAAATTGTAATTAAAATAATTGCCCAATATTGACTTTTTTTAAAAAGCTTTTCAAGAAATCAGCAGAGGAGGATAACAAAGGATTATCTAATCAAGAAAATAAAACATCCTTCAAAAGCTCAGAAGTACCCATAAAAAAAGTGATGTCTGAGGTTTACTCCAAGAAAAAGTGGGGTGGTTCAAAATATGATTTCTATTCAGGTTTTGGTTCACACTCAAAAAAAGTTGTTAAACCCTACGTGAAAACTATTTCAGAATTTTTGAATTCCCATTCAAATTCGCTTTTAGTATGCGATTTGGGTTGTGGCGATTTTAATGTAGGTAGTCAATTAGTGAAATTTTCCAAGGAATATATTGGGGTTGATGTGGTTGAAGAACTCATTGAAAGAAACAAAAAGCTATTTACAGACGAAAAGTTAAGCTTTCAATGTTTAAATATTGTTGAAGAAAGTTTACCAAAAACCGATTGCATCTTGGTAAGGCAAGTTCTACAACACCTATCCAATAATGATATTAAAAAGGTTGTGGAAAAATTCAAAGCTTATAAATACGTAATTGTGACCGAGCATCTACCAAAACGTACGTTTATGGCTAACCTTGACAAAATTACTGGAGCTAATATCAGACTCTCTAGGAATAGCGGTGTTGTTTTGCATGAAAATCCTTTTAACATAGCTGCAAAAAGCAGGGAAGAACTTTTAAGGATAAAGTATAATAAGGGGATTATTGTAACTACACTCTACAACTTTTAACATTAAAATTACATTCCAAAAAGCAACTTTGTTTAATTATTGACATCCAAAGGGTAGATTATCATCCAAAAAATTAAACAATCATGAAAAAGAACCATCTTTTTGTTTTTCTACTTTTTTTATCGAGTTTCATCGCATGTGATGATTCTGATGATTTGCTCCCAGGATTTCAGGAGTATGTTATAGCTACTCCTTTAACCGCTGATTTAATAACCTTTAAGGAAGAAGCGGTCAAAGTAACGGACCCGGTAGACATTGTCCAGTCCGGTAAAATTTACGCTTACAAGAATTACATTTTTGTGAATGATGTGGGCAGAGGGGTACATGTATTGGACAATACCAACCCTGAGGCACCACAGAAAACTATTTTTATAAAGCTTGAAGGAAACCAAGATATATCCATAAAAAATGACCGTTTATATGCGGATAGTTATGGGGATTTAGTGGTCATGGATATTTCTGACATGAATAATATTGGTAATATAAAACGTTTGGAAAATGCCATCTATCAAGAATTTTGGTGTACGGTAGGTTTTGATGTTAATTGGCCAGAAGCAGATGCGTTTGATTATGAAGGGTTTGATGCAAACCGTGAAGCTATCATTGGTTGGGAGACAAAAAAAGTTCGCATGCCTCAAAGTGAGTTCAACGAAAAGTACGGTTATACCTTTTTAGAAGACGGTGCTTTGGCCAATTCGGATGCTTCTCCAAGTTCAGATTCGGGGCAGGGAGGTTCTTTGGCACGTTTTAGAATTGTTGGGGATTATCTCTATGCTGTGGAATGGTCCAGTATCAACGTTTTTGATATTTCAGACCTTGATGCTCCAGAAGTTTTGGATGAAGTTTATACAAGTGGTGGTATAGAAACTATTTTCAATCAGGGAGACTTGTTATTCTTGGGTGGCACTCGGGGCATGTATATTTATGATATATCAGAGCCAGCTACACCAACATTTGTTTCGGACTTTGAACATGGTACTGCTTGCGACCCTGTAGTAGTAGATGGTAATTATGCATATCTAACCCTTCGTGGAGGTAATTTTTGCGGAGCAACGGAGAGTGGACTTTATATTATTGATATATCTACTATTGAGAATCCTGAGCTAAAGGTAATATATCCAATGGAGGAACCTTACGGGTTAGGAATTAAGGATAACAACCTATTTATATGTGATGGTGCCTCTGGATTGAAAGTATATGATAAATCTAATGTGCCAGACTTACCACAGTTAAATCATTTTAAAGATATCGTTACGTTTGATGTTATTCCAATGGAGGAACAATTGCTCATGATTGGTGATGGAATTCTATACCAATATGAATATGTAAACAATGATATTCAGCTCATAAGTCAATTACAACTCAACTAGAATAGCACAATAAGTAAAGTAAATATCCCGTTTTCAGCGGGATATTTTTTTGTATAGATGTTTGAATAAAAATCTGAAATCAAAAAATTCATATACTTTTGTTACCTCAAAACCTATTGAATGCCAAAGAACTTAGTTATAGTTGAGTCCCCTGCAAAGGCAAAAACCATTGAGAAATTTTTAGGAAAGGATTATCAGGTAGAGTCCAGTTTTGGGCACATTGCCGATTTACCTTCAAAAGAGTTAGGCGTAGATGTTGATAATAATTTTGAGCCTAAATATATAGTTGATAAAGAGAAGAAGGCTCTAGTCAAAAAACTAAAAGATTTGGCCAAGAAAGCTGATACCATTTGGTTGGCCAGCGATGAAGATCGAGAAGGAGAGGCAATTTCCTGGCATTTAGCCGAAGAACTTGGTCTAGAAAAAAGTAAAACTAGGAGAATTGTTTTTAATTCCATAACGAAGTCTGCTATCCAAAGAGCGATTGAGAATCCAAGGGAAATAAATTATAATTTGGTAAACGCCCAGCAAGCGAGAAGGGTTTTGGATAGATTGGTAGGATACCAATTATCCCCAGTACTTTGGAAAAAAATTAAACCAGGATTATCTGCTGGTCGTGTGCAATCTGTCGCAGTACGTTTAATTGTAGAACGCGAACGTGATATAGAAGGTTTTACTCCAGAGGCATCCTACAGGATAAAGGCAGAATTCAAGACAGAAAAAGGAAAGGTCTTTGAGGCTAAGCTCAATAAAACCTTTTCATCCAAAGAAAAGGCAGAAGCCTTTTTAAGGGAAAATATAAGTGTAGACTTTTCGGTAGCCAAACTGGATAAAAAACCGGCAAAAAAATCTCCGGCAGCACCTTTTACGACTTCTACCTTGCAGCAAGAAGCTTCAAGAAAATTATATTTTTCCGTGGGTCGCACAATGCAAGTTGCACAACGTTTATATGAAGCAGGTTTAATAACCTACATGCGTACGGATAGCGTAAACCTTTCTAAAGAGGCGTTGGAAGCAGCTAAGGAAGCAATAACAAATAACTACGGTAAAGAATACAGTCAGACGAGAAATTACACGGGCAAATCTAAAGGCGCTCAAGAAGCACATGAGGCAGTACGTCCCACAGATATGAAATTGCAAACTCCGTCTTTGGAACGTGACCAACAAAAATTATATGAACTTATCTGGAAGAGGACTTTGGCTTCCCAAATGAGTGATGCCCAACTGGAAAGGACTAATGTTAGAATTAAGGCAAATACGCATAGTGAAGAATTCACGGCCAATGGAGAGGTAGTAAAGTTTGATGGATTTCTAAAAGTTTATTTGGAAGGCAGCGATGAGGAAGATGCAGAAGAGCAAGAAGGAATGTTGCCGGCAATGAGCGTAGGTGAAACTTTATTGAACAATTATATTTCTGCCACGGAGCGTTTTACAAGACCGCCTTACAGATACACGGAAGCTTCTTTGGTAAAGAAGTTGGAAGAACTAGGTATTGGCCGTCCGTCTACATATGCTCCAACAATTTCTACTATTCTAAATCGAGGATATGTTGAAAAAGGAACTGTTGAAGGGGTTGAACGTAAATACTCCCAATTGATATTAGAGAATGGTGGGGTAAATGAAAAACAACTTACCGAAACCATAGGCTCGGATAAGGGTAAAATGGTACCTACAGATATAGGTATGATTGTAAATGACTTTTTAGTGAGTCATTTCACCAATATTTTGGATTATAATTTTACTGCCAAGGTTGAAGAAGATTTTGATGAAATTGCTACGGGAGATGAGGATTGGCAAAAAGTAATGAAAGCTTTTTACAAGGATTTTCACCCTACGGTATTGGATGTAGAAGAAAATGCGGACAGAGCAAGTGGTGAACGAATATTGGGTGAAGACCCCAAGACTGGGAAGCCGGTACTGGTTCGTTTAGGTAGGTTTGGACCAATGGCTCAGATAGGGGATGCTGAAGATGAAGAAAAAAGATTTGCTAGTTTATTGCCTGAACAATCCATCACTACCATAACATTCGATGAGGCCATGACTTTGTTTGAACTTCCAAGAAAGCTTGGAGTTTATGAAGGCGAAGAGGTTGAAGCTAATGTGGGTAGGTATGGTCCTTATGTGAAGTTTGGCAAGAAGTTTATTTCTTTAGATAAAGGTGAAAGCGCTTTTGATGTGGATATGGATAGGGCTATCGAATTAATAAAGGCAAAACAATTAGCAGATGCGCCTATTGCACATTATGAAGATAAAGAAGTGACCAAAGGAGTTGGTAGATTTGGACCATTTATTAAATGGAACGGAATGTTTATCAACGTGAATAAAAAATACGATTACGATAATTTGACAAAAGATGATATTGTCGAATTAATTGAAGCAAAAAAACAAAAGGAGATAGAAAAGCTAATTCAAGAATGGCCAGAAGAAGGCATTCGTATTGAAAAGGCAAGATGGGGAAGGCATAACATATTAAAAGGCAAAGTAAAAGTTGAGCTTTCTAAAGATGTGGATGCAACTAAAGTTTCTTTAGAAGAAGCAAAGGCATTGATTGAAAAGAAAACCCCAAAGAAAAAAACTAGAGCCAAAGCTAAAAAGTAAGTATAACACCCCAAGCAATCTATTATGGCATTCGATTTTTTGGTTCCCGTCAAAGATAAAGTCTTGGCGTTTTCCGAATTTTTACCCCCACAAGCTTTAGGAAAGAGTATTCATAAACATACCAAGAAAAAAGGCTTACCTGTATTTGCAAATGCTACTGTAGCAATTTTTGGAGTTTTAGAATCGCGAAACGCATTTGAGAAAAAACCAGAGAAGCTTGACATAGATTCTGTTCGCATTCAATTATACAGATTAATGAGTGGCAATTGGAACTCGACCATTATTGATATCGGTGATGTTGAAGAAGGTAATACTGTAGAAGACACCTACTTTGTGGTCAAAGAAATTGTCGCTGGGCTTTTAGAAGAAAAGATAATACCTATTATATTAGGGGCTACCCAAGACATCACTTTTCCAACCTATAGAGCTTTTGACAATATTAAGGACATGATCAATTTGGTTGCGATAGACAGCCGTTTTGATTTTGGAGAGGATGATGAATTAATTTCATCACATTCTTATATGAGTAAGATCATTACCGATAAACCTAATAACCTTTATAACTTTTCAAATATTGGTTATCAAAGTTATTTTAACGCCCAGGAAGAGATAGATTTAATGGAGCGTCTTTTTTTTGATGCTTATCGTTTGGGGGATATTGTTTCAAATATTCAGTTGGCAGAGCCCGTCTTACGCAATGCCCATCTTGTGAGTTTGGATGCCCGTGCCATCCAAGCAAGTGAAATGGGACTGTCCGCAGGTTTTTCACCCAATGGTTTTAATGGCCGTGAAATTTGTGCTATAGCAAGATATGCTGGAATAAGTGACAATGTATCCTTGTTTGGTATTTACGAGATAGAGAATTCAAATTTATCCTTTCAATTAGTAGCACAGATTATTTGGTATTTTATTGAGGGCTTAAGTTATAGAATAAAAGAAGTGCCAAGTTCAAAAAGTGATGACTTTACCAAGTTTACAGTTCCTACAGATTCTGATGAGCTCATCTTCTATAAGAGCCATGTAACAGAAAGATGGTGGGTAGAAGTACCATCAATTTTACCTGAACATACTAAAACCAATTCACCTGCGTTATTACCTTGCGCCGAGCAAGACTATTTGGATGCTTGCAACCAAAACATTCCTGAGCGGTGGTTCAAAGCCTATAAAAAGGGCTTCAACTAAACAAAATATTTTTTAGGTATAAATTGTATTTACACAATAATTTATTCAAAAAATAGTTTTAGAGAGTAGTGAATTTGTGTTTACAGTTTGTAATCTTAAATCGAAAAATTTAACCTAAAGTATGAGAAAGCTATTGTTGTCATCTATAGCACTTGTTTTTTTATTAACCAGTTGTGGTTCAAAATCAAGATCAAAAGGTGAATTGGTTGGTGTTCAGGGTAAGAAATGGTATCCTGAAAAACCATACGGAATGGAACTGATCCCTCGCGGCTCATTTATTATGGGTAAGGCGGAAGAGGATCAAGCCAAAGTTTTAAACGCTCCAACAAGAACTGTAACTGTACGTTCATTTTATATGGATGATACGGAAATCACTAATAGTGAGTACCGACAGTTTGTGGAATGGGTAAAAGACTCTATTACAAGGACTAAATTGGCAATTTTGGCTGATCAGTTGGGTATTGGTCCAGAGGATGAAGGAATTGGTGAATATGCTTTTAAAGATGCCGATACCACCAAAATGACTGCCTATGATAAGTATATGTTAGATAACTATGCTGGTTTAGGAGAAACTGGATATGAGGGTAGAGCCTTGAATAAAGACATAGATTTAGTTTGGGATAGAGAAGATTATCCAGATGAGTATTATGCTGAGGTTATGATTGATTCTATCTATTTATCAGAGGATGAAACCTATAACGGACAGCGTAGTATCGACGTTACCAAGTTAAAGTATAAGTACAATTGGATGGATATTGAAGCTGCTGCCAGAGCAAAAACTGGTAGTAGAAAAGACTTTATCCGCCAAGAAGAACTGGAAATCTATCCTGACACTACTGTTTGGATTCGTGATTTTGAATATTCTTATAACGAACCTATGCACAACGATTACTTCTGGCACGATGCCTACAGTGATTATCCTGTTGTAGGGGTGAGTTGGCAACAAGCCAAGGCTTTCTGTAACTGGAGAACTAAGTTTAAGAATGATGATCAAAAAAGTCGTGGAAGGCAGTTTGTAAATCAGTTTAGATTACCAACTGAAGCTGAATGGGAATATGCTGCGCGTGGTGGAATCGAAGGTGGTACTTACCCTTGGGGTGGTCCATATGTAATCAGTGATACAGGTTGTTTTATGGCAAACTTTAAGCCACAACGTGGAGATTATGCTGCGGATGCTGCATTGTATACCGTAGAAGCTAAGTCTTACGAACCTAATGATTACAACTTGTATAACATGGCAGGTAACGTATCTGAATGGACAAATTCCAGTTATGACCCTAATGCATACGAGTACGTATCTACCATGAACCCAAATGCTGGTTCTGGTCAAAACAAAAGAAAAGTAATCCGCGGTGGATCATGGAAAGACGTTGCTTACTTCTTGCAAGTGAGTACAAGAGACTATGAATACCAGGACTCGGCAAGAAGCTATATTGGCTTTAGAACCGTACAGGATTATATGGGTGAAGAAGATTCAACAAAAGGAAATAACGGATTATAAACAAAACAATTAAGCGAGAGCATTATATAAACCTAGTAACCAAATACTTATTTATATATTACTTAATTTAAAATTAAAATTATTATGGCACAGTCAAAATCAACAAAAAAGCTGTTTAACATGGCCTACGGGCTTGGAGCATCGGTAGTAATTATCGGAGCATTATTTAAAATTCTTCACTGGGAATTTGGACCACTAAATGGTGGTATTCTTCTTGCAATAGGTCTTATTACAGAGGCACTTATTTTCGCAATTAGTGCGTTTGAACCAGTTGACGATGAGTACGATTGGTCTTTAGTTTACCCAGAGTTGGCAAATGGTGCCCCTTCAGGTAAGAAGAACGATAAAGCTGAAATTAAAGAGGCCGAAGCTTCTTTATCTGCTAAATTGGACAACTTATTAAAAGAAGCTGGTGTAGATGCCAATCTTATGGAAAGCTTAGGAGAAAGCATCAGAAACTTTGAAGGTGCTGCCAAAGGTATTGCTCCAACAACTGATGCAATGGAATCTACTAAGAAATATTCTGAAGAAATGGTTCATGCTGCAGCTCAGATGGAGTCTTTAAACAGTCTTTATAAAGTACAGTTAGAAAGTGCAAGCAAGCAAGCTTCAGTAAATGAAGAAGTAGTACAGAATGCAAGTGCGCTTAAAGAGCAAATGGCATCGTTATCGTCTAACCTTTCTTCATTGAATGGTGTTTATGGAGGTATGTTGTCCGCAATGGCTAAGAACTAATTAGAGATTTAATATCCAAACCAAATTATTAATTAAATCTAGTTAGAAAAATGGCATCAGGAAAAGCAACCCCACGTCAGAAGATGATCAACTTAATGTATTTGATCTTCATCGCGATGTTGGCTTTAAATATGAGTAAAGAAGTTCTTGCAGCATTCGGATTAATGAATGAAAAGCTAGAGACTTCCAATACTAAAATGACCGCAAGCAACGAAGGTTTTTTCGAAGGCTTGGCAACCAAAGCTTCTGAAAATGCAGAAGAATACGGTGAATTATATAAAAATGCTCAGGAAGTGAACAAGCTTTCAAATGAGTATTATGCATACTTAGAAGGATTGAAGAAAGAAATGACTGCGGATATAGAAGATCCTAAGGATTACGTGGTCATGGACAAATCTGATTTTTTAGATGGTAAATTCTTCCAAGGAGACAATTTAACAGAAGAAGGACAAAAGTTCTTGGATTTTGTGAACAATTACCGCGAAGGTGTAGTTAACGCACTGCCAAAAGATAAGTTTAAAGATATCAAAGAAGCAGTAAGAGTACGTTTTTCCACTGGTGATGAAGAAGGTAAAGTTGAGAAACGCGATGGTACACGTCAAGATTGGATAAATTATCATTATGAGGGCTTCCCAATGGTAGCTTCATTAACGAAGTTGACACAATTACAAGCTGATATAAAAACTACCGAACAAGAAGTTCTTAAGAGTTTGTTGGAAGGTAACTTAACTGAAGCAGTTTCTTTAGAAAACTTTAAGGCAAAACTTTATGCAAGTAAATCTGCCTTTTACAGTGGTGAGAAGTATGACGGAAAGCTTGTTGTAAGTAAAACCGATAAGACTTCAACTCCAGTAAGAGCAGAATTGACTTTGGACGGAAGAAAATTAGCTGAAGGCAAAGATTACCGTTTAGAGGCAGGTGGCATCCAATTATTAATTGGTGCTGGTGCAGCTGGAGACCATAAGGTAACAGGAACAATGTTCTTTATGCAAGATGGTAAGGAAGTGCCAGTTGAGGTAGAAGACGTTTTTGCAACAATTTCTAAGCCTAATGCTGCTTTAATTGCTGCGGATAAGATGAATGTGGTATATCGCGGGGTAGCTAACCCAATGTCTATCTCTATACCTGGTATTCCTAACAATAAAGTAAGTGCTAGAGCTACTGGTCTTAGACAAGTTAGTGGTAGCAAGTATATTATGAACCCTGGTAAAGGTAGGACTGTTAAGATTACAGCTTCTGGTACGTTACCTGATGGACAAGGAATCTCTACAACGTCAGAATTCCGTATCAAGGATATACCAAGACCATCTGGAGCTATTAGAGGTGAAGCAGGTAGTGTTAAAATGCCTAGAAGAAACCTAGAGATTTCTACAGTTTCAGCTATGTTAGAAGACTTTGATTTTGACTTAAACCTAGGAATTAGTGGATTTAAGTTTAAAGTTCCTGGTCAGCCAACAGTGGTTGTTAGAGGAAATAAATTAAATGCTGCTGCTAAATCTGCCCTTAAAAGAGCAAGAAGAGGTGATGCAGTACAAATATTTGACATTCAAGCTTACATCTCAAATAACAAGAGTTACAAATTAAAGAAAGTATCTCCTGTAGTTGTAGAGCTTACAAACTAATAAAGTAAAGTATAGTAATGATGAATTGGAAAAATGTTTTAGTAATCGGAGCGTTCAGCTTCTTGCCCATATCAATGGTGGCACAGGCAAATATTTTAAATGCCAAAACACCACAGGAGGTAGGTAAGAAAACCGAGGCCCAAAAGGCAGCGGATAACGATGCCCCACTTGATTATGGTTATGTTGACGATAGGGATATCCTTTGGTCAAAAACCGTATGGGAGACCGTCGACTTAGATGAGCGTGTTAATTTTCCGTTATACTATCCAACTGATACCATTGGTATTGGTGCAGACAGAAGGTCTTTGTACCATGTTTTGATGAAAAACATCCAGAATGGAACATTGACTGATGTATATACGGATTCATATTTTACTGAAAAGCGAAATTTTGGCGACCTTACTGCTACGTTGCAGAAAATCGATACTACAGATTTAGGGTACGAACAAATAAATGCAGGCGAACAAATCTCTCAAGAGTTTATTAACAGAAGGGATTTAGGAGCTGCGGATATTGAGGAGTACAGAATTAAAGGTATCTGGTATTTTGACAAGCGTCAAGGGGAACTAAAGTACCGTTTGTTAGGAATTGCTCCTGTTGCTCCAGATGTCAACTTTATTGATGACGAGTCAACAGACCAAAATGCAAATAAAGTTGAGTTGTTTTGGGTATGGTACCCAAGCGCAAGACAGATTTTGCATGAGGCTAAGGTCTTTAACCAACGAAACTCTGCACAACCCATATCTTTTGATATGTTGTTGAATGCAAGAAGATTCAATGCCGTTATCTACAAAGAGGATAATGTACATGGTGACCGTAATATTGACGATTATGTTTTTGACAATGCTTTGTTCCAATTATTGGAAGCCAAGCGTATAAAGGAAACTATCCGAGATAAAGAGCAAGATATGTGGGCTTACTAGCCTCAGAATACATAGAATTTTCCAATTCAATAGATATAAACGCCGCACTTAAGTGCGGCGTTTTCTATTATATTCCTACGTAGGCAGGAATATTTTTAGGCAATCTAGTTTAAATTTGCACCCTATGCTAGATTATTTAGTAGTTGGATTGGGACTTGCAGGGATTTCTTTCTGCGAGCAGCTTGAAAGGAATGGTAAATCGTTTCAAGTAATTTCGGATAACTCTCAGCAAGCTTCGTTAGTTGCTGGGGGATTATATAATCCAGTTATTTTAAAACGATTTACAATGGCATGGAATGCCAAGGAACAATTGGATTTGGCTATGCCATTTTACCAGAACCTTGAAAAGAAGTTAAAGGTACGGTTAGACTATAAAGTTCCTGTTTTAAGAAGGTTTGCTTCCATTGAAGAGCAAAATGCTTGGTTCGAAGCTTCTGATAAAGTTGGACTTGATTTTTTTCTATCTACAGAAATCATACAGAATAAGAATTCAAAAATTTTTGCCCCATTTGGATATGGAGAAGTAAAATATACTGGTAGAATAGATACCAAAACTTTACTGGATAAATACAGTAGCTATCTTTCTAATAAAGAACAATTATTACAACAAGCCTTTGATTATGGTCACCTAAAGATTCTCGATGATGCGATAGGTTATAAGGGAATTAAGGCAAAACAAATTGTGTTTGCCGAAGGCTTTGGCCTTAAAACCAATCCGTTTTTTGATTATTTACCCCTAAACGGTACAAAGGGAGAGCTGCTTACAATTAAATCACCAGATTTAAGAGAAGATAGAGTTATAAAATCTTCAGTTTTTATAATTCCGTTAGAGAATGATCTATATCGTGTTGGAGCCACTTATAAATGGAAGGATAAAACCAATATTCCTACAGAAGCCTCTAAAAATGAGTTGTTGGAAAAGCTACAAAGCTTTTTGAAGTGTGATTTTGAAGTGGTAAAACATGTAGCTGGAGTTCGCCCAACTGTTGCAGATAGAAGGCCATTGGTAGGAGGTCATCCCAAACACAAAAATTTATACGTCCTCAACGGTTTTGGATCTCGCGGTGTTATGATAGCGCCCTACGCTTCAAAAAAACTATTCGATTATATTGAGAAAGCGGAGGAAATAATATCAGAAATGGATTGCTCTAGATTCACTAAAAAATACTACAAAAACTAATTCGCTAGATTTTTATCGTACTTCATAAAGATATTGATCCAAATATTTCGGGAGAGCCTAATTATAATTGGTAAAAACACTACCATAGTAGCTACAATTGCAATAAAGGAATTTAATAAAGACGCTCCTACTATTAGAAAAGAAATCACAAATGCAGCCATTGCAAAAGCAATACCTACACCATAACTTACATACATGGACCCATAGAAAAAAGAAGGTTCTATTTTATATTTTGTTTGGCAGTTGGAGCACCTTTCATGCATTTTAAATAATTGTGAAATATAAAATGGATTTTTATTCACATACATGCTTTCACTATGGCATTTAGGGCAACTTCCTGTTAAAATACTGTAGAGTTTGTTTCCTTTTTTTAACATTTGCAGAGCTTTTAGCAAAAATAAGTATTGTACCCAATTTTTGGCACGGTACGGTCATATAATAAGCTGATTTTGTAATAATGAAATTATATTGAAAGTATGCTAAATATCCATAACCTCTCGGTTGCTTTTGGGGGGGAATATTTGTTTGAAGAAATCGCTTTTAGATTAAATGCGGGGGATAGGGTTGGACTAATTGGCAAGAATGGCGCAGGGAAGTCTACCTTGCTCAAATTATTGAGTAAAGAAATGCTGCCTGACTCAGGAATTATTGCTTCAGATAAGGAGATTAAAATAGGTTTTTTAAAGCAGGATATCGATTTTGAGCAAGGGAGGACTGTACTTAATGAGGCTTATCAAGCTTTTGAGGAGCTAAAAAAGCTAGAGACGCAACTTGAAGATATTAATACCCAACTGGCTGAGCGAACAGATTATGAAAGTGAGGGATATAACCAGTTAATGATAGATTTAAATGATGTAACACATCAGTATGAAATTTTAGGAGGATATAACTATCAAGGAGAGACTGAAAAAGTACTTCAAGGATTAGGCTTTTTACGTGATGATTTTAATAAAGCCACGGATACTTTTTCTGGCGGATGGCGCATGCGTATTGAATTGGCAAAATTACTACTTCAAAGTAATGATGTCTTACTATTGGATGAGCCTACCAATCACCTAGATATAGAATCCATTATTTGGTTGGAGCAGTTTTTAAGAAACTACTCCGGAGCGGTTGTGATTGTGTCCCACGATAAAATGTTTTTAGATAATGTGACCAATAGGACCATAGAGATTTCATTGGGGAGAATCTACGATTATAACAAGCCCTATTCTAAGTATCTAGTACAAAGAGCTGAAATTAAAGAACAACAACTAAACGCACAGAAAAATCAGGAAAAACAAATACAGCAAACTGAAAAATTGATTGAAAAGTTTAGGGCTAAAGCAAGCAAAGCTTCCATGGCACAATCGCTCATTAAGAAATTGGATAAGATCGATAGAATTGAGGTTGATGCTGATGACAACAGCGTAATGAAACTTAGATTTCCTGTTTCGATTACACCTGGAAAAGTAGTGGCTGAGCTAAAAGGACTTTCAAAAAGTTATGGTGACAAGGAGGTTTTAAATGGAATTGACCTTTTGGTAGAGCGTGGAAGCAAAACCGCTTTCGTTGGACAAAATGGACAAGGAAAAACTACACTGGCCAAAATAGTTGTTGGCGAACTGGAACATGGTGGCCATTTAAAGCTGGGACATAATGTACAGATCGGTTATTTTGCCCAAAACCAAGCGGAATACTTGGATGGTAGCAAGACCATTTTAGATACGATGATAGATGCCGCTAATGAGAGTAACAGAAGTAAAGTTCGTGATATTTTGGGTTCTTTCTTATTTCAAGGCGATGAGGTAGATAAATATGTTCGGGTCCTTTCAGGAGGCGAACGTAACAGATTAGCTTTAGCAAAAATGTTGTTACAACCTTTTAATGTTCTTGTGATGGATGAGCCAACCAATCACTTGGATATTAAATCCAAAAATGTTTTAAAACAAGCACTACAAAATTTTGAAGGGACTTTGGTATTAGTTTCCCATGACCGTGATTTTCTACAAGGGTTAACCAATAGAGTATACGAATTCAAAAAAGGAAACATCAAAGAGTATTTAGGGGATATTGACTTTTATTTAGAACAGCGAAAAGCTGAAGATTTTAGAAAAATTGAAAAAGGAGAGAAAAAAGCAAAAATTGCCAATACTGATAATCAATCAAAAAATGATTATAAACTTCAAAAAAAGGCAAAGTCGTTACGTAATAAGCTTAGTAGTATAGAAAAGAAAATTAGCGAGCTAGAAAAAGTAATCGCAGAATTGGACCACCAACTTCTTATGAATTATGATGAGGCAGCAGGAAAACCTAACTTTTTTGATGATTACCATAAGAAAAAAGAACAGTTGGAAAACCTAATGGCAGAGTGGGAAAACCTTTCCATAGAAATAGACTCCATATAGAAGTAAGCTTACACGGCGGAAACATGTTTTCACCACACTTTTTGGAACTTTCACAACATAATTTTAAATGTTCACTTCATTTTCTTGGGGATTAACCACAAGTGCGCTTTATTTGTAAGTAAATTCTTATCAACGTAAATCTGACCAATGAAAAAATTTACTTTTTTAAGCTTCCTTCTTCTTTTTGTTTCTACACTATCTTTTGCATTTTCAGACATTTCTTCTAGTGAGAAAAAAGTACTTATTGATTTGTTCAACAGTACACAGGGAAAGAAATGGAATACTTCATGGAATTTAGATGAACCTGTATCCACTTGGAAGGGTGTTGTCATCAAAGAAAACCATATTGTGGGCATTAATTTGTTTCACAATAACTTAAACGGTTATTTGCCAGAAAGTTTAGGGGATTTAAAAAAGTTGGAATACCTTAATCTTGCTTTCAATGGTATTACTGGTGTTTTACCAAAGGACATCGTTAAGCTCGAATGTTTAAAGGTCTTAAAGTTGGAAATGAACAGAATTAAAGGTGCATTACCGGAAGGTATAGGTAATCTTAGAAATTTAGAGGAATTTTCTATGTTCAATAACTTTTTGAACGGTCCAATCCCAGAGAGTTTTGGTAATATTCCAACTCTTAAAATATTAAATCTTTCCAGTAATAATTTAAAAGGTGTTATACCTGGGAGTCTTGGGAACCTTAGAAATCTCCAGACTTTAGGGTTGTTCGAAAATGCTTTAGAGGGAGAAATACCCAAAGAAATGGGCAATCTTGAAAAATTGGAAGAGTTGGTTTTGGCCAATAATCAACTTGGAGGAGAAATACCAGAAGAGTTAGATCAGTTGGCAAGTTTAAAGGTTTTACAAATTCAGAACAATAGAATAAAATCTTTCAGAGGAATTCAAAAAATGAAATCAAAATCCTTATTGGTTTTTGATACGGACGAAGAAAAATACAATTCAATATACAACAATTCGGCATTTGACAATTCTAGAATGGCGGATACAAAATTTGAAGATGTAGACGATAATGAGTAGTTAGTTATACTTTAGTTTGTTTGGTTCGGGGATGCAGAGGTGCATCCCCTTTTTTTGTTTTGTGATTGGACTATAACATTAAACATTTATGAAATCTTTAACCAAGAACCATGTATCTTGGTAATAGTTTTGCAAACACTAATCAAACTGCTTTAATGCGTAAAATACTTATCTCTGTCTTGGCAGGAGTCCTTATTATCGGAGGGTCCATTTTTGCCGCTAAATATATCATCAACAGCAAGGAAAGCCGTCGCCCAAGACCTAAAAAGGTAATAAAAACGGTCTTTGTGGATACGGTTAAAAACGGTGTCGTACCTATAATAGTTCCTGCAAATGGCAACTTGGTTGCTAAAAATAGGGTTGAACTTTATGCAGAGGTACAGGGCGTTTTTAGGACTGGGAGTAAGCTTTTTAAAACTGGTCAAGAATATAGGGCTGGTCAAACGCTTATTCGTATAGATGCTTCAGAATATTATGCAAGCGTCCAGTCTGCAAAAAGTAATCTTTACAACCTGGTTACTTCAATCATGCCAGATTTACAATTGGATTATCCGGAGTATTTTTCCAAATGGCAGCAATACTTGTCAAATTTCGATTTAGAAAAAACGACCCCTAAACTTCCCGAAATTAGTTCGGATAAAGAAAAATACTTTATCACAGGGCGGGGAATTTTTAGCAGCTACTATAATGTAAAGAACCTTGAACAACGCCTTTCTAAATATACTATTACAGCTCCTTTTTCAGGAATTCTTACTGAAACCCTGGTAACTGAGGGAACCTTGGTAAGAGCGGGTCAAAAATTGGGTGAATTTATAAAGACGGATGTTTACGAACTTGAGGTTGCCATTAGTAAAACCTTTGCAGATTTCTTAAAAGTAGGGGAAGAAGTTTCCCTTACCAATCTTGATAAAACCAAGGAGTATATTGGAAAAGTAGTCAGGGTAAATGGTAGGGTTGACCAAGCTTCGCAAACTATTACTGCTTTTATTGAAGTAAAAGGGAAAAATTTAAAAGCAGGACAATATCTTGAAGCTAATTTAAATGCTAAAAGTGAAAATGATGCTATTGAAGTCAATCGTTCTTTGTTAATAGACAATAGTCAAATTTATGTGGTCAGGGATTCTGTCTTAAACTTAATAGATGTTTCACCAGTTTACTTTACAGACAAAAAAGTAGTATTAAAAGATGTGCCAAACGGTGAAACTATTGTTTCTAAACCTGTTGTAGGTGCCTATGCAGGAATGCTGGTCAAGGTTTATGGAGCAAATACTGAAGAAAAAAGTGCTGAATGAGAAAACTAATTGAGTATTTTATTAGGTATCATGTTGCGGTAAATGTAATTATTATTGCCTTTTTTGTTTTTGGTATTGTTGGGGCCTATTCTTTAAAATCATCATTCTTTCCACTTACCGAATCGCAGAATGTTTTAATCAGTATTGCCTACCCAGGAGCATCTCCACAAGAAATAGAGGAAGGTATTGTCCTTAAAATTGAGGATAACCTTAAAGGTTTACAAGGTGTGGATAGGGTTACATCTACTTCACGGGAAAATTCTGGATCTATAAATGTAGAAATAGAAAAGGGAAGGGATATAGATTTTATGCTGTTAGAAGTCAAGAATGCCGTGGATAGGGTACCTACCTTTCCAACCGGGATGGAACCTCTGGTTGTCTCTAAACTTGAAGCTGTTAGACAAACAATAAGTTTTGCTGTCAGTGGCGAATCTATTTCTTTGGCTACTTTAAAACAAATAGGGAGACAGGTAGAAAATGATTTACGAGCTATTGATGGAATTTCCCAAATCGAAATTTCAGGATATCCTGAGGAAGAAATTGAAATAGCTGTAAATGAAAATAACCTTTTGGCCTATAATGTATCATTTAATGAAGTGGCCCAAGCTGTAACCAATGCAAATATTTTGGTTACCGGTGGTAATATTAAAACAAGTGCTGAAGAATATCTGATAAGGGCCAATAACCGCTCTTATTTTGGGGATGAGCTTTCAAATATAATTGTTAGGGGAGATGCTTCAGGTCGTACCATAAGACTTAAAGACGTTGCTGAGATTCGTGATCGTTTTTCAGAAACCCCAAACACAACTTATTTCAATGGGGATTTGGCCGTAGATATTACCATTACCAGTACCAACACAGAGGATTTAATAGGTTCCGCAGAAAAGGTAAAGGAATATATAAATGATTTCAATCAAAAATACAATAATGTCCAATTACACGTTGTGGACGATCGTTCCATAACCTTGACACAACGTACAGAATTATTGACCGAGAATGCAATTGTAGGGATGATACTAGTCCTGATATTTCTCTCCTTATTTCTAAATACCAGGTTAGCCTTCTGGGTTGCTTTTGGACTTCCTGTAGCATTTTTGGGAATGTTTGTCTTTGCCCCAATGCTAAATGTTACCATTAACGTACTGTCTCTTTTTGGGATGATTATTGTCATAGGTATTTTAGTGGACGATGGTATTGTGATCGCCGAAAATATCTATCAACATTATGAGAAGGGCAAAAGCCCCATTAGAGCAGCTGTAGATGGCACTATGGAGGTAATTCCACCTATAGTTTCTGCCATAGTTACTACAATTTTAGCTTTTTCAATTTTTCTTTTCCTGGATGGCAGAATTGGTAATTTCTTTGGTGAGGTTTCGGTAATTGTAATTCTTACGCTAGTAGTATCATTGGTAGAAGCCCTAATTATTCTTCCAGCCCATTTAGCTCATTCAAAAGCACTTAGAAAACAATCGGATAAACCTAAGAATACCATAAGCCGCATATTTTCAAAATTAAGGGTAATCAATAAAGCTGGAGACCAATTCATGGTTTGGATGCGTGATAAAATGTATAGTCCGGCTTTACGATTCACATTAAAATACAAGGTGCTCACCTTTGCTTTTTTTGTCATGGCATTGGTACTTACTTTTGGCTCAATTGGTGGTGGAATCATAAGAACCGCATTCTTTCCAAGAATAGCTAGTGATAGGGTAGCAATTGAATTGTTAATGCCTAATGGAACCAATGAGAAGGTTACGGATTCGATAATTAGTTTAATCCAAGACAAAGCGATCATTGTTAATCAAGAACTGACTGAAAAATATTTGAAAGGAACAGATAAAGTACTGTTTGAAAATATGATTAAGAATGTAGGTCCTGGATCAGCTGCAGCTAGACTTGTCATAAATCTATTGCCTGGTGAGGAAAGGCCAGATGAAATTAGGGCAGATTTAATAACAACCAGATTACAAGAATTGGTTGGACCAGTGATTGGTGTTGAAAGCTTGGTTTACGGCTCGGGAGGGAATTTTGGTGGATCTCCTGTATCTGTATCACTTTTAGGCAATAATATTGAAGAACTAAAAGCAGCAAAGACAGAACTAAAAACTGCACTGATCAATAATTCATTATTAAAGGATGTTGCGGACAATGATCCTGCAGGAATAAAAGAGATTCAGTTAGAACTAAAAGAGAATGCTTATTTACTGGGCCTGGACCTTAGAACTGTTATGAATCAGGTAAGAGCCGGGTTTTTCGGAGTACAGGCACAACGTTTTCAAAGAGGTCAAGACGAGATACGTGTTTGGGTGAGATATGATAGGGAAAATAGGTCTTCCATAACCAATTTAGATGAGATGCGTATAGTAACACCTACTGGTTCAAGAATACCGCTAAAAGAGATAGCAAATTATGATATAGCAAGGGGAGATGTCGCAATAAACCATTTAGAGGGGCAACGGGAAATTCAAATAAATGCTGACCTTAAGAACGCAGAAACTACAAGTGCCCCTGATATAATGACTTGGATTAAGGATGATATTATGCCTGAAATACAATCCAAATACCCTACGGTTACCGCATCTTATGAAGGGCAGAATAGAGAACGTGTTAAGTTGATGAATTCTGTAAATTTTGTTGGTTTAATAGTACTTGCTTTAATCTACATTACTATTGCTTTTACGTTTAGGAGCTTTAGCCAACCGCTACTTTTATTGCTGCTTGTACCATTTAGTCTAACTGCGGTTTCATGGGGGCACTGGGTTCATGGTTTCCCAATCAATATTTTATCCATGTTAGGTATAATCGCCCTAATCGGGATTATGGTTAATGATGGATTGGTACTTATTGGAAAATTTAACGGGAACCTTAGAGAGGGCATGCGCTTTGACGATGCTATTTTCGAAGCGGGTCGTTCACGATTTAGGGCTATTTTTCTAACTTCAATTACTACGATTGCTGGATTGGCTCCATTATTATTGGAAAAAAGTAGACAAGCGCAATTTTTAAAGCCAATGGCAATCTCTATTGCTTACGGAATTGGCTTTGCAACCATATTGACATTACTGATGCTGCCACTTTTCTTATCATTTAGCAATAGCACTAAAGTTGCTTTTAAATGGTTAGTGACAGGTAATAAAATCACCAAAGAAGAAGTTGAACGTGCCATAAAAGAAAAGAATGAGGAAGAACGGGAACGCCAAGAAGAACAAAAGAATAAAATAACTGAGAATGGTTCTAACAGAGATTTTGAGGGTAAAACTCAAAATGAACTAGAAGAAATTTTATAATGCGCACAACATATATTTTACTTTTTGTCCTATTTACTTTTTTAAGATACCCACTATATGGGCAAGAAGAAACTTTATCTAAGGGAGAAGCAGTAAAGCTAACTCTAGAAAATAATTTTGGAATTACAATTGCGAAGAACAATCTTAAAGTTGCAGAAAATAACAAAGGATTGTTAAACTCGGGTTTTTTACCATCATTAACAGCAAATGGAGGAGCGTCTTACGATAATAATGACCAAGAAGCAACTTTTCAAGATGGTAATTCCAGAACGGTAGACGGTGCAGAAACAACAAGATACAATGCCTCTCTGGATTTAAATTATACCTTATTTGATGGTCTGGGAAGGTGGTATGACTATAAGCGCTTAAAAGAGGAATATAATCTAAGTGAACTACAGGCACGTGAAACTATTGAGACAACAATGTTACAATTGTTTACGGTGTATTTTGAAGTGGCTAGAGTATCAGAAAATATTGCTGTATTGGAAGAAACATTTGCTAATACCCGAAACCGGTTAACGCGTGCAGAATATAGCTTTGAGTATGGGCAAACCAATAAATTGGATGTCCTAAATGCCCAAGTTGATAAGGTTAATGATAGTATTAACCTTATGAATGAGATACAAACCCTTAAAAATACACAGCGCGATTTAAATGTACTGCTTAATCGAGAATTAAGTACAGATTTTAAAGTGGATACAACGGTTGTTTTTACAGACCCAATTACACTAGAGGAGTTTTTAATTGATGGCGAAGCAAATAATATTCGGATGCTACAAGCTGAGAAAAATATTATGATCAATGACTACAGCTTAAAGTCAGGCAAATCTGTTTTTCTACCAACTATTGGTTTAACAGGTTCTTATGGATGGAATGAAGGAAATTTTCCTGCTACTAATTTTTTGGCATCAAACACATCTACGGGTTTTTCTGCGGGAGTAAATTTATCTTGGAACCTTTTTGATGGAGGAAATGGAATTACTCAGATAAAAAATGCTAAAATCCTGTTGGATTCCCAAGAAACTTTGGAGCAACAAATTAAGCAAGAGATACGTCGTGATATTGCTAACGCCAAAGGTAATTACAGCAACAGACTTAAAGTCTACGAGTTGCAGGAGCAAAATGTGGTAACTGCTACCAACAATTATGAACGTTCCAACGAGCGTTATAAATTGGGTCAAGTATCTTCTGTTGAATTGCGACAAGCTCAAATTAATCTGTTAAATGCGAAAACAAGTAGAAGCTTGGCGAAATATAACGCTAAACTTGCCGAATTACAGCTACTACAATTAACAGGGCAGTTGTTAAATGTAGATTTGTAAGATGTTTGAGCACTTTTTTCAATGTCCTTATTGTTGGGAAGAAATATCCATGTTTTTAGATACTTCTGTTTCAAGTCAGACTTATGTGGAAGACTGTGAGGTATGCTGCAACCCTATTGAAATAAACCCCAGATTTGAATCTAACGAATTAACTTCTTTTGAAGCTAGAAATATAGAACAATAAAAAAGCTTCAGAACATTCTGAAGCTTTTGTAGTAGCGGGGACTGGACTCGAACCAGCGACCTTCGGGTTATGAGCCCGACGAGCTACCTACTGCTCTACCCCGCGATATGGGTTTTTATCTCACTTGTTTCAGGACTTCGGGTTATGAGCCCGACGAGCTACCTACTGCTCTATCCCGCGGTTTTATAACTCTTTAATTAACAGCGAGTTAATAATCGCTTAAATTTCATGAACTACATACAGCGTATGCGGTTTCATATACGGTAAAAGTATCATAAAAAAGTTTTGTTTCAAAAAGATTCGTATAGATTTTTTAGAAATAATTATACCACCTTCACTTGTGGGCAATCATGGCGACATTAATTTTATTTCAGACAGAAGCTCTGTTTACACCCTCAGAAAAGGAGGATTCTTAAAATTTGGGTCAATACTCCAATTTATCTCTTTCAGCGCGATCATCCATTCTTTTTGCGTCTATCAAATATCTTTTTGATAACCTTTGAAGTATCGCGGCAACATTAGGATATTTTGATTTTATCCTTGAAGCCAATTTATTGAAATACTTGGCTTTATTACGTTCTATGTCGCCGCCTTCTAAGGCACCCCTTGAGGAAAAACTTCTCTTGTTGCTGGTGGCACTTGAAAAATTCCTTTTTAAGCTATCCGTATTTATTCGCTCGATAATTTTGCAGATTTCATCGGGCGGCCATTCCATATCGGTTTCCGGATACTGAGCCAAACTTTGCCCTATTTGTGCATCAGCTACCTCGATACGATCTGCTTTCTTGGCCAAACTTCTTACGCGATCGATCCAGCTCAACAATTTATCCGTGTCAATGGTTCCATCTGTTCCAACCCCAGGAATACCTTTCCATGAACTCAAAAGCTGATAGGCTTGTTTTGCACGCTCCTGAATATCCGGATCAGAAGTGTCTTTTGCTTCGGCCTCTGCTCTATCGTTAGCTTTCGGCCTATAAGCCCACTTTAACAATTCAATAAAGAAATCCGGGTTTTCAGAAAGTTCTTTATGAAGAATTTTTGGACTTCTGTGGGCACCATACCTTGCCAACACAGGAAGATACAACCATTCTAAGTTTATGAGCTTTTGGTGCTCAACATCGTTCCTTGCGTCAAGCACCTCAAAAATTTTGGAGAGTTCATATTCCCTGAAGTTGACTTTTTCATTTGCCTTGACTAAGGCCGTTTTCTCTAATAGTTCAACCAACAAATCCGATGGGATGTCCTTAAAAATTGTATGTCCACTATTGATAATTGTAAAAAATCTCTTAAAATATATCAGCCGTTCTGTACCATATATTTTTTCTTTTTGGCTTAAATTATGAAATCTAGGTAACATGTTGAGCCAATATTTTTCGACCAATTCGTCCTTAGTGTCGTCTATGAAATCCCAAAGTTCTTTCGATTGATCCAATGGTATGAACAAATGCGCCAACTGTTCATTGCTAAAATCTCCTTTTATTCCTTCATAAAATTTCAAAAGCCACTCAAAACCATTCTCGTGAACCTTAAAGTATATGTAGCTGTGCACAAACCATTCTTCAAAATCTCCTGTTTTCAGAAGTTTTAGTACTACTGTCAACACAGATCCATGGTTATCCGTTATATTGGCCAACGCCTTGCCAAAACTCCATTTCTCCTTAACGTCGGAAGCTAATTCAAGAGTTTTTCCAATGCCCACTTCCTTTAAAATAGCCTTTAAACCTTTTTCTCTTTCTTCGTCAATCTTTATTTCCTGTGTTTTATAACGATCGACGGCCAGATCTTCAACATCTTTAAAGCCCTCTGGAAAATGGGGCCAGTGGTCGTTAAAAAGCCATATATGTCTTTTGACGGTATTTTGAGGCTCTAGTTTTTTGTAGAGGTCTTCATAATCAGCCAATACTTTTTCCGGTAAAGCCCAATCGGTTTCGGGGTGTGACCGATGATGGTTTAGGATTTCCCTAATGGCATCCCAAGTAACAAATTTGTTACGTTTCAAATCTGGAACACTCTGATTCGCCAATTTTAAAATTTTAACCCTATCAGGCGGGGAAAGTTTCACAGAATTTTTTATCAGTTCGGCCAATTTCTCATCGGAGTCGTCAAAAATTGAAATAAGTAAATCGACGACAGTGGAATATGTGCCAAAGATTTCATCATAGGTGTACGTAAGATTTAGATTCTCGGCAAACAAACGCCATCTCATTTTGTGGGTTGGCTGTGCAACACCCAAGCTATCGGGCAGCATACTCAACAATAGTACCCAACCTAATTCTTTTTCCTCAAATACCGCCCTTTTCAATACATCCATTCTCTCGGAAAAATCAGCGAGGGTCTGATAGTGCCATGGCTTATAAATTTCTGCAAGGCTATTGATAGGTCGATTTGATAAATTTCCACCTGGATCCAATTTAGATAACTTTAATAATAGAACGGTTGTTTCATACAAGTATTCAGGAGCCCAAGCCAATCCCTCCAATGCCCACAACAAACCGGTATGATTACTATTTTTATATAAGAACCCTTCATGCTCCTCGAACATTTCCATAATTGGGGGCGGGTCCTTAGACAGCGATCTATCGACCGAATTAAGGAAAACTTCTGGGGAAGCTTCCGAAATTAGTGGTAACTCATGATCGAACGATATCCAAATTTTGCCGTCCGCATCATTAAGCAATCGACTTAGTAGTCCATCCACCCAATCTTGTGGCATAGCAAGCTGGGGAATTTTAAGATTTTTCCCAAAGTGCGCTATCAGTATCAAAGACTGTATCAATCCTTCTCGCGCCCAACCAGAAAATTTTTTCTCCCGACTTAAATATTGTACGTCAGAAAATAACGGATTGGCATCCTCTATATCGGGATTTCCATTTTGAAAAGCGTTTAGAAAGCACTGCCCTAGAAGTTTTAAGTCTTCTTCCAGTAGTACAGGTGCCAAATGCGTCCATGCATCCAATGGGGAGAGTAGCCTCCAAGTTTCGCCTATTTGAATTATCGGAGACTCATC
Source organism: Croceitalea sp. MTPC6 (assembly GCF_036985525.1). Lineage (NCBI taxonomy): Bacteria > Pseudomonadati > Bacteroidota > Flavobacteriia > Flavobacteriales > Flavobacteriaceae > Croceitalea > Croceitalea sp. MTPC6. Next base: position 483,441 of record NZ_BTGR01000002.1, read on the forward strand.
GATATCCCTCCAGTATGCTATGACCTTGATATAGTCAGAATAGGTCTGACCCGATAGTTGTTCCAGAAGCTCCCTATCTCCAAGGTGGTTTTCGTTCCATCTACCGAGCAGTAACGCAGGTACTATATCTCGGATATCTTCCTTATATAGCCAATTTGCGGAAAAATGCGGAAAACCTATCAACCTTTTTAGAATTGTAATGTTGCGACCTGATTCCCTAGAATACTTTATTGCCTCTTCCCTGGATAGGCCCATATCAATTAGACTGGCTACTTGTCCATCTTTTTCAATCGTTGGGAGCACAATGGTATCTTGATTGAAAGAATCATCCCCTCCGAGCGGAACAAGCACATGATGACCTTTGGCTATTGCCGCATAGAGGGGTTGGGTGTCTTCAAATCTTGGGATTAGGTTGAGAGCCGTCGTGTTAATGCGAATACCTCTATAATTTCCTTCAGTATCGACCAATAGCGTTTTAGAAAAGAATGTCTCGTTCAGTGGTTGATCAAATTGTTTTGCACAAGCAATGATAAAGGCGATCGCTTCCCCCTTGGTAGAAGCCTTAATACCTTTAATAGCAGGACTGCCATTTAGAAAATTTGCCAATAATTCCATTTCCTTTTGCCGTCCGGAGGTAACCGTCTCAGGAGGCAAAATTCCAGCCGGTCCTGAAGACCATTCCTCCCAATATTCATCAGCCGTTACAATACCGTCCATAGGATATTTTCCGATGTAACTTGAGAACCATCTGGCAACAGCCATAGTTGAATCCAACCATTGCGCTAAATCAGAAGAGTCGTATACCCTTATATCCTTCCATTTCTTTTCGGCAATCTTTTCCTTTCTCCATTTCTCTTTGAACTTCCAAAATCTTGGTGTTACAAAAACAAAAGTGGATTGGTCTATGTCATAACCCAAGGGATCGGCAGTTCGTTTGGAATATTCTTTTTCTGCTTTGCCCTTGACATTTGAATCTGTCCCAAACTCCCATAATGAAATTCCATCGGGAACATGGTTTCCACATCCGGAACATTTTACAACTCCGTCCCAACCTCCAACGGTCACAGCACTTCCGAACGGAATATCAACGAAAGTCGTATTCGGTGTAGAAGCCCTTACCAAACGCAACATCAAGTAGGGCAGATAGCCCATGGAATCATAAGTGTCTGCCCAGTTTTCTAGATCTTTTCTATCTATTAATTGCATTCGCTGATATTTTTTGCAATACTAATTGTCAATGACCATTGAAAAATGGTAAGAACTTATCATTTGCTATTCGTAAATTTAAGAAAGTATATCGGCATGCCGGTTTATGTTTTACAAACTGATTGAAATATCAATATTATTCACGCAACGCGTACATCCCTTATGAGAATAGCTGTTAACACTTGGCTAAATATTGCCTATAAAGATTTGGAATCTGCAATCATACTGCATCAAAAAGGACATTTTAGAAACTCCTATTTCCTGTTCCAGCAGGCAAGCGAGAAAGCCAATAAAGCGGCGGCTCTTTTCTCCGGCGATTTTACAGAAAAGGAAGTAGAGGAGGCATCCCACAATCAATTTAAAATCCCCAGAAAAATTATGGTGCAAAAACAAGAGAAAATGAAGGCTGCAATAGGACTTCTTGAACTCTATCCAATGCCAAAGGATTTAGAGCCGTTTTCTAATGAAGGTTTTGCCAAATACTATAGATCAATTTCGGATGGCGTTCGCGTCATAGACAGTTTGAAAAATTACGATTTGGTCAATTTTACATTGGAAGATCTCGATGGCTATCTAGAATTGCTAAAAGGGTTAAAAACCATAGCGTATCAGTTTCCTGAAAATAGCAATTCAACACTTAGATCCCAAATGCAAGCCATGGCAAAATACATTGGCCAATTTGGTACGGGAGATGCTTCAAAAACAGAAAAGGAAATCATGGAATTGCTTGCGGATGAGAAAAAATCGGATATATATTTTCAAAATTTAATGCGCCATTATTTTCCGATTCAACTTGATTCTATATTTATTGATTATACGTTTTACTTCTGTGCGCTATTGACCATTCAACATAGTTCATTGACAAGGTATCCTAAAAATGGAATCAATCCAGAGAGCATCTATATCAATGAACTGCCAATTGTACAAAAGCAACTGGATTTTATGGAATTGTTAAAGGAGGCGATACTTCGATTGCAGAAATTGAATGTAAAAAAACAAGAGTTACAAAACTTGTTTTCGAACCCTACCACTCCTTAATAATAGAAATGACGTTTCAAAGATCTATAAAGGTAGCATTTGACAAAACTTCTGGAGAGATTCTTGAAGCGGATGATGTCTTTGACACAGCCAAAAATTCATTTGAACTTCGCAGGTAGTATCATAGAGATGAAGTAGAACTTTACTGCTGCGAGTGTGACCAAAAGTTGAATGTTTCCAGTAGCAAATACGATAGACTTCATTTTAAGCACCAACCAAATGCGTCGTTCTGTTATTTAAAAGAAGCCAACCTATCGCAAGAGGAAACGGACCAAATGGCACAGCTTTATCGGGGAAAAGAAAGTGCAAGGCATAAAACACTCAAGAACAAAATAGCCGAAAAACTATCCAACATTGATGGTGTTCATTCTATCTGCGTGGACGATACCTTTATTTACGACGAAAATGAAAAACGCAGGCCCGATGTGTATTGTAAATATTTGTACAAAGAACTGGTTTTCGAAATACAGTTATCCGATTTATCCCTGCGCTATATCTATGACCGCCATGATTTTTACAAACGGAAAGGAATCTTTCTAATTTGGATATTGGATGATTTTGATGTTCATGGCCAGCGACAAATGGAACGCGATATCAAATATCTTACGGATTATCAAAACTTCTTCAAACTGGATGAAGAATCAGAACCTTTTAGATTACTGTGTACGTACAAATATCCATTTCTGACGGATGACAATAAATTGCTCAGCAAATGGCTGGAAAAATCAGTCAGCATTCAGCAACTCAAGTTCAATGTTGAATCCTATCAGATTTATTATTTTGACTATGGAGGAAAATTGAAGATTAGAGAGAAGGAACATGCCAAACTTCTTCAAAAGGAAAAGCAAGAGGAAATCAAAAATCAAGAGCATCGAAGGCAGGTAGTGGCGGAAGAAAAAGCAAGTTCTATAATAGATGACCTTCGATTCTTATGGCAAAGTAAAGGTTATAATTTTTCTTCAATCGAAGAACACATGGAAGCTTTGGACGAATTCGAACTATCTGTATTGAATGATTCCGATGCTTTTAAACCTAAAGATGGTCAGCCAAGAATCCACCATTGGTTTTCAATTGCAAAAAAGGGCCATATGGGTTTTCTTGAGCATATGATCGATAGTGCATATTTGGAAATCGATTTAAACGAAAAATCAAAGGACAATGCTACGCTTCTTGGAACGATGTTTAGAAATAAAGCTATTGAGCATAAAATGTGGCTTTTAAGAAAGCTTATCCGAAAAGGATATACACTAAAAAAAGAGGACGAAACAATATTGGCCCAAATCGAAACAGATCCTGTTGAATACGAATCGACATTAATAATTTTTCGTTTGGCAAATGAGCTTAATAGCAGTTATATGATCGATGAACTTTTCGAACACAAACCTCTTATTTGCATAATTGAAAGCGCAAAAAGAGATGAGATTATTGGCTACAGATACCAGAAAAATCAATGGATAGCCTTTGCAAACAATGCTATTCATAGTTATACCGACTATTGGAGTTACATCGAAAAGGCCTTTAAGAACTATGGTATCTGGGAAAAATTGATGCTATTGGACAAAAAGAAAACATTTCATAAAAAGTTGGCAAAGTTCCATGCTACGAATCCAAAACAGAAAGTTGATTGCATACCCTTGCTCAACGTCCTATATCCTGAATTGAAAAAAGAAGAATCCGAATGGTAGTTGGAATTTGTAAAAAAAGGGCTATTTAATTCGTATTCGCACAAGCGTAGATAGCCATTTATTAAGGCTTTCAGGTTTATTAAGTCTTAAATAATATTTTTGAGTTATCTCTCCTTCAGGACTTCTTTGCAACACAGTTGCACCAAAATATTTTTATCTTTGCATCGTGAAAGTTGTAGCAATCATACTATCGTTTTATTTTTTGGCACTCAATGTAGTGCCTTGTAGCGATGCGACAAATAGTGCCGATGATACCCAAGTTGTTACAGTAATTGATATTGATGGGGACCACGACCAAGACTGTGAGTTATGCTCGCCTTTTTGCCAATGCCATTGTTGTCACGTTCACACGATAAATTTTGGGCTTGTTGCATTTCAACCGCTACAGCGTGCTATTCCTCAAGAATTCTTTGTCCATTTTGATGACCTTGGCAAAGATATTCCCCATTCCCTTTTTCAGCCACCTCGGGCATAATTCAGTTTTAATAGGATAACTATATCCTGTTTTGACGTGTCCATCTATTGGATTCGTCAACATTGTGCATTGCATTTTATTCAAAGTACAAAACAAGAATTTCAACTGAATTAACACCCTTATCTATGATTAATAGAATCATTGATTTTTCAATCAATAACAAATTTATAATCGGTCTGCTCACGCTGGCATTGATTGGTGCCGGCATATACAGTATGACCCAAGTCCCTATCGATGCTGTGCCGGATATTACCAATAATCAGGTACAGGTCATCACACAATCGCCCAATCTGGGAACGGAAGATATTGAGCAATTTGTAACCTATCCCGTGGAAGTTGCAATGAGCAATCTGCCCAACGTCAAGGAAATCCGTTCGGTATCCCGCTTTGGGCTTTCCGTAGTAACGGTCGTTTTTGACGATGATATGGGTACCTATTTACCGCGTCAACTTGTTTCTGAAAAACTAACAGAAGTACGTGAACAAATCCCAGAAGGTTTTGGGCAGCCAAGTATGGGACCAATTTCAACAGGCTTGGGGGAAGTTTATCAATACACCCTGAAGGTAGAACCTGAATTTCAAGATAAGTATTCATTGTCCGATTTGCGCACAATGCAAGATTGGATTGTACAGCGGCAAATGGCAATGGTGCCTGGCGTTGTGGAAATTAATACA